>JBDKFE010000176.1:0-12714 GCA_039798885.1 Pseudomonadota bacterium | reverse complement strand
CCAGACGCTGCTTCATCGTCGGCGTCAGGGTCTGCCCGCCCGACAGCGCCTGCGCGCCCTCGTTCGACAGCGCCTTGACAGCATCCGCGATGCTGCCGGGTTTCACGAAGTCAAAGTTATGCATGGTCGTTCCCCCCTCAACCGTTGATCGCCGACCACACCCGTGCCGGAGACACGGGCATGTCGATATGCTTGACATGGCTCATCCCGCCCCGGTGCAGGGCGTCGATCACCGCATTGACCACCGCAGGGGGTGACCCGATGGCCCCAGCCTCGCCGCAGCCCTTCACCCCAAGCGGGTTATGCGTGCAGGGCGTGATGCAGGAATGGTCCACCGTGTAGAACGGCACGTCATCGGCGCGCGGCATGGCGTAATCCATGTAGGACGCGGTCAGCAACTGCCCGTTCTCGTCATAGGACGTGTTTTCAAGCAGAGCCTGCCCGATCCCCTGCCCCACGCCGCCATGCACCTGACCCTCGACGATCATCGGGTTCATCACATGGCCGAAATCGTCGGCGCAGGTGAAGGACGCGATGTCGACCTTGCCGGTTTCCGGGTCCACCTCAACCTCGCAGAGATAGGCGCCTGCGGGATAGGTGAAGTTGGCGGGGTCGTAGAAGGCGGTTTCCTCCAGCCCCGGTTCCAGCGTTTCCAGCGGGTAGTTGTGGGGCACATAGGCCGAGAAGGCGATCTCGCCGAAGGTCTTGGCCTTGTCCGTCCCCGCCACGCTGAACTTGCCGTCGGCGAAGGTGATGTCGCCTTCCGCTGCCTCCAGCATATGGGCCGCGATCTTTTTGCCCTTGGCGATGATCTTGTCCACCGCCTTGGTCATCGCCGCACCGCAGACCGCCAAAGAGCGCGAACCGTAAGAGCCCATGCCGAAGGGGATCTTCGACGTGTCGCCATGCACGATCTCGATCGAGCTTTCGGGGATGCCCAGCTTTTCGGCCACGATCTGGGCAAAGACCGTCTCATGCCCCTGCCCGTGGCTATGCGCCCCGGTCATGACGCTGATATTGCCGGTCGCGTTCACCCGCACCGTCGCCGCGTCGTAAAGACCGACACGGGACCCCAGCACACCGACAAGGTTCGACGGCGCGATGCCGCAGGCCTCGATCCAGGTCGACAGCCCCATGCCGCGCAGCTTGCCCTTCGCCTTGGAGGCGGCGGCACGCTTGTCAAAGCCCGCCACGTCGGCCAGTTCGATCAGCTTGTCCAGCGTGGCGTGATAATCGCCCGTGTCGTATTGCAGGCCCACCGGGGTGGTGTAGGGGAACATGTCCTTGGTGATCAGGTTCTTGCGCCGCACCTCGAACGGATCAAGGTTCAACTCGCGGCACATCTTGTCCACGATGCGTTCGATAGAGAAGGTCGCCTCGGGACGGCCCGCGCCGCGATAGGCATCGACGGGGGCGGTGTTGGTGAAGACCGTCTTCACGTTCACATAGACATTCGGCACCTTATAGGGACCGGCCATCAGCGTGCCATGCAGGAAGGTCGGCGTCGCGGTCGAGAAGTTGGACAGATAAGCGCCGACATTCGCCAGCGTTTCCGTGCGGATGGCAAGGATTTCGCCGTCCTTGGTCGATGCCATCTCGATCTTGGTCACATGGTCGCGGCCATGCGCGTCGGTCAGGAAGCTTTCGGTGCGTTCCGCCGTCCAGCGCACGGGACGGCCCAGCTTGCGCGACGCCGCCAGAACCAGCGCCTCTTCGCCGTAGTGATAGATCTTCGACCCAAAGCCGCCGCCCACATCGGGGGCCACGACCGTCAGCTTGTTTTCCGGGATGCCAAGGACGAAGGCCGCCACCAGAAGCCGCGTCAGGTGCGGGTTCTGGCTGGTCGTCGTCAGCTTGTAATCCCCGGTGCCGGGGAAATACTCGCCGATAGAGGCGCGCGGTTCCATGGCGTTCGGCACCAGACGGTTGTTCACCAGTTCCAACGTGGTGACGTGGGGGGCGTTCTTGAACGCCTCATCGACCTTGGCGCGGTTGTCCTCGATCCAGCCCCAGTCGAAGCAGACGTTGTCCGGGATTTCGTCATGCACGCGGTTCGATGCGTCGGCCACGGCCTTCTTCATGTCGACGATGGCGGGCAGTTCTTCGATGTCGCTGTCATCGGACAGTTGCTGTGCCGCGTCCTTCGCCTGCTGGTAGGTTTCCGCGATGACGGCGGCATAGGCGTCGCCCACATGGCGCACCTTGCCATGGGCCAGCACCGGACGCTTGGGTTCGCGCATCGGCGTGCCGTCGCGGCTGTTGATCAACCAACCTGCCGGGTTGCCGCCGACATCCTTGAAATCCTCGCCCGTGAAGATGGCCAGAACGCCCGGCATCTTGGCCGCGTTGGCGGTGTTGATCGACTTGATCCGCCCATGCGCCACGTTCGACCGCGCGAAGACCGCGTAGGTCTGCCCGTGCAGCGCCATGTCATCGGTATAGACCCCGCGCCCCGACAGGAAGCGCACGTCCTCGCGCCGCTTGCTGCTGGCGCCGATCCCGTAATCCTTCGGCATCTTAATCCCTCCCTGTGATCGCGCTTATTCGGCAGCCAGCGACGACACGTCCTGACCGGACGCGGCAAGCACCGCCTTGACGATGTTGTGGTAGCCCGTGCAGCGGCAGATATTGCCTTCGAGGTAGTGGCGGATCTCCGCCTCCGACGGCTTGGGATTCTCGGCCAGAAGGGCGGCCGAGGACATCACCATGCCCGGCGTGCAGAAACCGCATTGCAGCCCGTGGTGATCCTGAAACGCCTGCTGCACGACCGAAAGCGACCCGTCGGGATTGTTCATCCCCTCGATGGTCTTGACCTGTGCGCCCGCCACGTCAGAGGCGAAGGTGGTGCAGGACTTCACGGCCTTGCCATCCACATGCACCACGCAGGCCCCGCATTGCGAGGTGTCGCAGCCCACATGGGTGCCGGTCAGCCCCAGCCCCTCGCGCAGGAAGGTGGACAGGAGCGTGCGCCCCTCCACCTCGCCCGAGACGGTCTTGCCGTTCACCGTCATCGTGACTTTCGTCATTGTCGTCCTCCCTTGGACCGTTAACCCTGGGTAATCGTCGTTGCGGTTCAGCCGATCAGGCGCTTGAACCAGCCCTTTTTCTTTTCGCCCTCGCCCTCGCCCTCGGCGGCCTCGGCGGCCACGTCCTCTTCCTGCGGGCCTTCGATGGCCTCTTGGAAGCGGGTGAAGAATTCGTCCGCCATCTTCTTGGCAAAACCGTCGATGATGCGGCTGCCCAACTGGGCGATCTTGCCACCGACGCTGGCATCCACTTCATAGGACAGGCGCGTGCCGCCCTCCATCGGTTCCAGCGTCACGGCCGCGCCGCCCTTGGCAAAGCCCGCAGGGCCGCCCTTGCCTTCGCCGGAAATCTTCAGGCTTTTGCCTTCCACGATCTCGGAAAAGCTGACGGCGCCTTTGAACGTCGCCTTCACGGGGCCGACTTTCTGGGTCACGACGGCCTCGAATCCTTCGGCCACGCTGCCCGACATGCTTTCGCAGCCGGGGACGCAGTCCTTCAGGACGTCAGGGTTCAGGATGGCGGCCCAGACTGTCGCGGGGTCGGCCTTGATTTCGCGAAAATCGCTAAGCTGCATGATGGTCTCCTCACCTTGCGCGGCAGATTAGGCGCAGCAGACGTCGCCCGATATGCCCCATTGGTCGTATGTGGCGGGGCGCTGCCTGCGCTATCCCGCCGCAGGCAACCCCGCGATGAAGGATTCAAGCGTGCGGGGGTCCAGCGGTTTCATCACCAGCCCCACCCCCGCTTCGGCGCAAGCCGCGCGCAGATCAGGGCGGCGGTCGGCGGTGACGATACGGGCGGGCACCGCACCATGGCGGGCGCGCACCTCGTCCAGAAAGCGCAGGCCATCCATCCCCTCGCCCAAGTTATGGTCCACGATAAAGCAGTCGGGCAGGATGCCCAACTCCTCGATCAGGTCCAGCGCCTCTTCACCGCTGGCGGCATCCAGCACGCTGACGCCCCATTTCTCTAGCAGCAGGCCCATGGCGCGGCGCAGGTCGCCGTCATTCTCTACCAAAAAGGCGATGCGGTTCTGCATCGACGGGCGCGGGCTGGGCGCGGGGCGCGGGCTATCGGTCAGCACCGTGCTTTCCGACAGTGGCACCTGCACCATGAAGCAGGTGCCCCGCCCGATTTCGGATGTCAGGCCAAGCGGATGTCCCAGCAGGGCGCAGGCGCGTTCCACGATGGCCAGACCCAGACCCATGCCCTCGGACGCGGAGGCCCGTGCGTTCAGGCGGTGGAATTCCTTGAAGATATTGTCCTGTTCCTCTTCGGGGATGCCCGGCCCGGTATCGCGCACCTCGATCCGCACCATGCCCCCGCGCCTGCGGACACCGACCAGCACGCGCCCCCGGTCCGTGTAGCGGATCGCATTCCCGATCAGGTTCTGCAGGATGCGCCGCAGATAGGCGGGGTCTGACTGCACCGTCACGCGGCTGGGCACCACCGTCAGGCGCAGCCCCTTGGCCGCCGCGATGGCCCCGAATTCGTCGTTCAACTGCGCCAAAAGCCGCGCCAACGGCACCGGCCCCACCGACACCGCCGCCCGCCCGCTTTCGAGCTTTGAGATATCCAAGAGTGCCCCGAGAATCCCTTCCACCGACAAAAGCGCGTTCTGCGCCTTGTCCAGCGCCTCGCGCGATTCCGGTGCCAACCCCTCTTCGCCGACGGAGGAGATGAACAGCTTCGCCGCGCTGAGCGGTTGCAGCAGGTCATGGCTTGCCGCCGCGACAAAGCGCGACCGAGAGGCGTTGGCGCGTTCGGCATTGGCCAGCGCATCCTCAAGCTCCAGCGTGCGGTCCATCACGCGGGCCTCCAGCGTTTCATTGGCGCGGGACAGCGCCTCGATCGCGGCGCGTTCGGCGGTGACATCGGTGAAGGACATCACGAAACCACCATCGGGCATGGCTTGGGCAAAGACGTCCATGATCATGTCGGGCCCCCGGCGCAATTCGAACCGGATCGCCCCCCGCGATGCCGCCGCATCCCCCTGCCCCGCCACCCAATCGCCCAGCCGCGCCTCGGTCATCCCTTCGCCAAAGCCAAGGTCGGGGCGGAACCGATCGAGGATGGCGTCGAAACTGACCCCCATGCGGAACCGCGCCATGGGCACGGTCAGCAACTGCCCCAGCCGCTGGTTCCACCCCACCAGCCGCGCCTCGGCATCGAAGATGCAGACGCCTTGGCTGATATGGTCCAGCGTGGCGCGGATGACGCGCGCCTGATCGTCCAGCATCTTGCCGCGTTCGGACCGTTCCAGCCGAATGATCTCGGTCACGTCGGTTTGCAGGATCACCGTGCCGCCATCCGCCGTGCGGTGTTCGCTGACCTGCACCCAGCGGTCCCAGACCATGCGGACGTTAAAGATGACATGCCGGTCCTGATGCCGCCGCCGCCGCGCGACAGCCCAATCTTCGGGACTTTCCCCCGGCGGCAGTTCAAGAAAGCGCGACCGCGCCACCCGGTCCACATAATCGCCAAAGCGCAGCCCCGGCTTCAGATGGTCGCGCACGTCCAGCATATGCATCCCAAAGCGGGAATTGCACATCACCAGCACGTCCTGCGCGTCGAACAGCGCGAACCCCTCCTGAATCGTCTCGATCGCATTGGCGAGGTTTTGCCGCGCCGCCTCGGTCGCGCGGTTGGCTTCGGCCAGTTGGGCATTGGACTGGTTCAGCAGGTCCAGCGCGCGTTCAAGATCGCGGGTGCGTTCGCGGACCTGATCTTCCAGCAGGGCCGCGCGCTGGAACTGGGCATAGGCCGCGCCGCTGTCATCCGTGATCTGCTCTACCCGCCGCATCAGCACCTGCGCGATGGTCAGCAGTTTTTGCGCCTGCCTTTCGGGCGGATCGGCGGGGTTGATCAGCGTGTCGATCATGCTGCGGGCTCCGGCGGATAGATCGCCACGCCCGTCATGGTCTGGTTCACATGCATGGCATTGAGCTGCTCGCCATAGGTCGAAAAGCCCACCACCCCGTGTTCGCGCAGGATGGCCGACACGGCACCGGTCTTCTGTTTCTCCTGCGCCTCCATCCGCCGCAGGATGCAGTCGCAGGCCAGAATCGCCGCAGGCCGCCCCCCCGCCGACAGCGCCGCCATCTGCCCCGCCAGATGGGCCACCATATCCTGCGGTTCGGCCAGCGCCAGCACCACGCCTTCGTCGATGGCGGAAAAGAAGACGAGGTCCGACCCCTCGACCGACCGGATCGCGCGGACATGGTGCTTGCCGCCGATGCGGACCGCCACGGGGTGGGCCGCGAAGGTGAAGGTGGTCAGTTGCCCCGGATCCTTGCCCAAGAGCCGCGCATATTCCTGCGCCGCCGGTTCGGCATTGATCGCCCGCACCACCCGCCGCGCGGGATCGGCCTCGGTCACCACCATCCGCGCCTCTGTCGGCACCAGATGGTCAAGGCTGAACACCTTGACCCGGCAATCGGTGCGGATCAGCGCCAGAACGGCGGCGTTCCGCAGGGCATGCCCATCATGCATCACATAGGTCGCCCCAAACCGCGTTCCGTCCCCCGCCGACCCCCCGAACAGCGGCACCGGCCCCAGCCCCGATGCCAGTGCCGCCGCCAGTTCATCCTCGCGCACCGACAGCCCGTCGACCATGAGAAAGGCGAATTCCCCTTCCCAGTCCGGCCTCGCCCGCGCCAAGGCCTGCCGCGACCGGATCAGACGCCCAATCTGCGCCTCGCGCTCCAGCACCGACAGATCGGGGATCAGCAGCACATCGGCCGCGAAATGCGCAGTCGGCAGGGCGACGGCGACGATTTCACCTTCGGTATAGCCCGCGCCCGAAATCTCGCCGGCGGTAGAGCAGCCGATGACAGGCGCACCGCCAAACCGCCCCGGCAGGCGCAAGGCCAGCGCGTCCAGATCAGCCTCGGGCGACACGAACAGCACCACAAGGGCAAAGGGCCCCGGCCCCAGCGCCTCTTCCAGCCGCCGCAGCGGATGGGGCACGTCCACGGCGACAGAGGCGCGGGCGACCAGCGCCGCGCCTGCCCTGTCCGGCTGCGAAAACCCCTCCCTTGGGTGGTTCATCGCGTCCTCCCAAACGCGTCATGCCGGGGAAGGCTAGCCCCCGCCCCCGGTCGCGGCAAGCCCTGCCGCCCAATCCGATGGACAGAGGCGTCAAGGGAGGCGTAAGGGTGCACCGATCAGGTCCGGACCGTGGCCCAAAGCCACGGTCCGCGCACGACCCGCCCCCTCGGGTCGTGCGCTTGAAGCGCCCGCCCCGGCATGTCATGCGCGGCCCTACCGGCGGAGGATCGAAACGCGCCACTGGCGCCTTTCGATCCTCCTTGCTCTTTCAGCAAGTCACACGGACCCCGGCCGCATCACACCCGCGACGCGCCCGTCACCGTCAGCCGTTTTCCGGCATCAAGCGGTCAAAGCTCGCCTCGCGCGCGATCAGCACCGCCTGCGTCCGGCTTTGTACGCCCAGCTTGCGCATGATGGCGGTGACATGGGCCTTCACCGTCGTCTCGGCGATGGTCAGCTCATAGGCAATCTGCTTGTTCAGCATCCCCTCGCAGATCAACTGCAAGATCTTCGCCTGCTGCCGCGTCAGCAGCGACAGCCGTGCAATCGCCTCTTCCCGCTGGCTGGCAGGCGCATTGGGATCGACCTGCGGGACAAACCCTTCGGGCACAAACCCCTCGCCCGCGCGGATCGCATCGAAGGCCGCCTTGAACACCTCGCGCCGCGAATGCTTGGGCACGAAGCCCGCCGCCCCGGCCCTGAGCGCCGCCCCGATCACCCGGTTGTCGGCCAAGGACGACACCACCACCACCGGCACATCCCCCGCCGTCGCCCGCAGCCGGATCAACCCATCCAGCCCGTTCACATCCGGCAGGTTCAGGTCCAGCACCACCACATCCGGCAAGGGCGAAATCTCCAACCGCGCCAAGGCCGTTTCCAGCCGATCCGCCGTCTCGATCCCCTCGATCCCGGCCACGGCGCGCAGGGTCATCGACAGCGCATCGCAGAAAAGCGGATGGTCATCCACGATCAGGGCCGAGCAAAGCCTGCGCTGCGATCCGGTGATTGCGCCGTCCATGAAAGCCTCCTGTTGGCGCAAGGCTAGCAGCGCCCGGCCCCCCCGCCAACCGCGCCAAAGGTAGCAGGACCGCGCGGCTTTCCGCCCGCCCCCCCGCCCCGCGCTTTGCCTGCGCGGCCCGACCCGCTATCACCCCCGGCAACAATGCCCAAAGGTTCCCCATGCCGACACGCCGCACGTTCCTCGCCCTCGCCCTGCCTGCCGCCCTTGCCGCCTGCGGGGGCAGCCGCGACACCGTCACGCGCAGCCCGCAAGGCCCGGCCGAGATCAACCACCTGATCAGCCGCTACGCCCGCATCTACGACATTCCCGAAAGCCTGATCCACGAAACCGTCGCCCGCGAAAGCGGCTACAACCCCGCCGCGCGCAACGGCCCCTATTACGGGCTGATGCAGATCCATCCGCAAACCGCCCGCACCATGGGCTTTCGCGGCGATCCGTCCGACCTTCTGGATGCCGAGACGAACCTGATCTACGCGGGCAAATACCTGCGCGGCGCATGGCTTGTTTCGCGCGGCAGCCATGACCGCGCCCATATGTGGTATCGCAAAGGCTACTATTACGAAGCCAAACGCATGGGCCTTCTCGAAGAAACCGGCCTGCGCGGCTAGTACCACATATCGGCCGCCGCGGCCTTCTTCTGGGCGACAAAGGCCTCCAACGCCTCGCGCATCCCCGGCTCCATCGGCGGGGCCTCATATTCCGCCAGCCGCTGCTTCCACGCCCGGTTGGCACGGGTCGCCGCATCCTCGGACCCCGCCGCCTCCCATTTCTCGAAGGGTTCGTTGTCCGACAACTCGCTGTCCCAGAAGGCGGTTTCATAATGCGCCATGGTGTGGGAACAGCCAAAGAAATGGTTCCCCGGCCCGACTTCGGCAAAGGCATCGACGGCCAATTGGTCGTCATCCACCTTCACCCCGTCCAGATAGGCATGCAGCGCGCCGCAGAGGTCCGCATCCAGCATGAACTTCTCATAGGACATCGACAGCAGGCCATCCAAGAATCCCGCCGCATGCAGGATGAAATTCGCCCCGCATTGCACGGCGGCCAGCATGGACATGGTCCCTTCCATCATCGCCTGCCCATCGGGCAGCTTCGACGTGGTGAAATTCCCCGAACAGCGCAGCGGCAGGTTCAATCGGCGGCACAACTGCCCGATCACCATCGACCCGATCGCAGGTTCCGGCGTGCCAAAGGTGGGGCTGCCCGACCGCAGGCTCATCGACGACAGGAAGTTGCCAAAGATCACCGGCGCGCCCTTCCGCTCCAGCTGCGTCAGCGCGCAACCCGCCATCGTCTCGGCCAGCGATTGCGCGATGGCACCCGCATTGGTGACAGGCCCCATCGCCCCGCCAAGGATGAAAGGCACGATCACCGCCGCCTGATTGGCCCGCGCATAGGCGCGCAAGGACCGCGTCATGGTCCCGTCCCAGACCAGCGGCGAGTTGACGTTCACATTGCCAAGGATCACGCAATGGCCATCCACGAAATCGCGCCCGAACACGATCCGCGCCATATCGATGCTGTCCTCCGCCCGCTCCTCTGCGGTCACCGACCCCATGAAGGGCCGGTCGCTCAGCGTCAGATGGGCCATCACCATGTCCAGATGCCGCTTGTTCACGGCAATATCGGTGGGCTCGCAGATCGTGCCGCCCGAATGGTGGAAATTGGGGCTTGCCTGCGCCAGCTTGATGAAGTTCCGGAAATCCTCCAACGTCCCGAAGCGCCGCCCCCGGTCGAGGTCCATCACAAAAGGGCTGCCATAGGCAGGTGCAAAGACGACCGACTTTCCTCCGATCAGCACCGATTTCGCCGGGTTGCGGGCATGCTGCGTGAATTCCGCAGGCGCAGTCGCCAGAACCTCGCGCAGCATCCCGGGCGGAAAGCGCACCAGAACCCCGTCAACCTCCGCCCCCGCCCGCTTCCAATGCTCCAGCGCGACGAGATCATCGCGGAACTCGATCCCCGTCTCGGCCAGTATCCGGTCCGCCGCCCACTCGATCCGGATCAGGTTCTCTTCGGACAGCACGTCATAGGTGGGCACATTGCGGATGATATAGGGCCGCCCCACCCCCGCGCCCTTGCGCGACCGCGCCGCCGCCCGCGCCGCGCGCCCCGACCGCTGATGCCGAACCTCGTCCATCGTGACCCTCCATCCCCTGCCCCCAGCAGACGCCGCCCACCCCCGAAAGTCAGGCCGGATCACGACAGGCAAAGGCCTGAATCCGCCCCCTCATTTTCCGTTTCGCAAATATCCTCTGGGGGTCCGGGGGGCGAAGCACCCCCGGGCCAAGCCAAGCGGCGTCCCGCCGCGCAGGCGCGCCAAAGGGAACGCGCCGCCCTTGGGCGGCGCTCCGCTTCACAAAGGCTGGGTCAGGTCACAACGTCCGGGTCCCTGCGCCCCGTGAATTCCGCGATCCGCGCGATGCCATGGGCCGCGCGGATCACAGGGGCCAGCGCCACCTGCGGGTCAAGATCCAACCCGCCCGGCCCCGGCGCATAGCGTTCCAGATACATCCGCAGCGTCGCGCCTTCGGTCCCCGTCCCCGACAGGCGCAGCACGAAGCGCGAGCCGTCTTCGAACATCACCCGCACGCCCTGCTTGGTGCTGACCGAGGCATCGACTGGGTCGGTGTAGGCGAAGTCATCCGCCCCCGCGATGGTCATCCCCTCGACCACCTGCCCCTTCAGCCCCGGCAGCGCGCCCCGCAGCGCGCCCATCATCGCATCGGCCTTGTCCGCAGCGATGGCTTCGAAATCATGACGGCTATAGTAGTTGCGCCCGAACCGCGCCCAGTGTTCCGCCAAAATCTCTGCCACCGTCTGCTTGCGGACGGCAAGGATGTTCAACCAGAGCAGCACCGCCCAAAGCCCGTCTTTCTCACGCACATGGTCGGACCCTGTGCCAAAGCTTTCCTCGCCGCAGATCGTGGCGCGTCCGGCATCCAGAAGATTGCCGAAGAACTTCCACCCCGTCGGCGTCTCATAGGACCCGATCCCCAGCGCCGCCGCCACCCGGTCTGCGGCGGCCGAGGTCGGCATCGACCGCGCCACCCCCTTCAGCCCGCGCGCATAGCCCGGTGCCAGATGGGCATTGGCCGCCAGCACCGCCAGACTGTCAGAGGGCGAGACGTAAATCCCCCGCCCCACCACCATATTGCGGTCGCCATCGCCATCCGACGCCGCCCCGAAATCCGGCGCATCCGCCCCGAACATCTCGTCCATCAGGGCCTTGGCCCAAGTCGGGTTGGGGTCGGGATGCATCCCGCCGAAATCCGGCAAGGGCACCGCGTTCACGCAAGTCCCCTTCGCCGCGCCCAGACGGTTCTGCAATATCTCCACCGCATAGGGGCCCGTCACCGCGCACATGCTGTCCATCCGCATCCGAAAGCCGCCCGCGAACATCGCCCGGATCGCGGCAAAGTCGAACAGGCTTTCCATCAGCGCGGCATAATCCGCCACCGGGTCCACCACATCCACCACCATCCCCCCAAGCGAGGTCCGCCCGACGCGCGACAGGTCCACATCCTGCGCCTCGACCATCCGATATTCGGTGATCTCGGTCGTCCGCTTGTACATCGCCTCTGTCACCGCTTCGGGTGCAGGGCCGCCATTGGGCATGTTGAACTTGACCCCGAAATCCTCGTCCGGGCCGCCGGGATTGTGGCTTGCGGACATGATGATCCCGCCATCGGTCTTGTTCAGCCGGATCAGATGGCTTGCGGCGGGCGTGGACAGGATCGCCCCCTGCCCCACGATCACCCGCGCCGCGCCATTGGCCGCCGCCATCCGCAAGATGACCTGCGCCGCGCGGTCGTTGAAATAACGCCCGTCGCCGCCCAGCACGAAGGTCTTCCCCGCCGCCCCCACCACGTCAAAGATGCTCTGGACGAAATTCTCCAGATAATGACGCCCCATGAAGACCGGGGTCTTTTTGCGCAGGCCCGACGTGCCGGGCTTTTGCCCCGCGATGGGCTGCGTGGCGACGGTGCGGATGGTCATGGCTTTCCTCCCGTAAAAGCTGTGGCCGTGGACGCTGTGGCCGTGGCAGCAGACACCCCACCCCCGACGGACCGGAACACAAGAACGGATTGCGCCGGGGCGCGGGTTCCGGGTCCCCCCGGTTCCGCCACCAGATCGGGGCGCGTGGTGTCAAGGATCAACTCCCACCCCGGCGCGGTTTCTGGCAGGCGCAACACGCATTCCGCCCCGCTGTTGAACACCGCGTAAATCGCCGACTGGCCCAGATCGGCCCCTTCGGCGGCCATCCGCAGTTCGACCCCCAGACAGCGAAAGCCCGGATCGTGCCAGTCCCCCGGCGTGGGCCTATTCCCATCAGACCGCCGCCAGATCACGTCCGGCACCCCGTCCGCCGCCCGGTCCCGCGCATGCAGGAACCGCCGCTGCCGCAGCACCGGATGCGCGCGACGCAGCGCCACCAGCCGCGCGACGAACCGCGCCAGCGCCCCGTCCCCCCGCGCCCAGTCGATCCACGTCACCTCGTTGTCCTGCGCATAGGCGTTGTTGTTGCCGCCTTGGCTGTGCCCGACCTCATCCCCCGCCAGCAGCATCGGCACCCCCTGCGCCAGCATCAGCGTGGCCAGAAGGTTGCGCTTGCG
>JBDKFE010000175.1:0-10541 GCA_039798885.1 Pseudomonadota bacterium | reverse complement strand
CGCGGAATTCGCCGAAATACTTCGTGATCGCCGCCGTCAGCGTCGTCTTGCCGTGGTCAACGTGGCCGATCGTGCCAATGTTGACGTGCGGTTTCGTCCGTTCAAACTTTGCCTTTGCCATGTCTTCGGGCCTTCGGATTGGGGGGCCGGGAATGGCCCTGTGCTACTCGGGCGGCGAATTAAGCCGACGCTTGGGGAAAATCAAGCCGAAAGGGCACGCCCTGTCGCGCGCCCGCGCCATCAGGGAAGCGATGGTCCGGGGATTGGAACCGCCGGCTGCGGCGGGGGCAGCTTGCGCGGCGGAGGTGCGGTCGTGGCCACAGCGGGCACACCTGTCGCTGTCGGCGTCGCCACGGGCAATGCGGCCGTCGCTGTGTCACCCTCGGCTGCCAGCGGTACCGGCACACCGCCCCCGGTCGGGAACCATTCCGGATGGTCGACCAGCCACTGTTCCACCCGCTTCACGGCGTTGTAGGACAGGACCTCCATCTGCTTCCGCTTCGTCCGCGTCAGGCCAGTCCCGATCACTGTCTCACCCGACATTCCCTCGAACACCGTGAACTGTTCGCCCTCGGGGTTCAGCTTCGTCTGCGTCGCGTCGTCCCAGATGTTGGCCGTGATCACCAGAACCGACTTCGGTGCCGCCACCACCGGAATGCCGGGCGGGGCCAGCGCATAGCCATCCACCGAAATCCCGATATTGTAGAGCCGCGTCCCGCTATAGCGCCCGAACCGGTCTGCCACGGCCGCCTTCATCACCTCTTCCCATTCCTCGGGCGATGCCTCGCGCGAGATCGGGACCTTCTGCACGTTGTCCGCCACGGCGATGTTCAGACCCAGCGCGAAATCGCCCAGAGGAACCGGCGGTTCCTCAAGATCGTTGCGCCCGCAGGCGGCCAGCACGGTCAGACCGACGAAAAGGGCCACTCGGCGCAGGGTCAGCATGGGATCTCCGGTCAAGGTCGGCCCGCAGGCCATGGCGCAGGGATATCTGCTGCGGCCCCTGCGCGCAACGGTCGCCCTTTGATCGCAGCGTGGCGTCGCCTATCTGTGAAGACAGAGGACCCGCCCATGCACCGCGACGCAGCCCCCGACCGCCCCCTTCCCGTCCGCGTCCCGCTTGCCACGGAACCGCTGGGCATTCTTGGCACGCTGCGCGCGGGTCGCCGCAACATCCTCGAACTGATCCCCGAATTCGCGACCCACGCCCCCATCATCACCACCTATGCCGGCAGGCGCTCGCACATGGTGATGGACCCCGACGCGCTCCGCCGTATCCTGCGCGACAAGGTGGACGACTACCCCAAGTCCGATGTGACCAAGCTCATGCTGTCCCCCGCTATCGGCCGATCCATCTTTATCGCCGAAGGGCAAGAATGGCTCTGGCAGCGCCGCACCGCCGCCCCCGTCTTTTCCCACCGCAACGTGGCCAACCTTGCCCCCGTCATGACCGCCGCCGCAGAACGCGCTGCCGCCCGCTTTGCCAAGGCCACCGGCCGCGCGACCGATGCCTTCGACGAGATGGTGACCGCCACCTTCGAAGTGATCTCCGACGTCACCTTCTCGGGCGGTGAAGGCTTTGACCGCGATGCCGTCCACCTCGCCATCGACGCCTATGTCGCGCAGACCGCCAAGGTTTCCTTGCTCGACATTATCGGGGTGCCGCCATGGGTGCCCCGGCCTTCGCGTCTTTTCGCCGGTCCCGGCCTGCGCGACATGAAGCGGATGGCAGACGCCACCATCGTCCGCCGCCGGGCCGACACAGCAAGCAAGCCCATGCCCGACCTTCTCGACCTGCTGATGGCGGGCGAAGACCCGAAATCGGGCCGCAAGATGACGACCGAAGAGTTGCGCGACAACCTGCTCACCTTCATCGTCGCGGGGCATGAGACGACCGCGCTCACACTGGCTTGGGCGCTTTATCTCTGTGCCTTCGACCAGACCGTGCAGGACCGCGCACGGACCGAAGCGCAGGCCGTGCTGGGCGACCGGCCCGCAACCGCAGCAGACGTGCCGAACCTTCCCTACATCCGCCAGATCATCGACGAAACGCTCCGCCTCTATCCGCCCGCCGCCTTCCTTGCGCGCACCGCCCAGAAGCCGGACGAACTCTGCGGGCGCGAGGTACGGCCCGGCGATACGGTCATCCTGCCCATCTACGCGCTGCACCGGCACCGGAAACTCTGGTCCGACCCCGACCATTTTGACCCGGACCGCTTTGTCCCCGGCCACCAGACCGACCGCTTCGCGTTCCTGCCCTTTGGCGATGGCCCGCGCATCTGCATCGGTGCCAACTTCGCCCTGCAAGAGGCGGTGATCATTCTGTCCACCCTGCTCGCGCGTTTCCGCTTCCGCCCTGTTCCGGGCCGCGATCCCAAGCCCGTCATGATCCTGACCCTGCGCCCGGAAGGCGGCGTCTGGCTTTCCGTCGATCCGGCCTGACACCCCCAGACGACGCCCGACCCGCAGCTATGCAACACTGCGTGAAATCATCGCAGCGCGGCACAATTCTTGGTTGCAAGCCGCCAGGTCAAGGTTAATTCTGGGATAGAACGGGCACCGGGCGTTCGCCCCCTCCCGTCCGTTCGTGTCCAGTAACGAGTGCGCGTCCGGAACGGTTGTCCTGTTCCGGACGGTTCGTTGGACAGGTCAGCCACAGATCGACCGCAGCGCGTCCCACTCTGCCCCGGTCAGCACAGGCCGCTCCGCCATGCCCCCCGCCGCGCCCCCGGCTGCCCGCGCGGCTTCGGCCCGGTTTCCGCTTGCCGGATGTGTGGACAGGATTTCCGGCACATCGCCGCCCATCCCCTCGATCCGGTCAAAGAACGCCGCCAAACCCTCGGTCCCGACCCCGGTCCGCGCCAGCAGGTCATAGGCAAAGACATCCGCCGCCGCCTCTGCCTCGCGGGTATAGGACGCGCTCAGGATATGTTCGCCCAGCAGACCGACCACCGTTCCCCCGGTCACATCCCCCAGCACCAGCGCGATGATCCCCGCCGACCCCGCGCTGCGAAAGGCCAACCGTACCGGATCGCGCGCCTCCACATGCCCGATCTCATGCGCCAGAACGCCCGCCACTTCTTCGGCACTCTCCGCCGCGTCCAGCAGGCCGCGCAGGATGACGATCCGCCCGCCGGGGGCCGCAAAGGCGTTGACCATCTCGTGATCCAGCACGCTCAACTCGATGTCATAGGTCAGGCCCTGCCCCTCGGTCAGCCGCCGCTCCATCGCCTCCAGCGCGGCCATGCCTCTGGGCGAGGTACAGGCCATGCTGTCATCGCCCCCCAGCCATCCCTGCACCTGCCGCACCACGGCATCGCCAAAGGCCACCTCCTGCTCTAGCGGCAACTGATCGGCCAGCATGTCGGAAATGCGGGGCAGCAAGACGAACAGGATCGCGGCCAGTGCCCCCGCCGCCAGCGCCACGCGCCCGGCCACCTTGCCCCAAGTCCCGCGCCGCAGGTCCCGCCGCTCCAGCGCCGGTGCCGCGCCCCGGACCCATGCCGCCAAGGGCCCCTCTGCCAGCACCAGCCGCGCCGGATCGTGCGGCAACTCATCCCCGCCGCCCGTCAGCAGCGCCAGAACCAGCCCCTCGCCCTCGATCCGCCGCAGCCGGTCCAGCGGCCACATCTCGCGCCCGAACCGCAACCCGCGCCCGTCCGACGACGGCTCCACCAAAACCACCTGCCGCCGGGCCGAGATGCCGTCGAAAAACACCGCCTCTTCGCCTGCGGGCCGCATCAGAACGCCCCGCCCATATCCAGCGCATCGGCCAGACCTTCGGCATCCGCGCCGTTGTCCGACACCCGCTGCCGTACCACCTCCAACGCCTGCACACCCGTCACCGTCACGCTGCCGACGAAATGCCCTAGGATCGGCTGGCTGATGAAGACCAGCGTCAGCGCAGTGAACACCGTCAGCAACAGCAGATAGGACAGCGCCCCCAGCACCGCGATCTCAAGCTGGACAAGCTGCGACGCCTCTTCGATCCCCACCATCATCGTCCCCAGCGGCGCAAAGATCACGGCAGACGCAACACCCCCAAGCAGACCGACGATCAGCACCCCCTTCAGGTAAAGCCAGACCACCGTCCCCGCCCGCGGTTCCGCCCGGAAGTCCAGCCCCCCGTCCATCTCCTTATGCGCCATCAGATAGGCAAAGGCCCGCACGCGATAGAGGATCAGCCCCACCATCCCCCAGACCACCCCGAACGTGCCCAGAACCCCGGACATCCAGCCTTCCCCGGCCACGCCGAAGGCCACGGACAGCACGATCAACCCCATCCCGACCAGCACGTGGAAAAACGCGGAATAAAGCCCCTGCCAGCGCCCGCCCTGCCGGAACCGCGCCGTCCCGTACCACGTCCGCTCGGTCATGTAGGCCTCCAGCCGGAACGTCATCAGCGGCCACAGCAGGCCCAGCGTCCCCACCGTCAGCGCCAGATACATCAGCCCCCGCAGCATGTACCCACCCGCCGCATTCTCCATGGCAAAGCGGATGCCCCGGAACCGCGTTCGCGCCAGCTTGTAGCGCCGCGCCCGATAGGCCGCGAACAACATCAAGGGCAGCACCGCAAGGAAGGACAGCAGGATGGAAACCCCCTGCGCGATCTCCTCCACCTTGCTCTGCGGATCGAAAACGAAACGGATGCCCACCGCAAAGAGGATCAGTTGCACCACCGCCAGATAGACCGCCAGCACGACGACCGACATCAGGAAGCCGAGGAACATCTCCAGCCCCGTCCCGGTGAATTCGAACCCGTCCTCGCCCAGTTGCACCTTGGACCAGACATGCCGCCGGATGCGCGCCTTCGCCCAGAAACGATAGAGGCCCAGCGTCACGACGCCCAGCACACCCGTGCCCAGCGCCAGCGGAAACAGCTTCGCCGGATCACCCCGGTACGCGACCCGCAACTCGCCGGTGTGATCCATGGCATGCCACCCTCAAACCAACTCAGGTAAATCGATTGTCCCTTGGGAATCCGCGCGGCGCCATCTTGCCCGTCCCGGCCCGCGGCCCCTGCCACTCTGTCAGGTCCGTCTCCGTCCGGGTCCGCCCCGCCGGGTCCTTCCACGACAGCCCCTCGGCCAGCACAAAGGTCATGGCATCCGACAGCCCGCCATCCTTGTACTTCTGCAAGCGCACGCCCTTGCCCTTGGCCATCTCGGGCAGTTCCGCCAGCGGGAAGACCAACAGCTTCCGATTATCGCCCACCACCGCAACCGCATCGCCCGACACACGACGGCAGAGCGCGGTCTTCACCCCGTCCTTCACCGTCAGCACCTGCTTGCCCGTCCGTGTCTGCGCCAGCACCTCATCGGACGGCACCACGAACCCGTCGCCCGCCGTCGACGCCACCAGCAGCTTTTCGCCCGCGCGGAAGATCATCAACTCCACGATCTCCGCCTCGTTCGGCAGATCGACCATCAGCCGCACAGGCTCGCCCATCCCCCGCCCACCGGGCAGGTTGGCCCCCAGCAGCGTGTAGAACCGCCCGTTCGACCCCACGAGCAATATCTTATCCGTCGTCTCGGCATGAAAGATGAACCGCCCCTCGTCGCCATCTTTGAACTTCACGTCCGAATCCAGCGCGACCTGCCCCTTCATGGCGCGGATCCAGCCCATCTTGGAACAGATCACCGTGATCGGCTCGCGCTCGATCATCGCCTCGAACGGCACCTCTTCGGTATCGCCCATCTCGGCAAAGGTGGTGCGGCGCTTGCCCTCCACCGTGTCCTTGCCGAAGGTCTTGCGGACTTCCTCCAACTCCGCGCCGATCTTCTTCCACTGGCGCTTCTCGCTCTCCAGCAGATCGGCAAGGTCCGCCCGCTCTTTCATCAACGCGTCGCGCTCGCGGATCAACTCCATCTCTTCCAGCCGCCGCAAACTCCGCAGCCGCATGTTCAGGATGGACTCGGCCTGAAGCTCTGTCAGTTCCCCCTCGCCCGCAGGCGGCGAGACATAATCCTTCTCCGACGTCGCCCGCTTGTGGTCCTTGGACCAGTCCTCTGCCATCAGCGCGCGCTTGGGATCGTCGTCATAGCGGATGATGTCAATCACCCGGTCAAGGTTCAGGAAGGCGATGATAAAGCCTTCCAGAATCTCCAGCCGATGGTCGATCTTCTCCACCCGATGCTCGGACCGCCGCCGCAGCACCTCGCGCCGATGGTCAAGGAAGGCCCGCAGCACCTCTTTCAGGCTGCACACCTTCGGCACCTTGCCGTCGATCAACACGTTCATGTTCAGGCTGAAGCGGATCTCCAGATCGCTGTTCTTGAACAGCGTCCCCATCAGCATGTCGGGTTCCACCGTCCGCGCGCGCGGCTCCAGCACGATGCGCACGTCATCGGCGCTTTCATCCCGCACATCGGCCAGCAGCGGGATTTTCTTCGTCGTGATCAGTTCCGCCAGCTTTTCGATCAGCTTGGATTTCTGGACCTGATAGGGAATCTCGGTGACCACAATCTGCCACGTGCCGCGCCCCAGATCCTCCACCTCCCACTTGGCGCGCAGCCGGAACGACCCGCGCCCCGTACGATAGGCCTCAAGGATGCTCTCCTTCGGCTCCACCAGAACCCCGCCCGTGGGGAAATCCGGCCCCGGCACGAAACCGACCAACGCCTCGTCGCTGATCCCCGGATCGCCCAGCATCGCATGGCAAGCCGCGATCAACTCATCCAAGTTATGCGGCGGGATGTTCGTGGCCATGCCCACGGCAATCCCGCTCGACCCATTTGCCAACAGGTTCGGAAAGGCCGCCGGCATCACCACCGGTTCTTCCAACGTGCCGTCATAGTTCGGGCGGAAGTCCACGGCGTTTTCCGCCAGCCCTTCCATCAACACCTCGGCAATCGCCGTCAGCCGCGCCTCGGTATAGCGGCTTGCGGCCGGGTTATCCCCGTCGATATTGCCAAAGTTGCCCTGCCCATCCACCAGCGGGTAGCGGACGTTGAAATCCTGCGCCAGACGCGCCATCGCGTCATAGATCGCGGCATCCCCATGCGGGTGATAGTTCCCCATCACATCGCCCGAAATCTTGGCAGACTTGCGGAACCCGCCCGTCGCCGTCAGCCGCAATTCGCGCATCGCATAAAGGATTCGCCGATGCACCGGCTTCAACCCGTCCCGCGCATCGGGCAGCGCGCGGTGCATGATCGTGGACAGCGCATAGGTCAGATACCGCTCGCCGATCGCGCGGCTCAGCGGCTCTGCCACCAGAATGGGCTCTATCTTGGGGCTCTCGGGCGTATCGGACATGCATGTTGTGTAATTCGCCCCGCGCCCCCGGTCCAGCCGAAACCGCACCACACCCGCCGCCCCATCCGACCAAAGAGTGGACGCGAATTTTTCCCGCCTAACTCAACCAGAACCCGTGTTAAGGCGTTGTTGATTATGCGTGACGAGTCGGAAGCATACCATGTTCAAATATCTTCTCTTTCTGTCGGCGACATTCTACCTGACCCTTCTCCTTGCAGGACAGGACAATGGACAGCAGCGCATGGGCCTGCGCGGTGCCTATGACATCGCCCTGCCGCCCCCCCCCGCACCACCCGCCGAGTCCGACGCACCCGAAACCATCGCCGCCGTCCCGCAGCCCCCGACCGACACGCTCCGCATTCTTCCCATCCCCACCGTCCAGCCCACCAGCCTGACCCCCGAACCCGCCTTCATCGACGTCAACACCCCCACCGTCGCCCTCCGCATCATCACGGCCGACGCCGCGAATGTCCGCGACGCCGCCTCGCGCACCGGCACCGTCATCGGGCGGCTTGAAAATGGCGAGATCGTGCAGGTCCTCGGCACCTCGGGCGACTGGGTCCATGTCCGCCTTGAAGGCGACGGCATCGACGGCTTCGTCCATCGCCGCCTCATTTCCACCGAACCGCCGGGGCTGACCGCGTCCACGCTCTTTCCAGCGGTGGATTGATGACGTCCCCGCCCCAGGCTTGACCCGGGGCCTCCCGCTCATCCGGCGCCCCGGAAAACCCCAGAGGTCCCGGCTCAAGCCCGGGACGCGCATTCCCCGCAGTTGCCAAAACCGCACCCTTGCCCCACAAACACCGCCAAACAGGCAGTCCAAGGGCAGGTATCATGCGTTCCATCCTTATCACCGGATGCTCCTCGGGCATCGGCTACGACGCCGCGCACGCGCTCAAGGCGCGCGGTTGGCGCGTCTTCGCCACCTGCCGCCAGCAGGGCGACTGCGACCGCCTGATCGGGGAAGGCCTCGAAAGCTTCCCCCTCGACTACGCCTCCGAAGACAGCATCGCGGCAGCCGTCGCCGAAACCCTGTCCCGCACCGGCGGCACGCTCGACGCGCTCTTCAACAACGGTGCCTTCGCCTGCCCCGGCGCGGTCGAAGACCTCCCCCGCGGCGCACTGCGCGAAATCTTTGAAACCAACCTCTTCGGCTACCACGATCTCACCCGCCGCCTCATCCCCACCTTCCGCGCACAGGGCCATGGCCGCATCATCCAATGCTCCTCTGTCCTCGGCCTTGTCGGCGCGAAATGGCGCGGGGCCTATGTGGCCACCAAACACGCCCTCGAAGGCCTGACCGACGTCATGCGACTGGAAATGGACGGCACCGGCATCGACCTCATCCTGATCGAACCGGGCCCCATCGCGACCCGCATCCGCCAGAACGCCATCCCGCATTTCGAAAAGTGGATCGACTGGGAAAACTCCGCCCGCCGCGCGCAATACGCAGCCCTTCTCGACCGGCTCTACAAGCCCGACCAGAAGAAGGACCGCTGGGAACTCCCCCCGTCCGCCGTGACCGAAAAACTCATCCACGCGCTCGAATCCCCCCGCCCCCGCGCGCGCTATTACGTCACCGTCCCCACCCATCTCGCGGGCATTTTGAAGCGCCTGCTGCCCACCCGCCTGCTGGACCGCATGGTCGCCAAAGGCTGATCCGTCGCCCTTTGCCACCCACGCGGCGTTTTGGCCTTTCGCTTTTCTTCCGATCCCCCCTACATCAGGGCGCAAGACCACAGGGAACCCGCCAATGCTCTCCGATCCGCTTTTCATCGTCGCCGCCATCGCGGCCCTCGCCGTCCTCGCCATCCTGATGGTGGGCATCGGCGGCTTCGCCAAGGGCGGGGACTTCAACCGCAAGCACGCAAACCGCATCATGCGCTATCGCATCATCGCACAGGCCATCGCCGTCGCGCTGATCGTGGCCTTCGCCTATCTGCATTCCAAGGGGTAAACGATGGTCGTCCTGTCCAAGATCTACACCAAAACCGGCGATGCCGGTGAAACCGCCCTCGGCAACGGTGCCCGCGTGGCCAAGCACGCCACCCGCGTCTCGGCCTATGGCACGGTGGATGAAACCAACGCCACGGTGGGCCTCGCCCGCCTCCATGCCACGGGCGACATGGACGCAGCCCTCGCCCGCATCTCGAACGACCTCTTCGACCTCGGCGCGGACCTCTGCACGCCTGACATGCATCTCGACGCAACGCTCCCCTACACGCCCCTGCGGATGCAGGAAGCGCAGGTCCTGCGGCTGGAACGCGAAATCGACGTGATGAACGCGAAACTCGAACCGCTCCGCAGCTTCATCTTGCCGGGTGGTTCCTCCCTTGCAGCCCATCTTCACCTTTGCCGCACCGTCTGCCGCCGCGCCGAACGGCTGACCGTGGAACTCGCCACCATGGAATCGGTCAACCCCGAGGCGGTGAAATACCTCAACCGCCTGTCCGACTGGTTCTTCGTCGCGGGCCGCATCGCCAATGACGACGGCAAGGCCGACGTCCTCTGGGTGCCCGGCCTGACCCGCGAAGGCTGATCCACAGGGGAAACGCGACGTCGCGACGCGTTTCCCTGTCGCATTTGGTCTGTTGCATTGCAGCGTGTCGGTCTAACTACGCTGTCGAGAGCTTGGGAGGCCCCCCCAGCGGGCCGTCATAACTGGAGAATTGCGCGATGAAGGTCCTTGTGCCTGTCAAACGTGTGATCGACTACAACGTGAAGGTCCGCGTCAAGGCGGATGGATCGGGCGTCGATCTGGCCAACGTGAAGATGTCGATGAACCCCTTTGACGAAATCGCCGTGGAAGAGGCGATCCGGCTGAAGGAAAAGGGCATCGCGACCGAAGTCATCGTCGTCTCCATCGGCGTCAAGCAGGCGCAGGAAACGCTCCGCACGGCGCTCGCCATGGGGGCCGACCGCGCGATCCTGATCGAAGCCGCCGCCGACGTGCATACCGATATCGAACCCCTCGCCGTCGCCAAACTGCTGGCAGGCGTGGTCAAGGAAGAAGGCCCCGGCCTCGTCCTCTGTGGCAAGCAGGCGATCGACAATGACATGAACGCCACGGGCCAGATGCTCTCGGCGCTGCTCGGCTGGTCGCAGGCCACCTTCGCCTCCGAACTCGCCGTCGAAGGCGACACGGCGAAAGTCACCCGCGAAGTTGACGGCGGCTTGCAGACCATCGCGGTCAAGATGCCCGCCATCGTCTCGGTCGACCTGCGCCTGAACGAACCGCGCTACGCGTCGCTGCCGAACATCATGAAGGCCAAGGCCAAGCCGCT
>JBDKFE010000174.1:0-26703 GCA_039798885.1 Pseudomonadota bacterium | reverse complement strand
CGCTGATCAGTCCAGATATCCCAAACAAAGCCCAACCATACCGCGCCAAATCCGCGTTCAACAATGAACGCGCCTTCCGCATCGCCAAAGGATCAGGACTGCTCATCGGATGCGCCATGATAAGGGCCTCTTCTAACTCTAGGATCGGGGCTTCTTGCCCAGCTTGGCCAAGGCGTGGGGGAGGACGCCAGTAGCCGATGCTGGAACCCTATGCGCTCGGGGTTGATTCCGTCATGGAACAGGGTCCCGTCATCCGTTGGACCAAGGTCTGAGGTCGGTGCGGAGAGGAAAACGCCGTGGACGGAAGGCTTTGGCCGGGGTGTTTGGTGTCGGGATCATTGGTTGAAGGCTGACCCGATGAGGTTGTGCGCGCCGCGCCGCGGGATTGGGAAGTCCGCGCCGTCATCGGCATCGGTGAAGCCGTCGATGATCGTGTCGACCCCATCTGCCGTGCATGTGGCCGGGCGGAGCACGCGGCTGGGACAAGAGCGATTGGCAGCCTTAACGAGGGGTGATTTTGGCAAAGGGTGGGTGTCCCATAACCCCCAAGGGTGGGGTCCTTGGCCCTTTCAGAGCACGGTTGGACAGAGGCTGGACTTTGACCCCATCACGCGGGGAATGGCGGTGGAGCGTGCCCCTGCCGCTGAGGAGAGTGTTTTTTGGGGCATCTACCTTTGGTTTATGCCGCGCCTTCAGTAGGATTCCGCCCCCTTTGCCCGTGGCGTTCGAAAAGATGACGCCCCGGAATCGAAACGACCGGACGAATCGGTTTGCTGTGAAAGCTAACTTGCAGTTTTCGCGCCCTTTCGACGCACAACCCAAACGGGAAAGTCATCGGGATTCGGGCCAAAGTTCTGCCCGATTTTCGACCAAGTTCCGAGACTTCCGAACTTTCTCTGTTGCCAGTTTGGAAACAGAAAACCCGCAAATCCTTGAATTACCAAGAAGGTCGCAGGGCAATCATGGCCGAACTATGTCCGAAAGCTGGCAAGACATAAACTTTCGTTTAGACCTCAGCTGAAATTAAGATAGGTTAACCGATGGGGGCATTGGGAAGCGGCCGGGATAACCGGCCCGACTCTGCAAGTAGGACTGACATGCTGAAACTCGTTCTTATAGACGACCATCCGATCGTGCTCGCCGGTCTGGTCGACATCCTGCGCTCGCACGCGCAGTACCAAGTGGTAAACACCGGCACGACGGCGGATGCTGCACTCCGCCTTGTCCGTGAAGGTGAGTGCGACGTTCTTGTTGCCGATTTGAATCTGCCCGGCGACATGGTCGAAACCATCCGCCAGATCCGGGCCGAAAAGCCGTCGATCAAGGTTCTTGTCTTTACCGCCAGTGCCAGCCCGGACGCCTGCATGCAGGTCATGTCGGCAGGTGCCAACGGCTATGTCCTGAAGGGCAGCTCGGGTGGGGACCTGTTCTACGCGATCGAAGAGGTTGCTGCGGGCAAGGAATTCATTTCGTCCTCGATGGCATCCAAGGTTATCCGCGAGATGCGCGTCGCCGAACAGCGCAAGCAGGAGCGGGCTTCGGTCGCCCTGAATTCGCGCGAGGATCAGGTGGTGCGCGAGCTTCTGAATGGCGCTTCGAACAAAGAGATCGCGAACAAGCTGAACCTGTCGGATAAGACGGTGAAGCACTACATGACGCAGATCATGCAGAAGTTCAACGCGCGCAACCGTCTGGAAGTGGTGCTGGAAGTCCAGCGCATGAACGGCCAGTCGGACGTGCCGCCGCGCCATTACGCCTGAACCTGAACCTCCGGTCTCCCTTCGGTGTGGGCAACGACTTGCCTGCCCGAAGGAGCCGGGATGTCAGACGCTGACCGCATCCCTTGGCCGGAAGGCCAGAGTGACCCGGTAGCGTCCTTCGGCAAAGTCCCGATGCAGTTGTCCGCCAAGCTGGCGCGCAAAGCCGCGGAGCAACTGGCTGCTGATACCGCCGGGTTCTTCTATCCCGTCATCGCACAGACCGGCTTCGCGCGTGGTGTCATTGGTGATTTCCAGCACTGCGGTTCCGTCCGGTTCAGCGACCATGTCCACCGACACTCGGGGGCGTTCCGTCCCGTCGTCGCGGGCATAGCGCAAGGCGTTCGACAGGGCTTCCGTCATGAGAAGTGCGAGAGGGATCGCCTGATCCAGCGAGAGCCGGATCGGATCGAAGCGGTTCAGCAGACGGACATTCCGCCCCTGTGCCGCCGCCGCCTGAACGAGGCTTCTGACAATGTCCTCAAACAGCTGATCGGCCCGGATTTCTGCAACATCGACCGTTCGGAACAGACTGTTGTGGATGGTGGCAAGCGACAGCATCCGTTCCTGAAGGCTGCGCATCATCTGCCGCGCCTCTTCCGATTTTGTCCGCCGTATCTGCATGTTCACGATGGATGCGATGAGTTGCAGGTTGTTCTTCACCCTGTGATGCACCTCGCGCAGTAGGACTTCCTTGCTGTGGATGGCATCTTCGAGGTCTGCTTCGTCCCGCAGGATCGCGGTGGTCATTCGGGCGAAGGCTTCGGCCGTGTCGCGGATTTCCTGCGGGGCGCCCTGCATGGGAAGGGGGCGCACGATCCGGCTGCCATCGGCGAAGTCGAGGATGGCCCGGCGCAGGCGGCGGATGTGCCGGGTGACCAGCTGTTCGGCCGCGACCCATGCCGCAACGAGGCTGACAGCCCACATCAGCGCAGGCAGGATCAGCGGCGGAAGCGACCGCAGGACCGAGAGGCCGGTCCTTTCTTGCGGGCGCGACCCAAGGGCGAAGACTTCACCGGGCACCAGTTCGACGATGGCGTAAGACCGCAACTCGCCTGACCGGGACGTGGCGGAAAAGGCCGTCTGTCCGGTCATCTGGCGGGCACGTTCTGCCAGCGAGAGATCAGGGGGCAAAAGCAGGTCTGGCGCATTCGGAGCAAACCAGTTTCCCGTCGCGCCAAAGAGGGCCACGGTAAAGTCGCCCTCGCGGCGCTGTCCGTCGGGTAACGCGGGAAGGGCGACTGTGGCGACGCCGGTGACGGCCCCGTTCGCATCGAAGGCGGGTTCGATCACGATCAGCCGAGGGCCGTCCTTGCCGGGCAGGGCTACAATGCCGGACCGGCCTTCGGTCGCGGCACGGCTTTGCACGGGAAAGGGAGGGAGCGGTGTATTGCCCAGCTGTGCCGAGCAGCGCAGGGACCCGTCAGCCCCGTAAAGAGTGGCTGACGCAAAGTCGCCCCGAAGGATGGTCCGCAGCAGGAGGTGTTCGCAGTCGTCACCCATGGCATGGGGCAGGGTAGCCAGTGCGATTGCAGCGCCCTGTGCGCGCTGGATAGCGGCGATCTGCGGGCGGACAGCGCGGAAGGTTTCGCCGATCAGTGCCGTCTCTGCGTGGTTTTGCGCCTTGGTGATCAGGTCGGCGGATTGAAAACCGGCGATCAGGCCGATGGGCAATAGGGCAAGTCCCAGAACCAGCCCAAGCCGCACCCCGAGAAGGTCGAAGAAGCGCCGGTCCCCGGCACCGGCTGTCATGCTGCCCTTATGGCGGACCGACTCATGACGGCGATGGTTGTTGCGTCCGATCCGACGATCTCTTCGCCATCCTCCAGCCCAAGAAGTTCGGCCAATCGCAAACGGGCACGGCTGGCACGGCTCTTGACGGTGCCGACGGCGACGCCCGTCATCTTGGCCGCTTCTTCGTAGGAAAAGCCCGAAGCCCCGACAAGGATCAGCACTTCGCGGTGGACCGGGGCAAGCTGGTTGAAGGCGATCATGAAGTCATGCATCGCCAACCGCCCGTCATGCGCGGGTTTTTCGAACAGGGTGGCGGTGTGGATGCCGTCCGGATCGGCCACGTCGCGGCGGCGCTTGCGGACACCAGAGAAAAAGGTGTTGCGCAGGATGGTGAAAAGCCACGCCCGCATGTTTGTGCCGGGATCGAACTTGTCGAAGTTGGACCATGCCTTCACCACCGCGTCCTGCACAAGGTCGTCAGCAGCGGCGACGTTGCGGGTCAGGCTGATGGCGAAGGCCCGCATGGCCGGAAGGTGAAGCGCCAGTTCCTCGCGCGGGTCCATCGGGTTGGCATGGGTCATTTGCCATCCTCCGATGCGGGGCGGGGATCGGGTGCGTCCTGCTTTTGGCGAAGCTCTTCAAGCAGAAGCTTGAACCGGTCCGGCACCTCTTCCTGAAGAAGGTCCTGATAGACTTTCCGCAGATTCTCTTCGATCGTGTGCCGGAGGGTCGGCTTTTCCCGTTTGTCCTTCATCTGTTCCAGCATGCTCATGCATCGACCCCATTGCATATCACGGAACCAAACGCGCTTCACGGAGTTTGGTTCCCGTTGGGTCTGAACAAAACGGGGGACATGATGATCAAAGACACCGCGGCCGATCCGGCCTCCATCGTCGCGGAAAATCTGCCCTACCTGCGCCGCTATGCGCGTGCCTTGACCGGCAGTCAGGATACCGGAGACCGCTACGCCGCCGCGACGCTGGAAACGATCCTCGAGGATCCTGTGGCGCTGGATCGTGCGACGGGGCCGAAGATCGCCCTGTTCCGCGCATTCCATCTGGTCTGGACGAGTGCCGGCGCCCCCCTTGGTGACCCGGATACCGAGATGTCGCGCAAGGCGCAGGACCACATGGCGACGCTGACGCCCAACAGTCGCGAGGCGCTGCTGCTGCATGCGATTGAAGGGTTCGGTTATGCCGAGGTCGGGCAGATCATGCAGATGACCGCGTTGCAGGCTGAAGAGTTGATCGGCATCGCCAAGGCCGAGATGGCCAATTCCGTCGCCGGTTCCGTCTTGATCATCGAGGACGAGGCGATCATCGCCATGGACATCCAGATGATCGTGGCCGAGATCGGCCACCGCGTTACGGGCATCGCCCGGACGCGCCGCCAAGCGGTTGATCTTGCTGCGCGGGAAAGGCCGGACCTGATCCTTGCCGACATACAGTTGGCGGATCAGTCGTCCGGGATCGATGCCGTCAACGATATCATGGCGCAGTTCGACGACGTTCCGGTGATCTTCATCACGGCTTTCCCGGAACGGCTGCTGACGGGCAAGAAACCGGAACCCGCCTTCCTGATTGCGAAACCCTATTCCGAGGCGCAGGTCCGGTCTGCGGTGTCGCAGGCGATGTTCTTTTCTTCGACGGAATCACTGACGATTTGAACCGCCTGCGGGCGGGCATCGGAAGGGTTTGCGTGGTGGGGGGCGCCCTGATTGGCGGTCGAGATTCGCCTTGGGCCGTGGGGCGCGATCACCTGTCTGGCGCGAATATCCGACAAGCGATCCACTGTAAGTTGTTTCAGGGTCAGTGAAATTTGCAAATCATGCAACCTTGCCGCGAAAAACCACATACGAACGGATGTTGGACTTCAGTCCGTATGTGCCAGATATGCGAAAACGGATAGCGTTCATCCTAAACGTTTTCAGATGCGGCGGTCCCTGTGCCGCAGCAGGCCAGAGGAGCCAGCCATGACAAGCCGTGTGCAGGATATTGCGATCTACCTTTCGCATCATTTCCACCATTCTTGGGACAGCTTTGGCTTCTTTGACCTGCAACGGTTGCTGTACCTAGCGCAGGGTTGGCACATCGCATCCGGGCGTGGGTTGCTGTTTTCGCAATCGATCACAGCCCATCGGGCCGCGCCACTGGCCGGGATGGTCAAGGGTGCTTTGCCGATGGAAGAGATGCTGCCGCAACCCGCGCTTGACGCCTATGACGAGGATTTCCTTGACAGTTTCTGCCTGACCTACGGGGTGGCGGACCGTGAAGCGGTCAAGCGGCAGGTGGACCGTGAGGATGGGGCGTGGCGGTTGACGCTGTTGATTGCGGGCGAAGGGGCCTTGGTGCGGCCGGAGCTTATGCAGGCGACATTCCGGCTGATGCTGCTGGATCATGCCGAGGCGAGCCGCAAGACGCGTGACAGCCAGATCGGGGCGCAGATGCAGAAGGCGGCGGCGGATAATGTCGTGGCGTTCCGTCGCCATTAGGCGTGGTCGCGGCGGCGCATGGCGATTTCCAAGCGAAAAATGGGGTCCGGCGCAACGGCGGCGTCGGGCCATTTCGCATCCGGCGTGCGGCGGATTAATCGGGGGCGATTTCAGGGATTTGGGCGTTCCAGCAACGTACCGGATTCTGTGCCGGACACTGTACCACAAACTGTCAGCACGCAGCGAACGGTGGGGCGGGGGGGACGAATCGGTTAACGCGGCGGGGTTCAGGTCGAAATCTGGGGCGAAAGGTCAGGTGCCGCGCCCCCTGCCATCGGCGCGCAAATGCAGCTAAGTCTGTCCGGGCGTGATCTGATCGTTCTGGAGGTGTGATGCGCGACGCGTTTGCCGGTCCCGGTGGGGCCACGCTGGCCGAGGCGATGGCCTTTCTGGAGGCGCATCCAGAAGTGCAGGGGATCGACCTTGCGCTGATCGATTGCCACGGGATCGCGCGGGGCAAGACGATCCGGCGGCATGAGCTGGAGTCGCTTTACACATCGGGGCGGGGGATACCGGGGTCGATCTTCGCGCAGGATGTCTGTGGCGATGATGTCGAAGAGACGGGGCTTGTCTGGTCGGGCGCGGGCGGGGATTGCAAGTGCTGGCCCTTGGCCGGGACGCTGGGGCTGATGCCTGCCACGGGGCGGGGGCATGTGCTGATTTCCATGTGGGGGCCGGACGGGGCGCCCTTTGCGGTGGAGCCGCGCAATGCGCTGCGGGCGCAGGTGGCGCGGGCGGAGGCTGCGGGTTTCACGCCGATGGGGGCGCTGGAACTGGAGTTTTATCTGATCGACCGGGAACGGGACGGGGACGGGCGGTGGCGGCCTGCGCGCTATGTGATGAGCGGGCGGAAGACCACGGCCAACAACTGCATGATGGTCGACGAATTGGACGAGATGTCGCCTTTCTTCGATGCCGTCTATGCGGGCGGGCGAGAGTTGGGGCTGCCGCTGGAGACGCTGATTTCGGAATATGCGGCGGGGCAGTATGAATTGACGCTGCGCTATCGCGATCTGATGCGGGCGGCGGATGACGCGGTGATTGCCAAGCGGTTGATCCGGGCGACGGCGCGGCGCTTTGGGATGGAAGCCTGTTTCATGGCCAAACCTTTTGGCCATCAGGCGGGGTCGGGGATGCACCTGCATCTGTCCTTGGCCGATGCGGCGGGGCGGAACCTGTTTTCGGACCCGGCGGAAGGCGTGCTGTCGCCGCTGATGTTGCAGGCGATTGGCGGGATACGGGGCACGGTCGGGGATACGATGCTGGTGCTGGCACCGTTCCTGAATTCGTGGCGGCGCTTTGCGAGTGCGGTCTATTCCCCGGCGGATGACACATGGGGGGTGGAGAACCGCACCGTGGCCCTGCGCGTGCCGGGGGGCAGCGCCAAGGCGCGGCATTTCGAACATCGGGTGGCGGGGGTGGATGCCAACCCCTATTTGGTGGCGGCGGTGACTTTGGGAGGTGCGCTGGACGGGATCGCGGCGAAGGCCGATCCGGGGCCGCCGGTGACGGGCGTGGCCAGTGAGGCGGGGCATGTGCCCGATCTGCCGCGCAGTTGGCAGGAGGCGATCGAGCGGTTCGAGCGGTCGGAATTCTGCCATCGGGTGCTGGGGGCCGCGATGCATCGCGGGTTTGCCGCCGTAAAGCGGGCCGAGCATCAGCGGCTGGCGCTGACAGTGACCGAGGCCGAGTGGGAGATGTACGGCTTCGTCGTCTGACCGCAGCACAGCGGCGTCGGGCTTTGGCCTATGCCCGGTCAGCCGATGCAGGCGGAAGCGGAGCATGGGTTCCTTGGCCGGGAACCCGACGGTGGGGGACTTTGTTGGACAGCGTAACCATCCAATGGGGGACCCCGAGATGAGAAAGCTATACCTGATGCTGCCCGTCGGTTTTGTGCTGGCGCTTTCGGCCTGTCAGACGCCAGAGCAGACCACGATGGCGGGGGCGGCGGCCGGTGCCGTGATTGGCGCGACCGTCGCCGATGGGGATGACGCGTTGCAGGGTGCGGTGATCGGTGGCATCGCCGGGGCGGCGGCCGGTGCCCTGATCGGACGGACGAGCACGGGTCGGTGCGTCTATCGCCGCTCTGACGGGTCGCGCTACGTCGCGGCCTGCTGAGGGGCGAGACGATGTTAAGGGGCGCGCGGGTGATGCCTGCGCGCCCCTTTGGCATTCCGGGTGGGTGATGGTTTCGGGCGTGATCTGGGGTTAGCGGGTCCGGGCCATGGCATGGACCTGCGCGGGCTGGGCATGGCGCAGGGTGGGGTCCGTGCGGGCGCTGGTGCGCTTGGTCTTTTTGTGCGCCGCGTCGTCCGGTTGGCCGGTCGGCGGGGCGGTCCGGGCCGCGATCCGGGACAGAAGCGTGGCGAGCCGCTGCGGCAGCGCGTCGGTCGGCGTTCCGCGATAGGCGCGACGCAGGTTCGCGCTGACGAGGTCGAGTGGGCCGGGATAGAGCGGGTCCATTTTACAAATCCTGTGCCTGCCTGTCTTTGTGCGCCCTTAACCGCGGAGAGTGGAAATGGGTCCATCCGGACCCTGTTTCAGTTTGGTAAGCGGGTGGAATTTCTGTTCTGTGGCGCGTTTGCGTCACGGTCGGTGCGGGCGGCGGGGATTTTTCACCTCGGTTCGTGGGGAGTCGGTGCTAGGCTGGACCTGCGGTTGCAGGGAGGGCGTCGCCATGGATGAGACGGTGACGGTGCTGGTCGGCACGACCAAGGGTGCGTTCCTGCTGACGTCGAAGGACGGGCGGAAGACGTGGGATGTGAGCGGGCCGCATTGCGACGGCTGGCCGATCAACCATGTGGTGGGCTGCGCCGAGACCGGGATGCTGTGGGCGGCGGGTGGCAGCGACTTTATGGGGGCGGGGGTCTGGCGGTCGGCGGATGGGGGTGAAAGCTGGGAGCTTTCGCTGATGGCGAACGGGCAGATGGACGAGTTCCTGGCGAATGATCCGGGGGCGCGGGAGTATCTGAAGCGCGACCCGATGCCGACGGCGCCGTTCAAGGGAAAGATCGTCACGTTGTGGTCCGTGGCGAAGGTGGGGGCGAAGCTTTACGCCGGGGCGAAACCTGCGGCGCTGTATGAAAGTGGCGATGGCGGGGCGACGTGGTCGCTGGTGGAGGGGTTGTCGAACCATCCTTCGGGGCCGAGTTGGGAACCCGGCGGGGCGGGGCTGGTCTTGCATACGATCGTGGCGGACCCGGATGATCCGGCGAAGATGTGGGTCGGGATTTCGGCGGCCGGGGTCTTTGCAACCGAAGATGGCGGCGCGACATGGGAGCGGCGGAACCGCCTGTCGAACGCGGACGGGGCGGCGGATCATGTGCATACCGGCGAATGCGGGCATGACGTGGGTTTTTGCGTGCACAACATGGTGCGGGCACCCGGGCGCGGGGGGGACCTGATGTATCAGCAGAACCACCACGGCGTTTTCCGCAGCCCGGATGGCGGGCGCAGTTGGCACGAGATCACGGCGGGATTGCCGTCGAGCTTTGGTTTTCCGATTGCGGTGGATCCGGGCGATGCGCGGCGGATCTGGACCTTTCCGCTGAACGGCGACACGCAGGGGCGGTTTCCGCCGGGGGCATCGGCAGCGGTGTGGCGGTCCGAAGACGGCGGGGAAAGCTGGCAGGAGATGGCGGAGGGGCTGCCACGGGAGAAGTGCTTCTTCACCGTGCTGCGGCAGTCGATGGCGACGGACAGGGTGCCGCAGACCGGGGTCTATTTCGGGACCAATAGCGGGTCCGTCTTTGCCAGTCGCGACCGGGGCGCGCATTGGGACGAGATCGCGCGGCATCTGCCGACGGTGCTGAGCGTGGAGACGGTGACGGCCCAAGCGTGAGGGCCGGTGCTTTTGGGGCCGGGGGCGGGGATTTCCCCGCCCTTTGTCATCGCATGCCCTTTTCCGTTTTGCAGCGGGGAAGACAGCGTTCCGCACTTTCCCCCGGTGTCGATGGAACCGGGTGCCGCTTGCGCGGGTTCTAAAGGGTGGCGGAGGTCTGCTGCTGCGGGATGCGCGCGCCGTCGCGGGCGCGGAAGACAACCCACAGGCAGCACCCGTTCGAACGGCGGAACTGGCAGCTTTGGCAAGAAAGGCTTGGTCCGGATGACGGCGATTGGACAGCAATTCGGGGTCCGGCATCAGGTGGATAGCGTGCCGGGCGAAGGTGACTTGCGGCGGCTGATCCAGCCGCAGGGTAGGCCGCTGACCGTGGCGCGGCACGAGGTGATCTGTCGGCGCGGTGCGGTGGCCGAGCATGTCTACATCGTGCAGCATGGCTGGGCCGCGCTGCGTGGCCCGCGCGAGGCCGGTCGGTCGCCCATCCTGCGGATTTACCTGCCGGGCGAGATCATCGGGCTGGCCGAAATCGGGCTGACGCGCGTGCAGCAGGATGTGGTGATGCTGACCGAGGGGCTGGTATCGGTGGTGCCGCGCAGTGCAGTCGTTGCGGCAGCGCATGCCCATGCGCGGCTGTGGCCGGTCATGGTGTCGATGATCGGGATGGAACTGGCGGCGGTGCAGAACCGGGCAATCCTGTTTGACTGTGCTGTGGCAGAGGATCGGCTGATCCACCTGCTGCTGGACATCCGGGCGCGGCTGGCCGTGGCGGGGGTGGGGGACGGGAACCGCTTTCCGCTGCTGATGAGTCAGGCCGAGATCGGCGAGGCGACGGGGATGACCGGCATCTATGTGAACCGCCTGCTGGGACGGATGCTGCGCGAGAAGCGGATCGAGATGCAGCGTCCCTATGTTCGGCTGCTGGATCGGGCAGGGTTCGAGGATCGGATCGCCGCCCTAGACCCTGCGCCAGTGGCCGAGGCGGTCTGGCCCGCCAAGGCCTGAGCGGGCAGAGGGCCGGACCCGGCACGCCGGACCTGCGGGACCTGCCGGTGCAGGGCCTTGGGCTGATGATGCGCGTCATGCCGCTGCGGGTGGGACCCGGGACAAGGACAGTGGCAGCGCGTCCGCGTCCGTAAGTCGCGGACGCACCACCGTTACGTCAGGCTGTTCAAACGGGTCTGAACGTCCGTCACTCTGTCCCGTGGTCGTGGCCGGAGTGGTCGTCTTCTTCCAAACCGTGCGCGGATTCGAAGGCGGCGTAGCTGTCGGCGGCTTCCTTTTCTGCGGCGGCAAGGCGGGCGTCGGCGGCAATCAGGTAGCTGATGAGGTCGTCGGCATCCTGCGGGCCAAGGCCAAGATTGGGCATGACCACGCCGGGGAAATCCTCGTTCAGCACCTCGGCGATGGGATCGCCGGATTTGAGGACGAGGTCGGGGTCCATGATGAAGGCGCGCAGCCAACCATGGTCGCGCCGGACGGTCACGGCGGCGAGGTCGGGGGCGTATTTCTTGCCCAGACCGATGGTGTGGCACGAGGCGCAGGCGCGCAGGAAGATCGCCTCGCCCGGATGGGCCGACAGGTCGTATTGGGTGTCGATGTGCAGCGCCTCGGCCAGTTTTTCGGGGCTGGTCTGCGGCGCGGATTCATATGCGGGGTCAAGTTCGAGGATCGACTGAAGCGCGATGACGAGGCTGCCCATCACAGACGACCGGCGCCAGACGCCGGTCTTGGCGTTGCCGATCACCATGTCGGTGCGGTGCAAGCTGAGGGCTTGCGCCTTTTCGCCCAGCTTGAAGCGGATGGCGTCGATGTTTTCGCGAGAGCCGGTGAGGAAGGTCCAGCCCTTGTCGATGTCGAAGCCTTTGGCGAAATCTGCCAGCTTTTCGGGCGTGTCGTTTTCCGGGTCTAGGGTGATCGACACGAAGAACACGTCGCGCCCCATGCGTTCGCCGAGCCATTCGTAGACCTGCGCGAGGCGGGCCGTGCCGAGCGAGCAGAGGTCGGTGCAGGAGGTGTAGAAGAAGTTCACCACGACGATGCGGTCTTTCAGCACATCTTCGAAGAACTGCACCTCTTCGCCCTCGGAGGTGGTGAGGGTGAGGTTGGTGAAGTATTCGGCTCCGCGCACATCGGCGCGCGCGGGTGCAAGGGCAAGCCCCGCCAGAAGCACCATGCCAAGAGCGAGGGCCTGCAGGAGGCGCAGCCCCACCGTCCAAGGGAATTCCAAGCGTTCCATAATATTCTCTGTTTGTGCCGTGCCGTTAGATCGCAGGCTTGGGGTTGAAGGACGGGTGCAAGGGATTCCCGTCGGGCAGGATCGCGGGCATCCCGTAGGTCACGCCATCCGGGGTCGGGTTGGGCGTCGGGATGACCTGAACATGGGTCTGCGGGTTGTTCGGGTTGTTCGGGTTGGTGAGGATGTCGTAGCGCAGCAGCATCGCGGCGGGGGCAGGGTGCCCGTTGGCAACCGGCCCGCGCCGAAGGACCAGGCCTTGTTGTCGGCCTGCGGGAAAGGGCTGCACGTCGCGCAGCGGGCTGCGCGGGGTGCCGGTCGGGATCGAGGGGAGGATCTGGCTGTGGGTATGGGGGCTGGGGCCGTTTGTCATGGCAAGCGTGCCTGCGGCGGAGAAGGTACCCCCGTTGACGAGTTCGCGGCGCGTCACATCGCCGATGGAGAGGGCCTTGACGATTTCTGCCCGGTTCTTGCGGGCGTTTTCAGCTTCGCGGATCTGTGCGCGGCTGGCGTCCTTGCAAAGATAACCCATGTTCCAACCCCGCTTTATCTATACCGCGCCGGGTGTGACCGACGCGGTTCGTCCAATTCGCCTTGGCGCAGTACCGCGCGCGACCGTTACGGGGGCCCTTGCCTGACCCTTTACCTGCCCTGTGCCGCGCGGTTGCACCGCCGCAGAATCGGGACGAAACCCATCCCTAAGGATGTGATCGTCCGAAAGAGATAGCACTGGGTGCTGTGCCCAACCTCTGCCGAAAGTCTCTTGAACCGATTGGACCAAGGTCTGACGGATCACCCTGTGCGGGTGAATTTCCCAATCTTTACCGGGACTTTGTCCGTTTCTTGGGCATTTTCGGAATGTGTCCGGATGGGTTGGCTAGCCGAAGGTGACGAGGTCCGCTTCGAGTCGTCTGGCTGAGGCCCCGGAATGACCGCATTGGCGGCAGCCCTTGCCGTGGCAGGACGGGCATTCGGTGACCGCGAGGTTCTGGGCCAGCACGCCGCGCAGGACGTCGCCCACGATGTAGTCAGGCACGCCAAGATCGACGAGGCGGGTGCGGGCGGAGCGGGCGTCGCGGGTGTGCAGGGTGGAGAGGACCATGCGGCCCACCTGCGCGGCGCGGCAGGCGATTTCGGCGGTTTCGGGGTCGCGGATTTCGCCGACCATGATGACGTTGGGGTCATGGCGCAGGATGGAGCGCAGGACGCGGCCGAAGGAGAGGCCGATTTCCTCTTGCACCTGCACCTGTTGGACACCGGGGAGGGTGTATTCGACCGGGTCTTCCACCGTGATGATCTTGCGCCGGGGCGAGTTGAGGTGTTGGAGCGCGGTATAGAGCGTGGTGGTCTTGCCCGACCCGGTGGGTCCGGTGACGAGGAAGAGGCCCGAGGGGCGTTCGATGCAGGTGGTGATGCCAGCAACCATGTCGGCGCCAAATCCGAGCCGGTCCCAGCCGAGGCGGAGCGCCTGTGGGTCGAGGATTCGCAGGACGAGGCTTTCGCCGTGCTGCGTGGGCAGCGAGGAGAGGCGGAAGTCGATCCGCCGACCCGAGAAGATGCCCGAGAAGCGGGCGTCCTGTGGCATCCGGCGTTCGGCCACGTTGGCGCGGGCCATAACCTTGAGCCGCGCGAAGACAGAGGCGGCGGGGATGGCCGGATCGACCGGAAGCGGCGCAAGGAGGCCATTGACGCGCATGCGGACGGCAAGGCCCGACGGGAGGCTTTCGATATGGATGTCGGACGCGCCGGCGGACACGGCCTCGGCCAGGGTTTCGGCAACGAAGCGGATCACGGGGCCGTCTTCGGCGGCCGTTTCGGGGGCGGCTTCGGCCCTGTGTTCGGTGGGCGATTCGGCGGGTGGCGTATCGGAGAGCAGCGCGCGGATGGTGCGCAGGGTCGCGCCACGGGGTTCCACGGGTCGGTCCAGCAGGAAGGCCAGTTCCGAAAGGATCGCGGAATCGGCCGGATCGGCGAGGAGGACGGGTTGCGCCGTTCCCGCAGGCGCAAGCAGGGGCAGGGCAGAGCGGCTGCGCAGCCACGGCAGGGTGAGGCGGGCGATGGCGTCGCGGTCGGCTTCGCCGGCCTGCCACGGGTCGGCGGCGTAAGAGATGCCGAGTGCCTTGCACAGCGCGGGGATGACCGTTTCCTCTTCGGCGAGGCCGCGGTCGATCAGGATGCGGTGAAGGGGTTGGCCTTCGGTTCTGGCGAGGCTTTCGGCGCGGCGCAGATCGTCCTGCGAGGGCGAGTCCTGCCCCGAAAGGAGGCGGACGAGTTCGGCATCTGCGGGTGACACTGGCTTGCCCTGTCCTGATCGGGTTAAATAACGTTAACGCAAGTGATGTCAGGCGGCTGCGCCTCGTCAATGGGGAATGCCGTGATTCTTGGGTTGGATATGGGGCGCGCGGGGGAACGGCTGGGCGAATCGCTTCAGCGACTGGCGCCTGCTGTTCTGGTGCGGGCAGGCCTGCCGCCGCGTCGGGTGCGATCGGTGGTGGTCAATGCGCTGCCCTTGACGGAGCCCGCGAAGGCCGCTTTGGCCTTGGCAGGGGCGGGTGGTGCGCCGGTGGATATCCGGTTGTCGAAGGAGCTGTTCCTTGTCCGGTCGGTGCCGTTGCCGCAGGCGGCGCGGAAGGATGCGGCGGGGGCAGTGGCCTTGCAGTTGCGCCAGTCGATGCCGGGACAGGCCGAGGGGTTGGTCTGGCGGCATGTGGATGGGCCGGGCGAGGCGGTGGATGTGTTCATCCTGAAGGCCGCGCGGTTGACCGAGGTGGTGCAGGCTGCTGGCGTGACGGTGCGGCGCGTTGTGATCGACGGGGTGGAGGCGGCCCCGCTTTTCGATGCGCGGGGGCAGACGGACCGGGTGGAACGGGTCTGGAACCGGGCTGTGCCTGCGGCGGTGGCCGTGGCCTTGGCCGGGGTTCTGGCGGTGCAGGGGATGGCCGTGATGCGGGCCGAGGGCGCGGTGGCCGAGGCAGAGGCTGCTTTGGCCGCGCTGCGGGATGAGGCAGCGGTGGCGCGGGCCGAGGCAGAGGATCGCAATGCCCGCAGCGCCGCGCAGATGGCGGATGCGGCGCGGTTGGTCCGGGAAAGCCAGAGGTTGGTGCTGTTGGCCGACCTGACGCGGGTTTTGGGGGACGAGGTCTGGTTGTCGTCCTTTGCCGTGGACGGGGCGGTGCTGCGGCTGGCCGGGTTTTCGTCGGCGGATGTGGCGGATGTGCTGGCGGCGGTGCGGCCGTTGGCGTGGGTGGAGTCGGTTGATCTGGATGGCGCGGTGGCGGTGGACGGCGCGTCGGGGGACCGGCGGTTCCAGTTGATCGTGACGCTGAAGGTGGGGGGCGGGGCATGAGTCGCGGTCCGATGGGTCTGGCCTTGTTGGCCGGTGTCGTGATGCTGGCCGGGGTGTTCTGGATCGCTACCGGCCCGTTGGAGGTGCGGCGGGTGGCCGCGCTGGCCGAGTTGTCCACGCTGGAGGCCGAAGCGGCAGGGTTGCGGGCGCGGGTGGCAGAGTTCCGGGCGGCGGGCGAGGCCGGGGCGCTTTCGGCCACGATGATGCTGCCGGGGGCGACGCGGGCCGAGGCGGCGGTCGGCTTGCAGGAACGGATCGTCGATCTGGCCGGGGCGCATGGGGTGGTGCTGTCTGCCTTTGCCGAGGGCGCTGCGCCGGACGGATTGTCGCAGGCTGCCGCCGCTGTGGTGGTGGAGGGCGAGGGGACGCTGGAGGATGTGACGCGGTTTCTGGCCGCGCTGGAGGGGCAGTCCCCGCCCGTCGCGATGACCCAGTTGATGGTCCAGCCCCGGACCGGGGGCGGCGTGTCGGTGCGACTGGTGGCATGGGGCTTTGTGCAGGGGGAGGCGGGTTGATGCGCTGGTGGCCACCTTTTCTGCATCTGTTGGTGATTGCGGCCATCGTGCCGCTGGCGGCGCTGCGCGTGGGTGCGGCGTTGGAGGACGGGTCCATTCCGGTGGTGCCGGTGCCGCCGGGGGGCGAGGCCGCAGTCGATGCTGCGGGCGAGGCTGTCGTGGATGTGACCGGGACACCTGTGGATCTTGAAGCGCTGGTGGTGCGGCCGCTGTTCGTGCCGGGGCGGCAAGGAGCAGCGGCGGTGGTGGAGGCACCTGCGGCAGAGGTGCCTGAACCGGCGCTTGGGCTGCGGATGGTTGGCTATCTGGATGACGGGACGAAGCCGCGCGCGATCCTGTCGGTCGACAGCACGGGGGTGGAAGCCATCGTCCGCGAAGGGGACGCGTTCGAAGGCTTTGAAGTGCGGCAGATTACCCGCGATGCGGTGGTGGTGATTAACCGAGGTGAAGAAATCACTGTTAAACTGTTCGACCAGTAGCTAATCGGAAGTAGGGACTCAGAGGCTGCCACCATGCCCTTCAAGGGAATCGCTTTTGCCGTTTGCGCCACATTGGCGCTTGTTCTGTCTGGCTGCGTCGAGACCGACCGGGGGCGGAGCTCTGGCGCATTCGGGCCGGATGGCGGGCGCAGTAGCGGCATGGCGCGCGGTGGGTCCAGCTTCGGGCTTGCGGCGGATGGCGACCGTGTTGCGACGCAGCGCGGGTCGGACGTGTTCTTTGACGCCGAGGCGATGGAGGACAGCGCATCGCGCGCCGAGATCCGGCCTGCGGGTGGCGGCAATGTGGAAATCAGCCTTGTGAACGCATCGATCCCGGCGGCGGCGAAGGCCGTGCTGGCGGATACGCTGGGGCTGCAATATGTCGTGGCGGACGGGTTGCAGGGGCGCGTCACGATCCAGACCACGAGCCCCGTCCCGCGCGAGGTGTTGCTGGACCTGTTCGATGCCGCGCTTGGCGCGAACGGGGCGCAGATGCGGAAATCCGGCGACACGGTGCAGATCGTGCCGGGGGTTTCGGGAACGTCGAGCTTCCGTCTGGCGGGGCAGGGGGGGCGCGGCGGGTCGTCGATCATCGTGGCGCCGCTGCAATATGTGTCGGCTTCGGAAATGGTGAACCTGCTGAAGCCGCAGATTGACGCCGGGCTGAACGTGGTGCCGGATTCGCGGCGCAACATCCTGCTGTTGTCCGGGCCTGCCGAAGTGACAGAAAGCGCGCTGGATGCGTTGAACATCTTTGACGTGGATGTCCTGTCGGGGAAATCGGTGGCGCTGGTGCGGCTGACCTCGGGCGAGCCGGAGGCGGTGGTGGAGCAGGCGCAGGCCTTGTTCGAGACCGAGGATGGCGGCGCGCTGCGGGGTGTCGTGGAGTTCGTGCCGAATGAGCGGTTGGGGTCGGTCCTCGTGATTTCGTCGCGCGCGGCTTATCTGGACCGGGCGGTGGGCTGGATCCGCGAATTGGACAAGCCGGGGCCGGGGAACGGGATGTATCTGGCGACCTATAACCTGCAGAATCGGTCGGCGACCGAGGTTGCACCGATCCTTGCCGATCTGCTGGGCGCGGGGTCCGTGGCCGGGGATGGCGAGGGTGAGGCGGCGCTGAGCGGGTCGGACGGGACGCGGGTGGCGGCGGATGACAGCCGCAACGCGCTGGTCGTGCGGGCCCCGCGCGCGCAGCATGCCGAGATCGAGGGACTGCTGCGCGAGTTGGACAGCCCGGCGCGGCAGGTGCTGCTAGAGGCGACGATTGCCGAGGTGACGCTGAACGACCGTATGGATATCGGGACGCGCTGGTTCTTTGAAAACGGGAATTTCGACCTGCGGTTTTCGAACCGGGCGGGGAATGGCAACGACGTCACACAGGGCAACGACACCGGCTTCACCGCAGTCTTTGGCACCGGCAGCGCGAATGTCGCACTTTCGGCGCTGGCGGCGGCGACGGATGTGAAGATCATCTCGGCCCCCACGCTGATGGTGATCGACAACAAGGAAGGCGTTTTGCAGATCGGCGATCAGGTGCCGATCGTCACGTCGCAGTCGCAGGATCAGACGGCGAATGCCCCGATCCTGAGCCAGGTGGAGTATCGCGATACGGGGATCATCTTGCGGGTGCGGCCGCGCATCGGGAACGGTGGGCGCGTGACGCTGGAGATCAGTCAGGAAGTCAGCGACGTGGCCGAGACGGATACGTCGGGCATCGATTCGCCCACCATCCGGCAGCGGAAGGTCCAGACATCGGTCGCGCTGACGGATGGGCAGACGCTGGCGCTGGGGGGATTGGTGCAGGAGTCGGACAATCTTACACGGTCCGAAGTGCCGGGGCTTGGCCGGGTGCCCGTCGTGGGTAACCTGTTCCGCAGCAAGGACAGCCGCCGGGGGCGGACGGAATTGCTGATCCTGATCCGGCCGCGCGTGATCCTGAACGAGGGCGATGCGAATTCGGCCACGGCCTATTGGCGGACGAAGCTATCGGGGGCGAACTCTACGTTGGAACGGGGGCTGGGCACGCCCCGGCACACGATCACCGACGTGGTGGAGTGACGGCGGGGGACGGGGCATTCCGACCTATTCCTACAGGGCCTATGGCGAGGGCGGTCGGGTTGAATCCGGGCGGCTGGACAGTCCGTCGGAGGCTGCGGCCTATGATACGCTGCGCGCGCTGGGGCTGACCGTCGTCGAGCTGCGCGAGGGTGTGGCCGCGCTGGCGGCAGAGCCGTGGTGGAAGCGGGATATCTCGTTCGGGTCCGGGGCGCTGGCGCTGGTGGATCAGGCGGCGCTGGCAGAGCAGATGGCGACCATGTTCCGCGTACGGCTGCCCGTGTTGGAGATGCTGCGGATCTTGGCGCAGGGCGTGGAGCGGGGGGATACCCGCGCGCGGCTGGATCGGGTGGCGCGGCTGGTGGCGGAGGGGATGCCGCTGGCCGATGCCTTTGCACAGGCAGGGCCGAAAGTGGCGCCGGTCTTCCTGACGCTGTTGCGGGCGGGCGAGCAGTCGGATGCGATGCCGGATCAGTTGGCCGACCTTGCGCGTCTGCTGCGGTTGCAGGACCAGTTGCGCGGGCAGGTGGCGACGGCGCTGCTTTATCCGGCGATCCTGATCGTGGCGGCGGTGGCGGTGATGCTGATCGTGGCCCTGACCTTGGCCCCTGCGCTGGCCCCCCTGTTCGCGGGCGAGGGGCGCGATATGCCGGGGTCGTTGGCGTTCTTCCTTGGGTTCGGGCGGTTCGTTTCGGGGTGGTGGCCGCTGCTGGTGCTGCTGCTTGGCGGAGCGGTTGTCGCCGTGATCTGGGGTCTGCGGCAGGGTTGGGGGCGCGTGGTGTTCCGGCTGCCGCTGTTCGGGCCGCTGGTGCGGGACGCGGCGCTGCTTGCGCTGGTGCGGTCGCTGGCGCTGATGCTGAAGGCGGGGCGCCCCTTGGCCGAGGCGCTGCGGGGGCTGGCGCAGGCGGATGCGGGGGGGCCCTATGCGGCGGACCTGCGGGCGGCGGTGACGGCGCTGGAGCGTGGCGAGCGGGCGCATGTGGCGCTGGCCGAAGGCGGGCATTTGCCGCCTATGGTGCGCGAGCTGTTCCGGGTGGGGGAAGAGGCGAATGCGCTGGTCCCGGTGCTGGAGGCGCTGTCGCAGACCTTGCAGGGGCAGTTGGATCAGAGCACGCAGCGCCTGTTGCGTCTGCTGACGCCGATCCTGACGCTGGTGATCGGGGGGGCCGTCGGGGCGCTGGTCTATTCCATCATGGGGGCGGTGCTGTCGATCAATGATCTGGCGTTCTGACAGGGCGGGACGGCGGGGCTTTACGCTGATCGAGGCGATGGTCGCGATGGCCATTCTTGCGCTGGTGCTGGGTACGGCGATGGGCGGCGTCGGGTTCACGGTCGGGCAGGTCGGGCAGCGGTCGGATGCGGCATGGGCGACGGAACTGGCGCGGTCGGTCGCGGATGACTTCGCGGTGACGCGGGATGCCGGACTGGCCGAAGGGGCAGAGGGTCCTTGGCGCTGGCGGCTGGAGCAGGGGGCGGCGGCGGCGGGGCTGGTGGAGGTCACGGTGACGGCTTGGCGTGAGGGCGCACGAGAGCAGGCGGTGACGCTGTCTGTCCTGTTGCCGGAGGGCGGGTCGTGAAGCGGAACCGTCGCGCGGGGGTCACGCTGCTGGAACTGCTGATTGCGCTGTGGGTGATGGCGGCGGCGGCGGTGATCCTTGCATCGACCTTGGGACTGGCAGGGCGGGCGCTGGTGCGCGTGGGCGCAGAAGCGGCGGATCTAGAGGCGATCACCGCAAGGGTGGTGCTGCGGCGCTGGCTGGAAGGGATGCCGGTCGGTGGCCGGATCGTGGGCGATGCGGGGGGCATGACCTTCGGGGCGCTGATCGACGAGGCGCCGCTGTCGGCGGCGCGGGTGACGGAGGTGCGCGTCACCGGGGAAGGCGGCGCGGTGCGGGCCGTCGCCGGGGACGGTGCGCTGGCGGCAGAACTGGCGGGCGAGGGCGTGCTGGTCGGGCTGTCCTATTACGGGTCGCCGGGGCCGGGCGTCGCGCCGGGCTGGCGGACGGATTGGCCGGCCACGGCAGAGGCTTTGCCGGACTTGGTGCGGATTTCCTATGAGACGGGGGGGCGGATCGCGCCGCCGCTGACCGTCATGCCAGCGCGGGTTGCGCGTCAGAGCGAGATGTCGCTGTCCTCGCCCTGACCCCCCGGTTGGCCGTCGCGGCCAAGGGTGGAGAGGGAGAAGGGCGCTGCATCGGCGGGGGAGGCATAGGTGAAGGGGCGTCCCCACGGGTCCGTCAGGTCAGCCTCACCGTCGAGGTAGGGGCCTTTCCAGCCGGTGACGCCATCGGGGGCGGCGAGAAGGGCAGAGAGGCCCTCGGCTTCGGATGGATAGCGGCCGGTGTCGATATAGAAAAGCTGCACCGCACCCTTGAGGTTTGCCATCGAAACCTCGGCCGCCTGTGACTTGGCGCGACCGAAGCTTTCCATCAGGCGCGGGGCACCGAAGCCCACGATCAACGCGATCACGGCGAGGACGATCATCACTTCCAGAAGCGTGACGCCGGATTGCGGGTTGCGGGCGGGGCGGCGGGTCATGAGGGGATGAGTCCTTGGACGGGGAAGTTAACGAGGATGAATACTGCATAAGCGAGGAATGGGCCGAAAGCGATACCCTGACTGCCCGAAGCGCTGCGGCGCGCGAGAAGGGCTGCGGTGATGCCGCCCGTGGCCGCAAGCAAAAGCATGGCCCAGACCGAGGTTGCCCCGATGCAAAGCGTACCCGCGCCGATGAGTTTGGCATCGCCTATTCCCAGTGCTTCGGTCCCTTGGCGCTGGAAATAAAGCGCGCCTGCCATCCAGAAGGCGGCGGTGAGGGCGGCGGCTGTGACAAGGGGGATCATGAGGCTGGTGGTGGGGCCGTGGAGATGCCACTGGAAAACCACCCCGGCCAATGCAATCGTGGCGGTGGCGAGATCGGGGATTTCCTGCCGTTCCAGATCGGTGATGCTGAGCCAGATCAGGGGCAGGACGATGGCGGCCGACAGGAGAAGGTGGTCGGACGCGGTGAAGACCGCAGCAATGCCGAGCGTTGCGGCATAGAGTGCGGCAAGGGCGGCGATGAGTTTGGGGCGCGGGACGGTCATGGCGGTGCATCATCGGGCGGGGCGGAACGGACGGCAAGGGATCGTTCTGCTGGCCGTGCTGGCGGGGGTGGTGCTGATTGCCGCCATTGCCGGAACGTTGCGGGCGCGGGCGGGGGCGACTTCGGCTGTTCTGGGGCGGCTGGCAGAGGTGCATCGCGTGGCCTTGGCCGAGGTGTCGGTGGCCAACCGGGCGCGGGCCGGGGGCTTGGTTGCGGGTGGGACCCCGGTCGAGGTGGTGCGGGACGGGTATCGGTTCGAGGTGCGGGTGACGGATGTGGAAGGGTTGGTGGACCTTTACCTGTCACCCGGCCCGGTGTTGCGGCTGTTGACGGCGCGTGCCGGGATCGTCGCGGCGCGGGATGGGATGCTGGCCGGGTTGACACCGGGGGATCGCTATTTGTCCGAGGTGCAGACGATGGCGGTGATGGGGTTGGATGCGGCGGAACGGGCACGGCTGATGCCGCTGGTCACGCAGAGGGCCCGGACCGGCGAGATCAACCCGGCGTTGGCCCCGGCCGAGCTGCGGGGCGATGCACGGCTGCTGGCCGAGCAGGACATTGCGGGCGGCGATTTGGCGAAGGTGTCGGTGCGGCTGTTGCCCTAGGCGATCCACGCCGCGCCGTCGGGCCATGCATGGGCCAGGCGGCTGTCTTCCTTCATGGTGATGGAATAGCCCGGCCCCTCGGGCGGTATGTAGTGACCGGCGCGCATCGTGACGGGGGTTTCGAAATGTTCGTGCAGGTGGTCCACATATTCCAGCACGCGGTCCGTCAGGCTGGCCGAGACGCAGACATAGTCGAAGATCGACAGGTGCTGGACATATTCGCACAGGCCCACGCCGCCCGCATGGGGGCAGACCGGGACGCCGAATTTGTCGGCGAGGAGGAAGACGCCCACGATTTCGTTCACCCCGCCAAGGCGCGCGCTGTCGAGTTGCAGGATCTGGAGCGCGTCGGCCTGCAGGAACTGCTTGAACATCACGGCATTCTGGCAGTGTTCGCCCGTTGCCACCTTGATCGGGGCCACGCCGCGCGCGATGGCGGCATGGCCGAGGATGTCGTCAGGCGAGGTGGGTTCTTCGATGAACCACGGGTCAAAGGCGGCGAGCGGGCGCATGTGGTCGATGGCCTGTTTCACGCCCCAGACCTGATTTGCGTCCATCATCAGGCGGCGGTTGGGGCCGATCTCTTCGCGGATGATGCGGGCGCGGCGGATGTCGTCGTCGAGGTTGCCGCCGACCTTCATCTTGAAATGGTTCCAGCCCTGCGCGATGGCCTCTTGGCAGAGGCGGCGCATCTTTTCGTCGGAATAGCCAAGCCATCCGGCAGAGGTCGTATAGGCCGGGTAGCCGTTTGCGCGCATGTCGGCGATGCGGGCGGCGCGGGTGGGGCGTTTGTCTTCCAGCCGTTCGCGGGCCTCGGCGGGGTCAAGCGCGTCCGACAGGTAGCGCCAGTCGACGAGGGCCACGGTTTCGGCGGGGGTCATGTCGCAGAGCAGCCGCCAGACGGGCTTGCCTTCGATCTTGCCCTTCAAATCCCACAGCGCGTTGACGAGGGCGGCAGTGGCAAGGTGGATGACGCCCTTGTCTGGGCCAACCCAGCGAAGCTGGCTGTCGCCGGTGATGCGCCGCCATGTGGCCCCCATGTCGGACAATAGGTCCTCGACCGGGATATGTTCGATGAGGGGCGCGAGGGCGCGGATGGCGGCGACGCAAAGCTCGTTCCCGCGGCCAATGGTGAAGGTCAGGCCGTGGCCTTCATGGCCGCCATCGGTGCCGATGATGCAATAGGCGGCGGAATAGTCCGGGGCGAGGTTCATCGCATCCGACCCATCCAAGGCGCGCGACGTGGGAAAGCGGATATCAAGCGCCTGTATGGTGGTGATGCGGGTCATCGGGGCCTCCGTTTGGGGCACTGTATTCTAGCATGTCAGTTTCGGGAAGCGGCTAGAGGCGCGGCGCTGTGCGGCCGACGTTCCGATGGCGTTGGGTAGATGGAACAGCGGGGGCAGACGCCATCTGCCCCCGGTGCAAGCGGGTTTGCCCGGACCGTGCAAGACAGTCCGGGCCTTGGTCTTTCGCCGTCAGAACAGCCCCGTGCTGTCGGATGTGAACAGGGTGTCGTCCGCGCCGATCAAGGTGATGCTGCCGTTCATCGCCAGATTGTCCGAATAATCCCCGACGGATTGGTTGAGGATGAGGTCGTCGGCGAAGTCGTCCAGCAGTTCCTGAAGTTCGCTGTAGAAGTCGACCAGCGAGAGTTGGTCCACGTCTTCGAAATCCGTCACTGTCAGGTTGCTGCCCGCCATAAAGACAAAGACATCCGCACCCGCGCCGCCCGTCACCGTGTCGTTGCCGGGACCGCCTTCGATCCAGTCATCATCAAGACCGCCGTTCAGCCGGTCGTCGCCTGCGCCGCCATACAGGAAGTCGGCATCATCCCCGCCGAAGATCGTGTCATTCCCGGCATTGCCGCTGAGCGTGTCGAGGTCGTTGTCCGGCGCCGTGTCCACGCTGTCGTCGCGGCTGAACAGGTCGCCGCCCCCGGGTGCAAGACCGCCGTAGATGAGGTCGTCGCCATCGCCCGCGTCGACGCTATCCGCCCCTTCGCCGGCGATGATCCTATCATCATCCGCGCCACCAAAGATCAGGTCGGAGTCGATGCCGCCATCCAGCGTGTCCGCGCCGCTGCCGCCAAAGAGTTCGTCCGCGTCGTCCCCGGTCTGGATGAGATCGTTGCCATCGTCCCCGAACACGAGGTCGGCGTCATCGAAGGGGTCGCCGTCCATCGGGCCGAGGTCAGCGAAGTCCATGTCGACCGCAGGTTGCGATCCACGGGCGTCGATCTGGTCATCCCCGCTGCCGCCGTAAAGGCTGTCCAGCCCGTCTGCGCCGAAGATCGTATCGTCGCCATCGCCCCCGAAGGCGATGTCATCATCCCTGCCTGCACGGGCGAGATCGTCGCCCTCGCCCAGAAGGAGGATGTCCATCCCGTCCCCGGACTCCAACGTATCCCGCCCGCCCGAGCCATCCAGCGTGTCATCGCCCGCCGCGCCGACCATCAGGTCGTCGCCCAGACCGCCATCGGTCTGGTCGTTGCCATCGCCGCCAAACACGCGGTCGTCGCCGTCGTTGCCAGAGAGCACGTCGTCGCCGTCGCCGCCCAGCAGGATGTCGTCGTCTGCGCCACCCGTAAGGATGTCGTTGCCGTCGTCGCCGGACAGGCTGTCGGACCCGTCCTCGCCCGAAAGGATGTCGATCCCAAGTCCGCCGGACAGCGTGTCCGCGCCGCCACCACCGGTGAGCGTGTCGAACCCGTCGTCGCCCTGAAGCCGGTCGTTACCGCCGCCGCCATCCAAGCTGTCATTGCCGGTATCGCCGATCAGACTGTCGTCGCCGTCCTCGCCCGAGAGGGAGTCGTCCCCCGACCCGCCGGACAGGCTGTCATCGCCGAAAGCGCCGGACAGGGTGTCGTTGTCGGCACCACCGAAGAGCGTGTCGTTGCCCTCCCCACCGTCGAGCAGGTCGTCGCCATCCTCGCCCAACAGAGTGTCGGACCCTTCGCCGCCCAAAAGGCTGTCATTTCCGGTGCCGCCCAGAAGGCTGTCGCCGCTGCCGCCGCCATCGAGGCTGTCGTCGCCGGCACGACCGAAGACGGTATCGTTGCCGAACCCGGCCGCGACCGTGTCGTTCCCCGCACCCACGTCGATCCGATCGATGTTGCCGTCGGCCCCATCGATGACGTCGCCGTCGGGATCGGTGAAGTCGGCGGCCAGAATGTCACTCGCGTCCGTGCCGTCGACGGTACCGTCGGGTTCCGGCACATCGGTGACGTTGACGTTGATCGCGACATCGCGCTGCCCGCCGCGCCCGTCCGAGACGCGCAGGACGAGGTCGTAGATGTCATCTCCGCTGGCGCTGTTCTGGCCCTCGAAGTCGGGGGCAGAGAGGAAGGAGAGGACGCCGGTCGCCGGGTCCACCGTGAAGCGTGCGGCATCCGCCCCGCCTGCGATGGAGAAGGTGAGGGCGTCCCCCTCTGGGTCGGTGGCGTTGGCGTCGAGGACGAAGGTGGTGTTTTCCGGGATGCTGATGGTTTGGCCGTTCGTCACGTTGGTGAAGGTCGGGGCCTCGTTCACATCGGTGACGTTGACGTTGATCGCGACATCGCGCTGCCCGCCGCGCCCGTCCGAGACGCGCAGGACGAGGTCGTAGATGTCATCTCCGCTGGCGCTGTTTTGGCCCTCGAAGTCGGGGGCAGAGAGGAAGGAGAGGACGCCGGTCGCCGGGTTCACCGTGAAGCGTGCGGCATCCGCCCCGCCTGCGATGGAGAAGGTGAGGGCGTCCCCCTCTGGGTCGGTGGCGTTGGCGTCGAGGACGAAGGTGGTGTTTTCCGCGATGCTGATGGTTTGGCCGTTCGTCACGTTGGTGAAGGTCGGGGCGCCATTGGCCGGCGGCGTGAAGGGGGTGCCAAGGATCGTCTCGATTTCGGTGAAGGTCAGGACTTGACCCGTGGCATTGCCAGTTGCGTCAAAGAACTGCACCGTCCCGCTGGTGCCATTGCCGTTGGCATCCGGCACCTGATTGATGATCCGCCAGTTGCCCGCATTGCGCAGGTCCAGCACATCGGCATCCGGCGCGCCTGCGCCGCCGTTCACCGTGATGTTGGCGGTAGTCTGGCCGTTCGCGTCCAGTTGGGCGCGGTCGACGATGAAGGTGTCGGCCCCGTCGCCGCCAGTCGCTGAATCCCCCGCGCCAGCGGTCAGCGTGTCATTCCCCGCCCCACCTGCGAGCGTATCATTGCCACCGCCGCCATTGAGCGCGTCATTGCCCACCCCGCCATCCAACAGTTCCGAGGTGTCATTGCGGCCCGTGAAGGTGTCATTGCCGCTGCCGCCCAGAACAGTCTCGATGCCTCCGAAGGTGCGGCCAAACTGGTCCGTACCCGCCTCAAGGTTCACATTGTAGCCAAAGGCATCCACGAGCGTGCCTGCGATGCGGTAGGTATCGCTGCCCGCGCCGCCGAAGACGCCCTCGTTTATGCCAAAGTTGGCCAAGAGCGTGTCATTGCCATCGCCGCCAAACAGCGTGTCGTTGTCAAGCCCGCCGGTCAGCAGATCATCGCCCGCACCGCCCATGACCGTGTCATTGCCCGCGCCGGCATCGACGGT
>JBDKFE010000173.1:0-54953 GCA_039798885.1 Pseudomonadota bacterium | reverse complement strand
CCGCGCGACGGGCGGATGGCCTTTGTCCGGTCGCCGGACAATGTGTCCATTGAACTGTTGCAAAAGGGCGGCGCGCTGGTCCCGGCAGAGCCGTGGAAATCCATGCCCAGCACGGGGCATTGGTGAGACGTGGCGGGGGGACAGCCGTCCTCCCGCACCCCCTTTGGCGCCCCTAGGTCGTGGCCGTCTCAAGGTACGGTACGGATTTGGGTATTTGGGCCGAGATGAAGGGGCCTGTCAGAAGGCCCAGCGCGTGACCGTGTCAGGGCCGCAGGTCGTGGCCTCGATCAGGCGCGGGCGTGGCGCGTCGTTCAGGGCGGCAAGGCCCAGCGGGCCAAGGACCGCCCGCCCCTCTGCCCCGATCAGGCAGCCTGCTTGGAACAGGGCGAGTTCATCGACAAGACGCGCGCGGATCAGGGCGGCAGCAAAGAGCCCCCCTGCCTCGATCAAGATGCGGGTCAGGCCTTCGGCGGCGAGGGCGCGGAAGCCAGAGGTCAGGTCCAGATGCCCCCCCGCCATGGCGCAGGGGATCAGCCGCGCGCCTGTCGCCTGCCATGCCGCCCGCGCGTCCGGCGGTGCGGCATCGCCATGCAGCACCCAGACCGGGGTCTTTTGTGCGGTCCGGCCGAGCCGTCCGCCGGGCGGGACCCGCAGTCCCGCATCGGCGAGGATACGCAGCGGTTGGTGGCCCGCGCCAAGGTCCCGCGCCGTCAGGTCGGGGTCGTCGGCCAGCGCTGTGGCCGAAGAGGTCAGCACCGCGTCATGCGTCAGGCGCATCAGATGCACCCGCCTGCGCGCCTCGGCCCCCGTGATCCAGCGGCTTTCGCCGCCTGCCGTGGCGATGCGCCCGTCCAACGTGGCGGCGAGTTTCAGCGTGACGAAGGGCAGCCCAAGCGTAACCCGTTTCAGAAAACCGGATTGCAGCGCGCGGGCACGGGATTCGAGGACGCCTTCGGTCACGGCAATGCCCGCGTCGCGCAACAGGGCGTGACCACGGCCCGAGACGCGGGGATCCGGGTCCGTCTGGGCGCTGACGACACGGGTGATGCCCGCCGCCACCAACCCCTCGGCGCAGGGCGGCGTTTTGCCGTGATGGGCGCAGGGTTCCAGCGTCACATAGGCCGTGGCCCCGCGCGCCGCCGCCCCCGCCGCATCCAGTGCCATCCGTTCCGCATGGGGCCGCCCGCCCGGCTGCGTCCAGCCGCGCCCGATGACACGGCCGTCCTTCACCAGCACGCAGCCCACTGCCGGATTGGGCCATGTGCGGCCAAGCCCCCGCGCGGCCAGCGCGAGGGCGTGGGACATATGGGCCTGATCGTCGGTCACTCGTCGGGCGACGCGCCGGGGCGCAGTTCGCTCACGAACTTGTCGAAGTCATCCGCCGCTTGGAAATTCTTGTAGACCGAGGCGAAGCGCACATAGGCCACCGTGTCGATCCGGGCCAGGCTTTCCATCACGATCTCGCCGATGACCTTGGACGGGATGTCCGTCTCGCCAAGGCTTTCCAGCCGCCGCACGATGCCGGAAATCATCTGGTCGATGCGTTCGGGATCGATCGGCCGCTTCTGCATCGCGATGCGGATGGAGCGTTCGAGTTTGGAGCGGTCGAAATCCTCGCGCTTGCCAGAGGATTTGATGACGACGAGGTCGCGCAGCTGCACGCGCTCATAGGTGGTGAAGCGGCCCCCGCAGGCCGGGCAGAAGCGCCGCCGCCGGATGGAGACATGGTCTTCGGCGGGACGGCTGTCCTTCACCTGGGTGTCGATATTGCCGCAGAATGGGCAGCGCATGGCCCCCTCCTTGCTTGTTGTTGGTTACGCCTGCCTCATGCCGGGGTGTTCCCCCCGTTCGGCCCAAACTATAGGGGCGGGGACGAGGTTTCGGCTAGGGGGGATTTCGTGGCCCCATATGCGGGGGGCGCGGGGTGTGGCGGCGGGGACTCAGGGGGTGGGTGCGGTGAAGCCTGTCGCGCGCCTCAGTAATGGTAGCGACACTGGACGATGATCAGCGCTTCACCCTCGACCCGGTAGACAAGGCGTTGTTCGCGGTCGATGCGGCGGGACCAATGGCCCGAAAGATCACCCTTCAACGGCTCTGGCTTGCCTGTGCCTTCAAAGGGATGCCGCTGGCATTCCATGATAAGACGGTTCAGCTTGCGAAGCATCGCGCGGTCAGTTTCGACCCAATGCTGATAATGGTCCCAGCCCTCGCCGTGAAACTCCAGCCTCATTCGTCTTCGTAGCGGAGAAGGTCTTCCATCGTCTTGACGACCACTTTGCCTTCCCGACCCTCACGGATCGCCCGTTCCAGCGCCGCCTTGTTGGCGGGCGAGGCGGTCAGATAGGTCGTCTCATCCATGCTGGACCAGTCTTCCAGACTGACCATGACCACGGGCCGCCCACCCGCGCGGGTGACGATGACGGGTTCATGGTCATCGTTCACGCGGTCCATGACGGCAGAAAGGTTGGCGCGGAGTTCGGTGGAGGTGAGGGTTTTCATGGGTGGGAATGTACGTGATCGCGTACGTTCACGCAAGGCATGTCCCGGTAGGGTTTCCTTAACCATTCGCGGCGATCCTCGGGCCACGGTCAGGGGAGCGGTGGATGCCTGTGGTCAAAATCCGCGATGCCCTGCGCCTGCTGGCCGATGACGGCTGGTATCTCGTCGCCACCCGCGGCAGCCATCGACAGTTTGCCCACCCGACCAAACCGGGGCGCGTCACCGTGGCGGGCAAGAACAGCGACGACTTGGCACCCGGAACGTTCAACTCTATCTTGAAACAAGCCGGGCTTAAGGGACAGTGACATGCGCTATGCCGTGGTGATCGAAAAGGCGGGCGACGGATATTCGGGTTATGTGCCCGACCTGCCGGGTTGCGTGGCGGCGGGTGCGACGGTCGCGGCGGTGCAGGCCGAACTTGCGGGCCTGATCCCATTCCACCTCGATGGTCTGCGTGCGGTAGGCCAGCCTGTCCCCAAAGCGGACAGCGTGGTGGAGTGGGTGGAGGTCTAGCCCAAGCCGGGCGCAGCCGTCGTACGCACAAAAAAAGCGCCCGGTGGGGCGCTTTTCTATATGCTGAGCTTGCGGTGTGACCCCCGCCCTCACTGATCCAGAAAACTCCGCAGCTTCCGGCTTCTGCTCGGATGCTTCAGCTTCCGCAGCGCCTTCGCCTCGATCTGGCGGATGCGTTCGCGGGTCACGCTGAACTGCTGGCCGACCTCTTCCAGCGTGTGATCCGTGTTCATCCCGATGCCGAACCGCATCCGCAGCACCCGCTCTTCACGCGGGGTGAGCGAGGCCAGAACCCGCGTCGTCGTCTCCTTCAGGTTTTCCTGAATGGCGCTGTCCAGCGGCAGGATGGCGTTCTTGTCCTCGATGAAGTCGCCAAGCTGGCTGTCTTCCTCGTCACCAATCGGCGTCTCAAGCGAGATCGGCTCCTTGGCGATCTTCATCACCTTGCGGACCTTCTCCAGCGGCATCTGGAGTTTCTCGGCCAACTCCTCGGGCGTCGGTTCGCGGCCGATCTCGTGCAGCATCTGACGGCCCGTGCGGACCAACTTGTTGATCGTCTCGATCATATGGACCGGGATACGGATCGTGCGCGCCTGATCGGCGATGGACCGGGTGATGGCCTGACGGATCCACCACGTCGCATAGGTCGAAAACTTGTAGCCCCGGCGATATTCGAACTTATCGACCGCCTTCATCAGGCCGATATTGCCTTCCTGAATAAGATCAAGGAACTGCAAACCCCGGTTGGTGTATTTCTTGGCGATAGAGATGACCAGACGAAGGTTCGCCTCTACCATTTCCTTCTTGGCCTGCCGCGCCTCTTTCTCGCCCTTCTGGACCTGATTGACGATGCGGCGGAATTCGGAAATGTCGACGCCGATATACTGGCCGACCTGCGCCATCTCGGCGCGCAACTCTTCCACCTTGTCGCGCGACTTTTCCATCAGCGCCTGCCAGCCACGGCCCGCCTTGGCAGCCATACGGTCCAGCCATGTCGGGTCAAGCTCGTAGCCCTGATATTCGTCGATGAATTCGCGGCGGTTGATGCGGGCGGCATCGGCCAGCTTCACCATGCCGGAATTGATCGACATGATGCGCTTGTTGATCCCATAAAGCTGATCAATCAGCGCTTCGATCCGGTTGTTGTGCAGGTGAAGGGCGTTCACCAGCGTCACGATTTCCGACCGCAGCTTCTGATAGGCCGCCTCGTCCGCCGCCGAATAGGTGGCGCTTTCCGACAGCGTCGCCGTCATCCGGCGGTCCTGCATCTGCGCCAGCTTGCCGTAATCGCGGGCGATGATCTCTAGCGTCTCAAGCACCTTGGGCTTCAGCGCGGCTTCCATCGCGGCAAGGGACATGTTCGACGCCTCGTCGTCCTCGTCCTCTTCCTCGGCCCGCATGATGGGGTTGCCATCGGCATCCAGTTCCGGCTCCGATCCGCCACCGGATCGGCGCGGCGCGGCGGCGGACACATCCACATCGTCCAGAACCGGACCGTCCATCTCTTCATCGCCGTCCAGCGACCGACCAAAGGTCGCCTCAAGGTCGATGACGTCGCGCAACAGGATCTCTTCGTTCAGAAGTTCGTCACGCCAGATGGTGATCGCCTGAAAGGTCAGCGGGCTTTCGCAAAGCCCCGCGATCATCGTGTTCCGGCCCGCCTCGATCCGCTTGGCGATGGCAATCTCGCCCTCGCGCGACAAAAGCTCCACCGACCCCATCTCGCGCAGATACATCCGCACCGGGTCATCCGTGCGGTCCAGCGTTTCGGACGCCGCACCGACGATGGCCACCTCGCGCGAGGTAGAGGTTTCCACCAACTCGCCGCCCGGCTCACTCTCTTCGGCCTCTTCGTCCTCGATCACGTTGATGCCCATCTCGGACAGCATCGACATGACATCCTCGATCTGTTCCGAAGACACCTGATCCGGCGGCAGCACGGTGTTGAGTTGTTCGTAGGTGATGTAGCCACGCTCACGGGCGTCGGCGATCATCTTCTTGACGGCGGCTTGGCTCATGTCGAGCGAGACATCGGCCTCCTGCTCTTCGGGCTTCGCGTCGTCAGTGTCTTTGAGTGCCATGTCTGCTCCTCGGGGCGCGCGGGGGCTGGGGCGAATCGACTCGCGTATGGTCGAATCAATAACGCGAATCACGTCAGGTGAAAGGGTGCGGGCGGTGATTCTTTTGCCAATGGTCGGTTAATGCCTGCGGTTCGGGCGGTCGAAGCGGATGGAATCGAAGACCTTCCGCGCCTCTTCCAGTTCGTCCTTGTCCAGCGCGACACCGTTCGGAGAGATCACGGCATCGCCCGTCTTGTCCTGCGGGCCGCGATGCGCTTCGGCCCGCGCCTCGTTCGCCTTGGCGATGCGCCATGTCAGCCCCTCATCCACCACGCCTTCGATATCCAGCGCCGCCTCCTCGATCTCGCGCCGACGTCCGCGTTCGGCCTGCAGGATAAAGAAATCCTGCGCCAGCGCGAATTCGGCCTTTTCGGTATCGGTCAGGTTCAGGATGGCAGGCGCATTTCGGACATGGGGATGCGACAGCAGCGCGTCAAGCGGTGCGGGCGCGGCGGCGGCGATGGCGGCGCGGGGATCGGGTGCGTCGACATGGGTCAGCAGCAGGTCGCGGATCAGGCCATGCCCCTCGCCGGTGCAGTCAAGCGTTTCAAGCGCCGTCTCGAACCGGTGGATCAGGCCCGGATGGGCGACGAGGGTGGCAAGGATCACCGCCTCGCGCAGCATCTCCTCCACCGGGGCGGTGGCGGACCCAAGCAGCGAGGACCGCGTGGACGGCATCGGCGCGACCGGCTGGAAGGGGAAGCGTCCCCCCGCCCGGCCCTGCCCGCGCGGGGTATAGGGGCGGAAGGGTTGGGCGTTCTGGCCGAACAGGTCCAGCCGCAACCGCTTGATATCCTCGCCATAATGCGCCCGGATCGACGGATCGGCGATCTTCTTCAGCGCCGCGCGCAACACCTTGTCCAGCGCGGCCTTGCGTTCGGGGCTGTCAAAGACCTTGCCTTCGGTTTCCCGCCGCCAAAGCAGGTTGACCATCGGCTGCGCGGCCTCCAACACCGCCTTCATGGCAGGGGCCCCCTGCGCCTTGATCAGGTCATCCGGATCCATACCGCCGGGCAGGATGGCAAAACGCAGGCCCTTTCCGGCCTCCAACAGCGGCAGCGCAAGGTCGATCACCCGCAGCGCGGCGCGGAACCCTGCGGTATCCCCATCCAAGGCAATAATGGGCTCGTCGCTGATCCGCCACAGCAGGCGCAGTTGATCTTCGGTGACCGCCGTGCCCAGCGGCGCGACCGTCGCCGCGAACCCGGCCTCGGACAGGGCGATGACGTCCATATAGCCCTCGGCCACGATCAGGGGCTGCCCCTTTCCCGCCGCCTCGCGCGCGGGGCCGTGGTTATAGAGGTTGCGGCCCTTGTCGAAGAGGTCCGTCTCTGGCCCGTTCAGGTATTTCGCCCGCGCATTCGGGTCCATCGCCCGCCCGCCAAGGCTGATCGCCCGCCCCCGCGCATCGCGGATGGGAAAGATGATCCGCCCCCGGAAGCGGTCATAGGGCGCGCCGCCCCCGCGCGCGTCGCGCGCAGACGGATCGGCGTCGGGCTTGGCACAAAGCCCCGCCTCGACGATCAAGTCCGCCGCGATGCCCTTTTGCGTCAGGGCGTTGAACAGCCCCTGCCGTTGATCCGGCGCGAAACCGATCTCCCAGCGATCCTGCGCCGCAGGCGACATGCGCCGCTTCTCAAGATAGGCCCGCGCCTCGGCGGCGGCAGAGGTCTTGAGTTGCAGCCGGAACCACTTCACCGCCTCTTCCATCACGGCCGCGAGTTGCGTCCGCCGATCCGCCTTTTCGGCGGCCTTCGGATCGCGGGCGGGCATCTGCATCCCGGCCTCGCGGGCGAGGATCTCCACCGCCTCCATGAACGAGACATTGTCGGCCTCTTTCACGAAGGTGACGGCATCGCCCTTCGCATGGCAGCCGAAGCAATAGTAGAAGCCCTTCCTGTCATCGACATGGAAGGAGGCCGACTTCTCCTGATGGAAGGGGCACGGTGCCCACCAATCGCCCTTGGCCATGTTGGACTTGCGCATGTCCCATGTGACCTTGCGCCCCACGACTTGGCTCAGGGACACACGGGTGCGGAGTTCGTCGATGAATCCGGGCGGCAGGGACATGCCCCCTATATCGGCCCCGTACGCGCCCCTGTCCAGTCATCATGCGGACGGCGCGGTCCGCGCCGCAGCCCATCCCCCCCACGGCCGGCGTGCGCCGTCCGCGGGGCCCGTCAGGGGGCGCTCGCGCCCCCTCGGCCTTGCGGCCTCACCCCCTGAGGATATTTGGGAACGGAAAATGGAACATGGGTCATTTTCCGTTCTCAAATATCCCGGGGTCCGGGGCAGCGCCCCGGCGGCCAGCCAAGACGCGCAGCGTCAGCCCGCCTTGGCCCGCGCGGCCAGAACCTCTAGCGCTTCGGTCAGTTCGTGCCATGCCGTGCGCGCCATCGACCGGAAGACCATCACCTCAAAGGCCTGTGGCCCGGTCCGCGTCAGGATCGCCTGCATGTGGTTCAGGGGCGCGCGCGTCGTGCGACCAATGGGAAAGGCCGCCTCGCGCAGGTCCAAGGGCACGGGCCGCATCAGCGCGTCGACCGCAGCGGGGCCGCTGATCGTCAGGACCGCCCAGCCATCGGCCTGTGCCGTCAGCGCCGCATGGTCGGCCAGACCTGCCGGGGCCTCGACCCCCAGCAGGAAGGCCTGTTCGCGCCCTGTCCAGACCAGTCGCGCGGGGCCATTCGCGCTTTGGCTGTTCGGTGCAGGGAAGGTCAGACCCAGCGGGGCCAGCACCGCGTCCACCTGCGCCATCCGCCCCGGATAGGGCGCGATTGACGTGATGGGGCCCGGATCGCCCTCGGCCAGCGTGGTGGACAGGTGCGTGACGGGTCCAAAGCCCGCAAGAGCCGTTTTCGCGATGAGTTCAGGCACGGAGCTTCACCCCCTCCTTGTCGTGGAAGACCGGATCGCAGACTTCGGCCAGCACGTCGATCTTGCGCAGATGATCCACCACCCGGATCGTCTGCCCATGCCGCGCCCGACCGTTCCGCAGGAAGGCCAGCCCCAGATGTGCGCCCAGCGTGGGCGACCAGCAGACCGAGGTGACATAGCCCTGATCCGTCTCGCGCTGCACCCGGTCGCCGGGGGTGAAGAGATGCGCCCCCGCCGTCAGCGGCGCGGTGGCCTTCAGGCCCACAAGCTGATCCCGCTCTGGCCCCACCATGCCCGGTCGCGCGGCGGCGGCCTTGCCGATGCAGTCCTTCTTGGCGCTCACCATCTTTTCCATGCCGATGTCGAAGGCGGTGGTGCGCCCGTGAATCTCGGCATGGGTGATGAAACCCTTCTCGATCCTGAGGACGTTCAGCGCCTCCATCCCGTAGGGGCCGCCGCCCATGGTTTCGGCCCGTGCCAGCAGGTCGCGGAACAGCGCCTCGCCATGGCGGGTGGGCACCGCAATCTCATACCCCTCCTCGCCACTGAACGAGATGCGGAAAAGCCGCGCCTTGACGGACCCCAGCGCCACGTCGGTCACGCCCATGAAGGGCAGGTCCGGTACCGACCCCAGCAGCGTGCCCAGCAATGCCCGCGCCTTGGGCCCTGCCACGGCGAATTGCGCCCAGCTTTCGGTGACAGAGACGAAGCGCACGTCCCAGTCTGCGCAGAAGGCCTGATGCACGAAATCCAGATGCCGCATCACCAGACCCGCCGCCGCCGTGGTGGTGGTCATCAGGTAATGCTGGTCCCCCAGACGCGCGGTCGTGCCGTCATCCAGCACATGCCCATCCTCGCGCAGCATCAGCCCATAGCGCACCCGCCCCACCGGCAGGGTAGAAAAGGTGTTGGTATAGACGAGGTCGAGGAAGCGCGCCGCATCCTTCCCCTGCAGGTCGATCTTGCCAAGGGTGGAGACATCCGCCACCCCCACGCTGTCGCGCACCATCCGCGTTTCGCGGTTGCAGGACTCCAGCCATGTCTTCTCCCCCGGCTTGGGGAAGTAGCTGGGGCGGTACCACAGCCCCGCCTCGATCATCGGCGCGCCCCGGTCGCGACTGGCCTGATCCGATGTCAGAAAGCGCTGGGGCGCAAAGCCCGCGCCGCGCCCACCCGCGCCCATCGACGCGATAGAGGTCGGCACGAAAGGCGGACGGAAGGTCGTCGTCCCGGTTTGCGGGATCGCGCGGCCCGTCACATCGGCCAGCACGGCCAGCGCCCCCACGTTGGAATTCTTGCCCTGATCGGGGGCCATCCCTTGGGTCGTGTAGCGCTTCATATGCTCCACGCTGCGGAAATTCTCTTGCGCGGACAGCTTCACGTCCTTCGTCGTCACATCATTGGCGAAGTCGAGCCATTGGCGACCCTCCACCCCCTCCGTCTCCCACAGGGGGGTGATGGTATAGGCCGCATCCTCGGCCAAGGGCAGCGCCACATCCGGCGCGGTCTTGCCCAGTGCGGCCAGCGCGGCCTTGGCTGCCGTGATCCCGTCCCGCAGGCAGGCGGTGGTGGAAAAGCTGCCGTTGCAGGCCCCCGCGGGTGTCAACCGCGGGACGGCATTGGCGGCAGGCACGAAGGCCGCGATGTCGTCGCGCCAGACCGGACGCCCATTCAGGTGGCAGGTCAGGTGCACCGTGGGGTTCCACCCGCCCGACACGGCAAGCGTGTCCACCTCCAGCGTGGCCTCACCGCCCGCATGGCGGAAACGGACCTGCGACAGGCCCAGCCGCCCCGCCGTCCCGGTGATGCGGGCGTTCAGGTAGACCGGGCAATCCTCTGCCGCCCCGGCATCGGGCCGGGTGTCGAGGATGGCCACCACCTTCACCCCTGCCGCCATCAGATCGCGCGCCGTGGCGCGGGCGGCATCGTTGTTGGCGATGAGCGCCACCCTCTGCCCCGGCACCACCCCATAGCGGTGCAGATAGGTCCGCACGGCAGAGGCCAGCATGATCCCCGGACGGTCATTGTCGGGGAAGGGCAAGGGACGCTCCAACGCGCCCGCCGCCAGCACCGTCTGCCCCGCCACGATCCGCCAGAAACATTCGCGCGGCAGATGGGGCGCGGGGGCGCGGTGCAGGCCCACCCGCTCTAGCGCGCCGAAGGTGCCGTCATCATAGGCCCCGGTCACCGTGGTCCGCGTCATAAGCCGGACATTGGGCATCGCCCGCAACTCGGCCAGCACGCCATCGACCCAATCCGCCCCCGGTTGGCCATCCACGCGGATGTTGTCGGACACAAGCCGACCGCCCATCCGCGCCTCTTCATCGGCAAGGATCACATCCGCCCCCGCCTGCGCTGCCGTCAGCGCGGCCATCAACCCTGTCGGCCCCGCGCCCACGACCAGCAGGTCGCAGAAGGCCCATGCCTTTTCGTACTGCGCCTCGTCATGCTTGCCCGACAGGCTGCCCAGCCCCGCCGCACGGCGGATCAGCGGCTCGTACAGCTTTTCCCAGAAGGGGCGCGGCCACATGAAGGTCTTGTAATAGAACCCCGCCGACAGGAAGGGCGCGGCCAGATCGTTCACGCCCAGCAGATCGAATTTCAGCGAGGGGAAGCGGTTCTGGCTCTGCGCGGCCAACCCGTCAAAGATCTCTTGCACGGTGGCGCGCACGTTCGGCGTCTGCTGGTTGCCCTCCAGCACCTCGACCATGGCATTGGGTTCTTCCGATCCCGCCGTCAGGATGCCGCGCGGGCGGTGGTACTTGAAGCTGCGCCCCACCAGCCGCACGTCATTGGCCAAAAGCGCCGAGGCCAGCGTATCCCCGGCAAAGCCCATGTAACTGCGCCCGTCGAAGGTAAAGCTGACAGGCTGCCCCCGGTCGATCAGCCCCTTGCCCTCCAGCCTCATGCCGCACCGCCTTTCCGGTCGGCGACCGGCTCTACGGCCAGCACCTCATGCGTTACCGTGTTGCGGGTGACGACCAGCCAACTGGAACAGCCCATGTCGTGATACCACAGGTCCCGCGTCACCCCTGCCGGGTTGTCGCGATTGTGCAGATAGTCGTCCCATGCCTGCGGGGCGGCATCGGGCGCGGGGCGGTTCAGGTAATCCTCGGCCCCGTAGTAATAGAACTCGCGGCGGTCGCGGTCTCCGCATAGCGGACAGGTCAGGCGCATCGGCGGGTCTTCCCTTGGTGGTTCTTGCGGGCAGCGTCGCAGAGGGGCGCTGCCCCTCGGCCTTCGGCCTCACCCCGGGGTATTTGGGCCGAGATGAAGACAGGCCGCTTCATCTCGGGACAAATACCCCCGCCGGAGGCGCAGGTCGGGCCAAGAAGCAGGTGGTGACGCGGTGCCATGGTGATCAGTGCAGGTTGTGCTGGCTGCCCGTGCCTTCCTCGTCGAGGATATGGCCGGTCGCGAAACGGTTCAGCTTGAAGCGGGCGGCGACGGGGTGGGACTCGCCGGTCGCCATCAGATGCGCCATGCACCAGCCAGAGGCAGGCACCGCCTTGAACCCCCCGTAGTTCCAGCCGCAATCGATGAAAAGCCCGTCCACATGGGTCTTGTCGATGATGGGGGATCCGTCGGGCGACATATCCATGATGCCCCCCCAAGACCGCAGCACCTTGGCCCGCCCGATCATGGGCATCAGCGTCATGCCCGCTTCCATCACATGTTCCACCATCGGCAGGTTCCCCCGGCTGGCATAGCTGGCGTAGAAATCCAGATCGCCGCCAAAGACCAGACCGCCCTTGTCCGACTGGCTGATGTAGAAATGCCCCATGCCGAAGCTGACGACATGGTCGATCACGGGTTTCAGCCCCTCTGTCACGAAGGCCTGTAGGATATGGCTTTCGATGGGCAGGCGCATCCCGGCCATGGCGGCGACCTGTGACGACCGCCCCGCCACCACGATCCCCACCTTCTTGGCCTTGATCGCCCCGCGCGTGGTCTGCACGCCCGTCACGCGGCCATTCTCGATATCGATCCCCGTCACTTCGCAATTCTGGATCAGATCGACCCCGCGCTGGTCCGCCCCGCGCGCATAGCCCCATGCCACCGCATCATGCCGCGCCGTGCCCCCGCGCGGGTGGTAAAGCCCGCCATAGATCGGAAAGCGCGTCTGTTCGAAATCGAGGTAGGGCAGCAATTCCCGCACGCCCTCGCGGTCCAGAAGGATCGCGTCGTCGCCTTGGTTGATCATCGAATTGCCGCGCCGCACGAAGGCATCGCGCTGTCCGTCGGAATGGAACAGGTTGATCAGCCCGCGCTGGGAATGCATCACGTTGTAATTGAGGTCGAGTTCCAGCCCTTCCCACAGCTTCATCGAATGGCTGTAGAATTCCGAATTGCCCTGCAAAAAGTAGTTGGCGCGCACGATGGTCGTGTTCCGCCCGATATTGCCGGACCCCAGATACCCCTTCTCCAGCACGGCGATGTTGGTCATCCCGTGGTTCTTGGCAAGGTAATAGGCTGTCGAAAGCCCATGCCCGCCGCCGCCGATGATGATCGCGTCATATTCCGCCTTGGGGGCCGGTTCGCGCCACGCGGGCTTCCAGCCCTTGTTGCCGAAAAGCCCTTCGGTGATGACCTTTAGTCCAGAATAGCGCATCCCATCCGTCCCGTTGGCGAAGCCCGCGCAGAGCAAAGCGTTGCGCGGCGGAGGATGCAACCCCCTCCCCGCAAATCCATTGCCGCCCGCGACAGGAACATGTCGCTTTTCGGATCGCAGCGCCCCCAGACGCCGCGTCCGCGTTCACCCCGCCAAAGCCGCGACGGATGCCCGAAAGCGCGACGCAGGGTGCGCAATTGCGCAACCTACCCAGACGGCAACCCTTAGGAACGGCTACAGACCCTTGGACCGATAGGTCTGCGCCACGCGCCCGATCGACACGATATAGGCCGCCGTCCGCAGGTCATCGACATCCCCCCGCGCGTGCCAAACCTCGCGCATCGATTGATAGGCCCCGCGCATCGTGTCATCCAGACCAGACCGGACCAACGCCAATTCATCCGATCCGGTCAGGAACTTCTCCTTGAAATCCGGCGACAGGGTCCAGCCCAGCCCCTTATCCGCGCTCAGCCGCTCCAACTCTTCCACGATCAGGCGCGACCGGGCCTCTTCGGCGCGGCGCTGCATCCGGCCAAAGCGGATGTGGGACAGGTTCTTGACCCATTCGAAATAGCTGACCGTCACCCCGCCCGCATTGGCATACATGTCGGGGATGATGACCACGCCCTTCTGGCGCAGGATTTCATCCGCGCCAAAGGTGATGGGGCCGTTCGCCGCCTCGACGATCAGGGGGGCGTTGATGCGGGCTGCGTTGCCCTGATGGATCACGCCTTCCATCGCGGCGGGGATCAGGATGTCGCAGGCCTTTTCCAGCACGCTCGCGCCATCCTCCACGAATTGCGCGCCGGGGAAACCGCTCAGGCCGCCGGTCGCGACCATGTGCTGACGCACCGCCTCTACCTTTAGCCCCGTGTCAGAGATCAGCGCCCCGTCGCGTTCGATGATGGCGGTGATCACCACCCCATCCTCTTCGGACAGGAACTTCGCCGCGTGATAGCCCACATTGCCCAGCCCCTGAACGACGGCGCGCTTGCCGTCCAGACCGCCCGACAGACCGGCCTTCGCCACATCTTCGGCGTGGCGAAAGAATTCCCGCAGCGCGAATTGCACCCCGCGCCCCGTCGCCTCCACCCGCCCCTGAATGCCGCCCGCATGGGGCGGCTTGCCCGTGACGCAGGCCTTGGCATTGATGTCGGTCGTGTTCATCCGCGCGTATTGGTCCGCGATCCACGCCATTTCGCGCTCGCCCGTGCCCATGTCGGGGGCGGGGACGTTCTGGGCCGGATGGATCAGGTCGCGCTTGATTAGCTCATAGGCAAAGCGCCGCGTGATCTGTTCCAACTCATGCTCGTCCCAAGCGCGCGGATCGATGCACAGGCCCCCCTTCGACCCGCCGAAGGGCGTTTCCACCAGCGCGCATTTATAGGTCATCAGCGCCGCCAGCGCCTCCACCTCGTCCTGACTGACGGACAGGGCGTAGCGGATGCCGCCCTTCACGGGTTCCATATGTTCGGAATGGACGGACCGATAGCCCGTGAACGTTTCGATCTTGCCGCGCAGGCGGACCCCGAAGCGCACGGTATAGGTGGAATTGCACACCCTGATCTTCTGCTCCAGCCCCGCAGGCAGGTCCATCAGCCGGACGGCGCGGTTGAACATCATATCGACGGAGTCGCGGAAACTGGGTTCCCCGGCATGTTTCATCTCACCCTCCCTTGGGCGGCACGTCGGCGCGCCCCTGCGTCGCTTCATCCTAGAACGGCGAATCCTAACACGGTTTGAATCGCCTTGCGCTTGCAGCCCGCCACCGGGACGTCCATCGCGCACCATGGCTTGGCGCAAAGTCTAAGGAACTCTGCCGACCGGCAGCACGCGGACGCGAAGCCGCGACGGATGCGCGACGCGACCAAGGCGCGGCCCCCGCGCAGGCCGACCCCGGTTCACACCGGGGCACCCGCCCCCGTGGGCAATTCCTTTGTCCACCCAAAGGCGGCACGGCCTCCGGTCCGATGCCGCCTTTGGCCATGGCCCGACCGCACTGCGGTGCAGTCGACGGGTTTTGCCAAGGAAATGCACCATCCTGCCGCAATCCTGCCCCGCCCCGTTGGTAAATCTTCATGATGATTAACGATGTCACAGCGGGACGTTTCCCTGACGAGGGTAAAGTTTCATGACGGAAGTCTCTGTTCAGACACCTTTCGCTGCGTTTTCCGGCCCCGGACGGCACTGCGAATCGGTCAGGTCCGGCCGCCCCTCCGGCCGCCCGGCACTGTCCAGCGATCCCGAACACTTGCAAAAGCATCGCAGGGTTTGTTTCCGCCCCCCACGCACCGCGCGGGCCTCCGGCGCAACGCCTTTGCCGGTTCTGGCCCCAGCCGTGCCGGACCTGCGCCGGGCACGCGGTGCCATGACCGGTCGGCTTGCCGACACAAAGGCCCAAAGCTGCGGGTATCGGCCCCATGCATAAGCGCACGCTCCCCTCGCCGCGCAAGGCCCTGCGGCGCTTCATCCGCCGTCAGGACGGCACGCTGCTGGTCTTCAGCCTTTTGCTCTTTTCGATCTTCTTTCTGATGTCCGGCATGGCCGCCGACCTGATGCGGGTCGAGAACCGCCGCACGGCGCTGTCGCAGACACTCGACCGCTGCGCCCTGAACGGGGCCGCCCTGCGCCAGACGCTCGACCCCGAAACCGTCGTCCGCGATTGCGTGAACCGCGAAAACCTGTTGCCTTTCCTGACCGGCGTCACCGTCACCAACGGCACCGGCCAGCGCTCTGTCGAAGCGATCGGCGACATGACGGTCGACACGCTCTTCATGGGTGCCTCAGGGGTGGACGAGATCGACATCGCCGCCCGCTCCGTCGCCGAACAGCGCGCCACCAACATCGAGATCGTCATGGCCCTCGACGTGTCGGGGTCGATGAACAGCAACAGCCGCATCACCGGCCTGCAGACCGCCGCGCGCAACTTCGTGTCGACCGTCCTTGCCAACAACACCAACCGCATCTCCATCGCGATGGTGCCCTATAACGGGCAGGTGAACCTCGGCCCGGCACTGGCGGCCAAGTACAACATCACCCACCAACCCGGACTCGGCACGACGGCGAACGGCAACATGGCGACGGTGAACTGCGTCGACATGCCCGCCAGCGTCTATGGCACGACCGGCATCTCGCGCAGCCTCGCGATGCCCGCGACCGGCTGGGTCGATGCCTTCTCGACGCTGGGGTCCTTCCCCTCCACGCATTCCACATCGGGCATGACCCCGAACGGCGGGAATGTCTGGTGCCCACCCTCGACCAGCAACATCGTGCGGATGCCCGACGACAACATCACCGCGCTGCACAGCTACATCAACGCCCTCAACGCCATCGGCGCGACCTCGATCAACGCGGGCATGAAATGGGCGGGTGCCCTGCTGGACCCGCAGGCGCGGTCGGTCATCAACGAATTTGTCGACACGGGCGTCGTCCCCGCCGAATTCGTCGACCGCCCCTTCGATTATTCCCGCCGCGACATGCTCAAGATCATCGTGCTGATGTCCGACGGGGAAAACTTCGGCGATGTCCGCCTGAACGACGACTACCGCACCGGCCTTTCGCCCATCTTCCGCGGAACCGACGGCAACCTGTCGATCCGCTTCCTTTCTGGCCGTCCCGCCGCGGCGGGGACCAACGAATTCTGGGTCCCCCACATCGACAGCAACACCAGTTCCAGCGGGTCCGAAGGCCAATGGCGCGCGACCTCATGGGGCGGCACCAGCAGCACGGCAGGCGTACAGCTCACCTGGCAGCAGGTCTGGCAGCACGCCACGCCCAGCTGGGTGGCATGGCACCTCTATGCCCGCGCACTCGGCACCAATTCGACCACGCGCACCACGACCTACAACACCTGGTTCGCCAATTTCCGCACCCAGCGCGGAACCTCCACCTCGACGCCCGCAATGGACGAAGAACTCAACGACATCTGCACCCTCACCAAATCGCAAGGCGTGCTGATCTATTCCGTCGCCTTCTCGGCGCCGACACGGGGGCAGAACACGCTGCGCGCCTGCGCCTCATCCACGGGCCATTACTTCAACTCGACCAGCAACGCCGCGCTGAACGCCGCCTTCCAGGCCATCGCGACGAACATCACCCAGCTGAGGCTTATCAACTGATGCGCGCCCTCCGCCTGATCCACCGGTTCCGCCGATCCGAAGATGGCACCTCATCCGTCGAATTCGTGATCCTCATGCCCCTTGTCTTCGCGATCTTCGTCGCCGCCCTTGAAAGCGGGCTGATGATGGTCCGCTGGACCAGCATCGACCGCGCCTCTGACATGGTGATCCGGCAACTCCGTCTGGGCCAACTTGCCAACCCCACCGCGCGCCTCCTGCGCGAGGAAATCTGCCAACGCACCTATATGATCGAAAACTGCTTCCAGAACACCGTGGTGGAAATCCGCGAAATCGACCGCGCGACCTTCGCCATGCCCGCCGCAGAAGAACCCTGCGTGACGCGCGACGATCAGATCATCGTGCCCGTCACGACCATCACGCCGGGCCAGCAGAACGACCTGATGCTGATCCGGGTCTGCGTGACGGTGGACGCGCTTTTCCCGACATCGGTCTATGCCCTGCCGATCGACTACGATGCGCAGGGCGGCTATGCGCTTGCCGTCGCCTCCGTCTATGTGAACGAACCGAGTTGAGGCGACGGCCATGACGCGTTTCGCCCCGTTCGCACGCCTCCTCCGCCGCTTCCGCGACCGCACCTCCGGGTCGATGGTGGTCGAATCCATCTTCGCCATCCCGATGCTCGCCCTCGGGATGACCGGGTTTTTCACCTTTTGGGATGTCTATCGGTCGCAAAACATGGTGCAAAAGGCGACCTATGCCGTGGCCGACATGCTGTCGCGGGAAATGATCCCTGCCACCCCGGCCTTCATCACCGGACTGGAAAGCACCCTCGAATTCCTGATCCGCGAGGATGCGACGATCCGCGTGACCAGCGTGCGGCGCACCTCTGACGGCCCGCTCGGCCTGCTGGGGCTGGACGTGCTTTGGTCCTTCTCGCCCGGCAACCAGTTGGTGCCCCTGACCGAGGCGACCCTGACCGAGGTGCTGGAAGAAATGCCGATGATGGCCGTGGGTTCCAACGTCGTGGTGTTCGAAGTGACGGTGCCCTTCGCCCCCCTCACCGACATCCTTGACGTGAACTCGATCCGCGAGGTGGTCGCGATGCGCCCCCGCTTCCTGCCCGCGCTCTGCATGCAGGGCGTCAGCTGCTGACATCTGTGCGCTGCGGCACGGACCTTCTGCAAGCGGCGGGCATTGCCTGCCCCTTCCGCACATCCTAGCTTCCCCGCAACCGCAGGATTGCCCCGCAGGAGGTCACGTTGTCCATCCGCCCCGTCACCCACGAAAACCGCGCCCAGCCCACCTACGAAGGCGCAGGCGTCCACCTTCACCGCGCCTTCGGCTTTGGCGATCCCGAACGGATGGACCCTTTCCTGCTGTTCGACGATTTCCGCAACGAAGACCCGCGCGACTACATGCGCGGCTTCCCGTGGCATCCCCATCGCGGGATCGAAACGATCACCTACGTCCTCGCCGGGGCCGTGGAACATGGCGACAGCTTGGGCAACCATGGCCTGCTGAAGGGCGGCGACGTGCAGTGGATGACGGCAGGGTCCGGCATCCTGCATCAGGAAATGCCGCGCGGGAACGCCAAGGGCCAGATGCACGGCTTCCAGCTTTGGGCGAACCTGCCCTCCAGCCTCAAGATGACCGCGCCGCGCTATCAGGACGTGAAGGGCCGCGACATCCCCGAAATCATGGATGACGACGGCACCATCGTGAAGGTCATCGTCGGCAGCTTCTGGGGCAAGACCGGCCCGGTGGACGGCATCGCCGCCGATCCGCAATACCTTGACATCTACGTCCCCCCGAACCGCCGCAAGACCTTCAAGGTCGACACCTACCGCCGCGCCTTCGCCTATGTGTTCGACGGCAAAGGCACCTTCCGCGACGCCGCCGCCCCCAAGGGCGTGCTGTTAGAGAAAGAGGTGCGCGGGCAAGAGGTGAACATCCGCGATATGTCGGGCGACCGCACGCTGGTGCAGTTCGGCACAGGCGACGAGGTGACGGTGACGGCAGGCCCCGACGGCATCCGCTTCCTGCTGATTTCCGGCGCGCCGATTCAGGAACCCGTCGCTTGGCACGGCCCCATCGTGATGAACACGGATGCCGAAATCCGGCAGGCCATGGCAGAACTCCGCAACGGCACCTTCATCCGCCCGGCGCATTGACCTTCCCCCCGGCGGGGCAGGCGTCTAACATGCGCCCACCCCGCCGGGAGATGCCCATGCGCCTTGCCCTGTCCCTTCTTGCCCTTGTCGCAGTCTGCGGCTGCGCCCAGCCGGGTTTCCTGAAATCGGACACGGGGAACCCGCCCCCGCCTCTCTTGCCGATCACCGACATCCTCGCCCCCGACAGCGCGCAGCTCGATGCCGAAGCCACCGCCGCCCTCACCGCGCGCGGCGAGGCGCTGCGCGACCGCTCCACCGCGACGCGCTGATCTGGCGGATGACAGAAACGCACGGCAGGGGGCGGGACGGCCACCCCCCATCCCCCGCGTTGCAAGCCCCGCAGCGAACGGCTAACAGGACACGGTCCGGTCCAAGATGGAGTCTCCCATGCCCGCCCCCCTCCGCCTCGGTCTTGCTGGTCTTGGGACCGTGGGCATCGGCGTGGTCAAGATCGTGCAGAAACACGCCGACCTGATCGCCGCCCGCGCGGGCCGCCCCGTGACCATCACCGCCGTCTCCGCCCGCGACCGCACCAAGAACCGCGACGCCGACCTGTCGGCCTATGCGTGGGAAACCGACCCCGTCGCGCTGGCCAGACGCCCCGACATCGACGTCTTCGTCGAGGTGATGGGCGGCCACGAAGGCCCCGCCAAACTTGCCACCGAAGCCGCAATCGCCGCAGGCAAGGATGTCGTCACCGCCAACAAGGCGCTGCTCGCCCATCACGGCCAAGCCTTGGCCGAAACCGCCGAAGCCGCTGGCCGCGTCATCCGGTTTGAGGCCGCCGTCGCAGGCGGCATCCCCGTCATCAAGGCCCTGACCGAAGGGCTGGCCGCCAACCAGATGCGCCGCGTCATGGGCGTGATGAACGGCACCTGCAACTACATCCTCACCCGGATGCAAAACGCAGGCCTGCCCTATGAAACTGTGTTCGAAGAGGCCCGCCAACTCGGCTATCTTGAGGCCGACCCCAACCTCGACGTCGGCGGCATCGACGCGGGCCACAAGCTTTCGCTGCTGGCCGCCATCGCCTTTGGCACCAAGGTCAGCTTCGACAAGGTCGAACTGGAAGGCATCGGCAATGTCTCCATCGAAGACATCCGCATGGCCGACGACATGGGCTATCACATCAAGCTTCTGGGCGTGGCCCAAATGACGGGCCGCGGTCTGGAACAGCGCATGACGCCCTGCCTCGTCCCGGCCGAAAGCCCGCTGGGCCAGTTGCAGGGCGGCACCAACATGGTCGTTTTGGAAGGCGACAGCGTGGGCCAGATCGTCCTGCGCGGCCCCGGCGCGGGCGAAGGCCCCACCGCCTCTGCCGTCATGGCCGATGTGATCGACATCGCGCGCGGCTTCCGCCTGCCCACCTTCGGCCGCCCCGCCGCGACACTCGCGGACCCCATCGCCGCCCGCTCGGCCACGCCCGCGCCCTACTACCTGCGCATGACGCTGCTCGACAAACCCGGTGCATTGGCCAAGGTCGCGACCTGCATCGGCGAGTCGGGCATCTCCATCGACCAGATGCGCCAGATCAACCAACCCGGAGAGGCCGACGACAAGGCCACCGTCCTGATCGTCACCCACAAGGCCGCCCCCGCCGACATCGCGCATGCGCTGTCCACCTTCCCCGCGACCGGGGTGGTCATGGGCACCCCCGTGGCGATCCGGATCGAGGAAGTGTGACCAAATCCAACCTGTGACTGCAGAGCAAGGAGAGCCGAAAGGCCCCAGAGGGGCGTTTCTGTGCTCCGCCGTTAGGGACGCACGCGACACCCCGTGGCGATGGATGGCCCCAAAAGGGCTAAGTCTTGGTCATGGGTGATCAAGCGTTACGATAGGCTCCCCCCCGTTAGCGCCACCACGCTTGCCCCCACCTGCCCCCTTCGCTAAGGCAGGCCCAAAGGGACAGCGGAGGGACACGCGCGATCATGGCCGACAAAGAGGAATTCCAAGACCGTCTCCTGTCGCTCGGCCTTGGCCGCGTTTCCGAGGCCGCCGCCCTCGCCTCTGCCGACCTGATTGGACGCGGCGATGAAAAGGCCGCCGATCAGGCCGCCGTCAATGCCATGCGCGACCAGCTGAACCTTCTCGACATCGCGGGCGTCGTCGTCATCGGTGAAGGCGAACGCGACGAGGCCCCGATGCTCTATATCGGCGAAGAGGTCGGCACCGGCCAAGGCCCCGCCGTGGACATCGCGCTCGACCCGCTCGAAGGCACCACCCTGACGGCCAAGGACATGCCCAACGCGCTGACCGTCATCGCCATGGCCCCGCGCGGCACGATGCTGCACGCCCCCGACGTCTATATGGAAAAACTCGCCATCGGCCCCGGCTTCAAGCCCGGCACGGTGACCATGACCATGACGCCCTCGGAACGCGTCTCGGCGCTGGCCGCCGCCAAGGGCGTCTCGACCGAAAACATCACCGTCTGCGTCCTCGAACGCCCGCGCCACGAAGACCTGATCAAAGAGATCCGCTCCACCGGCGCGGCGATCCGGCTGATCACCGATGGTGACGTGGCGGGCGTCATGCATTGCGCCGAACCCGAGGTGACGGGGATCGACATGTATATGGGCTCTGGCGGCGCACCCGAAGGCGTGCTGGCGGCGGCGGCACTGAAATGCATGGGCGGGCAGTTCTTCGGCAAGCTCCTCTTCCGCAACGATGACGAACGGGCCCGCGCGCGCAAGGCCGGGATCACCAATTTCGACCGCGTCTATACGCGCGACGATCTGGTGCGCGGCGACGTGATCTTCGCGGCGACGGGCGTGACCAACGGATCGCTTCTGGCGGGGATCAAGCGCGAACCGGGCTGGGTGACGACCGAGACGATCCTGATGCGCTCCAAGACCGGTTCCGTCCGCCGCATGACCTATCGCAGCCCGGTGAAGTAAGGCAGGCATCGCGCGCCGAACATCGGCGCAACGGTCGGGTCCGGACCGTGGCCCAAAGCCACGGTCCGCGCACGTCCCGCCCCACCGGGACGTGCGCCAGAGGCGCCCGCCCCGGCGGGACGCGCGCGGCCCTACCGGCGGAGGATCGAAACGCGCCACTGGCGCCTTTCGATCCTCCTTGCTCTACAGAAACCACGCCGTCGCGCAGCCAGTCCCAAAGCAATCCCCCCCCGGATCACCGCCCCCAAACCCGCTGGCCTCTCCCCCCCTTCGCCCCCTTACCCAACCCCTACCCCACCGCCCGCTGCGTGCTGACAGTTTGCGGTACAGTTTCCGGCACGGAATGCGGACAGCCTTCCCCTTGCACCGCACCCCGCTTTGCGGCACTCCATTTCCCATGACCACCCGCGCCTTCCTGAACGTCGAAACCTCCCTCACAGGCCGCCGCTGGGTCGGCCCCACGGCGGATGAGGACCGTCTGGCCGAAGCGATGGCCCAGATCACCCGCCTTCCCCTCGCGCTCTGCCTGACGCTGGTGAAACGGGGCGTTTCTCCTGACGATGCAAGGGCTTACCTTGCCCCGGCGCTGCGCGACCTCTTGCCCGATCCCCTGTCGCTGAAAGATATGGGCCCCGCCGCCGCGCGCTTCCTCGATGCGGTGAAAACCCGCCAAACCATTGCAATCTTTGCCGATTATGACGTGGACGGCGGCTCGTCCGCCGCCCTCCTTATCGTCTGGCTCCGCGCCATGGGCCACGACGCCACCCTCTACATCCCCGACCGCATCGACGAAGGCTACGGCCCCAACATCCCCGCCATGCAGGCGCTGGCCGCAAAGAACCGCCTGATCATCTGCGTGGACTGCGGCACCCTTTCCCACGAACCCATTGATGCAGCAGTGAAAAACGGTGCGGACGTCATCGTCCTTGACCACCACCTCGGGGCCGAGACCCTGCCCCCCGCGCAGGCCATCGTGAACCCCAACCGTCAGGATGAAGACGGCAGCCTCGGCCATCTCTGCGCTGCCTCGGTCGTTTTCCTGATGCTGGTCGAAGCCAACCGCCAACTGCGCGCCGAAGGCGTGCAAGGCCCTGATCTTATGGCACTTCTCGACCTCGTGGCCCTTGCCACCGTGGCCGATGTCGCCCCCCTGATCGGCGTCAACCGCGCCCTTGTCCGGCAGGGACTCAAGGTCATGGCACGCCGCGAACGCGTGGGTCTGCGCGCCTTGGCCGACATCGCCCGCATGGACACCGCCCCCACCTGCTACAGCTTGGGCTTCCTCCTCGGCCCCCGCGTCAATGCCGGGGGTCGCATCGGTGCTGCCGACCTCGGCGCGCGGCTGCTCTGCTGCGAAGATGAGGCCGAAGCCAAGGCCCTTGCCCAGCGCCTTGACGAATTGAACACCGAACGCCGCGACATCGAAATGCGCGTGCGCGATCAAGCACTTGCACAGGCCGAAGCACGCGGTCTGGACGCCCCCCTCGTCTGGGCGGCGGGGGAAGGCTGGCATCCCGGCGTCGTCGGCATCGTCGCCAGTCGCCTAAAGGAAGCCACCAACCGACCCGCCGTGGTGATCGGCCTCGACGGTGGCATCGGCAAGGGATCGGGCCGCTCTGTCTCGGGCGTGGACCTCGGCGCTGCCGTGCATCGCCTCGCCGCCGAAGGACTTCTGCTCAAAGGCGGCGGCCACCGCATGGCCGCAGGCCTGACGGTCGAAGATGGCAAGCTCACCGCTGCGATGGACCGCCTCTCCGACCTCCTTGCCCGCCAAGGCGCGGGCGCGGGCGGCCCGGCGGACCTGAAACTTGACGGCCTTCTCATGCCCTCGGCCGCCGACCGCGCCTTGGTGGAAAAGCTAGAAGAAGCAGGCCCTTACGGTGCCTCTGCCCCCGCCCCCCGCTTTGCCTTCGCCGCCATGGCTGTCCATGCCCGCCGCATCGGCGAGTCGCACCTGCGGCTCTCCTTCGGCGATGGCGTCGGCCCGAAACTGGACGCCGTGGCCTTCGGCGCCTTCGACACCCCCCTCGGCCCCGCGCTGTTGGAGGCGGGACACCAGCGCTTCCACCTTGCCGGACGGCTGGAACTCAACCAGTGGAACGGGTCCACCAAGGTCCAGCTCCGCCTCGAAGATGCCGCGCGGGCCTGAGGTGCATTTTCCCCCTTGCGAGTCACCCAAGGCCCGATTAGACACCCCCGCACCAACTGTGGCCCGTTCGTCTATCGGTTAGGACACCAGGTTTTCAACCTGGGAAGAGGGGTTCGACTCCCCTACGGGCTGCCACTTCCCCAACAGCGTCGCGCGACCAAACTGCCATGCGATAGCGCGTGCAAATTCGCGTGAATATCAGGGGTTGCAGCGCGCAGCCCCTCGCACACAGATCGATCCCATGTTCTGATCCTCTCGATCCGAGAGGTCCGCGATGATCACCACCACCCGCCGCTCCACGATCCTTGGGCTTGCCGCGCTCGCGCTTGCCCGCCCGGCCCTTGCCACGACCCCGGCGATGACGGTCTACCGGGACCCGAACTGCGGCTGCTGCGGGGCATGGGTCGATATCCTGCGGCAGGCGGGCTTTGACGTGGCCGTGACCATGCTGGACCCCGCCGCGCTGCACTCCCACAAGGCAGACCACGGCATCACGGCGGACATGGCCTCGTGCCATACGGCCCATATCGACGGCTACGTGATCGAAGGCCACGTCCCCCCCGCCGATATCCGCCGCCTGCTGGCCGAACGACCCGACGCGCTTGGCCTCTCCGTCCCCGGCATGCCCTATGGATCGCCCGGCATGGGACCCGAGGCAGAGCGCGAGGCCTACGCCGTCCACCTCATCCATCGCGACGGCACGACCGAGGTCTTCACCGCCTACCCCGCCGCGACCTGACCCCGCCGCCCCCGCATGTCGCGCTTGCGCCGCGGCGCGCCATGCGTAACCTGCCCGTGTTGGTTCCTTTGCCCCGGTGTTTCATGTCGCATCCATTTTCGCTTTCGGCACTGCTCCTTTGCCTCGCCCCTGCCGCCCTCGCCGCACCCTGTTCCGATACCGGCGGCCAGTACGAGGCGTGGAAACCCCTCATGGCCGCCGAGGCAGCGGCCGCAGGCGTCGGCCCCCAAGGGATCGAGGCGCTGATGTCCACCAGCTATTCCACGGCCACCATCGGCGCGGACCGCAACCAGAAAAGCTTCAAATTCAGCCTCGAGAAATTCATGGAGGTGCGCGGGGCGGATGCCATCGTCAGCCAAGGCCGCAAGCGCAAGGCACAGAACCCGGATTTCTACGCCGCACTCGAACAGCAATACGGCGTGCCCTCTGGCGTGCTGCTGGCCATCCACGGGATGGAAACGGGCTTTGGTGGTTTCATGGGCGACAGTCAGGTCGTTTCGGCCATAGCGACCCTGGCCTATGATTGCCGCCGGACGGATTTCTTCACCCCCCACCTGATCGCGGCGCTAAAGCTGGTGGACATGGGCACCATCGACACCTCGACCAAAGGGGCCAAGCATGGCGAACTGGGGCATACCCAGTTCCTGCCCGGCAATGCGCTGCATTATGGCGTCGACGGCAATGGGGATGGGCGACTCGACCTTTATGATCTGGTCGATGCCATGGCCTCCACCGCCAATTTCCTGCGCCAGAAGGGATGGCGCCCCGGCGCGGACTACCAGCCCGGCCAGCCGAACTTCGCCGTGATCGAGGCATGGAACGCCGCCTCCGTCTATCAACAGGCCATCGCCATCATGGCCGCCCGCATCGACGGCTGACCCATCAGCCCGGGCAGGTCACCGCCCCCTCACCGACCAGCGTGAAGCGGTTCTCGAACCGATACAGCGCCGCCGCCCGCCGCTCGAAGGTGATCGACGGGATCAGGTCCAACTCGGACTCGAAGGGCACCTGCATATCCGTAACGATGAGAGATGACCCATCGGCCATCATGGGCAGCGTTTGGATATCGAAGCCGGGGCCTGCCTGCGCCGCAGGCATGGCGTTGCAGGGCGAATAGCTCCAGTCGATGCGGATGGTGCCGGGATCGCCCGGGCTTTGGCCCGCCTCTTTCGTCACCTGCGTGAAACGGATTGCGGCATCCTGATCGGGATCAAGGATGAACTCGGCCGTCCGGTCCAGACCGTCCAGCAAGCGTCGGTTCAACTCCACCCCCCGCTGCCGGGTGACAAGATCGCTGATCGTATATGTCGTCCGGTCAACCAGCGCATGCGCGTTATAGGCGCCCCACCAGAAGTAAAAGGCGACCAGAAACAAGTTCAGCACGACAATCGCCAGAACGACCTCGACCGTCCCACTCCCGTCGGTTCGGCGCAGAAAGGTCCGAAGCGGATACGCAAAGCGTTTGGCCATGGGTCAGTCGTCCGGTTCGTTGACGAAGGCGGATCGCGCGAACAGGGTGAACGCGTCCGAAAAGACCGGCGTGATGGTGTCCGCCACGACGCAGGCGCGCACCACCATCAGATCGTTTTCCAGCCCCGTGTTATAAGGTTGCGCGATGCGCCCGCCGTTGACATCGGGTTGGCGCAGGACACAAGGCGCGACCTGCCCGGGCATGGCAAAGGTCGCCTTGTCGATCACCGTGAATTCCAGCGTCAGAGAGGTGTCGCAGTCCGGCAGGGCGATCATCCGGTTGCAGATGACCGTTTCCATATCGCCCACGGTCGGATTGACATACTCGCCCAGCCGGATCTCGCGCACCGTCAGATCCAGCGCGCGTTGCAGCATGGTCGACCGCAGCATCAGGAAGAACAGCTCAAATATCACCATCAGCATCGTGAAGACCAAGGTGAAGCTTATCACGAATTCCACCGTGACAGCCCCCTTGGTCGACCGCGAAAAGACGCGCAGGCGGCGCAGCATGGTCATTGCGTCAACTGCAGCGTGGTGATGTGCAGCGCAATCGCCGCAAAGGCACTCGCGATCTGCTCGGGCGTCGAGGTGTAGTGCTGCGCCGGTGTCGTCGCGCAGCTGGGCAGCAGCGCCGATACGGGCAAGCCGGTATCGAAGGCGATGGTGTAGACGTATATGCCTTGCGCACGCGCCGCCGTGCAGACCTCGGCCAGCCGTTGATCCTTCCACGTTGCCTCGATCGGGGTCCGGAATTCGGCCAGCGCCGCAATGTTGGCCGTACTGCGTGCCGTACGCCCTGCGGCGGTGTTCTCCAAGCTGACGGACCGCGCGTGGAACTGCCAGGCCACGTAGCTGACCTTCAGCCTGCGCCAGAGTTCCTGATAGTCCAGTTGCCGTGCCGCCGGGCCCGAGTTGGTGGCATTCTGCCACGCGGTCGCCTGCCACGTCCCGGTATGGGGCACCCAGAACTTGTTCTCTCCGGGCCGGTTGGCGTTGAACCACGAATAGTTGCCGTCATTTCCCAGATAATAGGGCGAAGGCCCGGTTTCGTATTGTTCCTTCAACCGGAACTCCGAACTGTTCACCCCGTCCGACATCAGCACGATCACCTTGATCGCGCTCTGATCTTGGAAATCCAGCGGTCGATCCCCCATGGCCGCAGGCATCCGCCCAGCGTCGGCAAGGCGGCGGAAGACGGGGCGCGTCTCCGGGTCCAAAAGGGCCGTGGCCCAGCGCATGCCCAGATGGATCGACGTTTCGCCGGTGCCGCGCAATCCGTTGATCTTGGCCTTCAAGGCATCGGTCCGCTCTGCGACGGTGCGAGGGACGGGGTCGGTTGCCGTTGTGGTGAAGTCGGGCAGCCGGACGATGTTGCTTTTCGCGAAAGCCAGATCCCGCCACATCACACAGGGGGCCGATTGGACCCGCGCGACGGCTGTGGTCGCATTGGTCGGCGAAACGTAGGGTGCGGGATTGCTAAGCGTACCCTGATTTGTGGACCCGTCGATATCCACAAAGGGCACTGCCTTCATCGGCTGCGCCGACGGCAAGGCGGTGCGGGTGAAAGATCCGGCAGGCGGGTCCACGCAGCGCATCTCGGCGATATCGGGGCCAAAGGGATAGACGGCTGGAACCCCGGTCAAAGTAAACTGCGCCGCCAGATCCGCGCCAAGATTCACATGCGTGGTATAGGGCACGACCGCGATCGACACGCGCCCGCCATCATCGCCCGACAGCATCGTTTCGACGAAGGTGTTCGCCGCGCTCTTCATTGCATCGAAAGCGCTGACAAAGTTGATCACCGCCCCCATCGAGTTCGAAACGTCCAGCGCCAGCACGATCTCGAGGTTCGTCCGCCCCTCGGTCGCGGTCGATGACACGGTCTGGGAATAGGTCTCGGGCGTGGAGAGGAACATGCTGCCCACGTCGCTCGTCGCTGTCGCGGTCACGGATTTGATGCGACCGGTCTGCGCCGAGAAGGTCGTTATGACGCCTTCGAAATCATGTTTTGCCAGACAGTCGTCCAGCACCGTACGCGGCGCCAATGCCTGCCGCTGCGCGGCGGCGTTCAGCACGCAGATATCCAGCACGGATTGGGTCGTCGATCTTCGATGTTCGACCCTGACCATGTTCACGGCCAGCGCGCCCATCAGGATGACAGCGCCCGTGACGACCACCACAAAGGGCAGAATTCCCCCGCGTTCTTCTTTCCAGAAGCCCAGCATCCGGATCACTCGCACACAATAACCACACACAGCGGCAGATTTAACCACTTCTTATGGTAGAACAAGCCCATTGCGTACGCGGCAAAGGCGACGCGGCGCGCGGCGGTCCGGGCGCGCGGCAATCCCGCCACGACCGCAGGACGCGGGACAGTTTTTCCCCTTGCACAAGGATTTGCCCTTCGCTATCCCCCGCCTACCGACAGCGTGGCCCGTTCGTCTATCGGTTAGGACACCAGGTTTTCAACCTGGGAAGAGGGGTTCGACTCCCCTACGGGCTGCCACTTCCCCCATCGCTTCCCGTCAGGGCATGCAGGCACGACCGCCGCCGCAGCGACAATGTTGCGTGACGGCAACATATGACAGGATCGCGCGCAAATCGCGCAATAAAGTTGCGCAACAGACCTGCGGATGACTTTCAAACGCGGCGCTGAATACCCATCTCACGCGCACGTAATGAGGTGGCCGCCGCATGGCCGCCGGACCCGGCAGGATGGCGGCTGGCGATCTTTGCGCCCGCACGACGACCTGTGGCGGGGTCGGCCCCATCTGCGGACCGCCCGAAAACAGGGGAAACATCATGAGTTTGGAAGGCTTCGTCCGGTCCGTCGAAGGACTGAACCGGATGATCGGGACAGTCGTCTCGTGGATGGCACTGGGGACGGTTCTGGTCTGCTTTGCCACCGTCTATACACGGTATGCGTTGAACACCAACTTCACCTGGCTGCAGGACCTTTATGTCTGGCAGCACGCTGCGGTGATCGTCCTTGGGGCGGGTTACACGATGGTCATCGGCGGCTTTGTCCGCGTCGACATCTTCTATTCGCGCTGGACAGCACGGGGACGCGCCCTGTCGGACATGATCCAGACCGTGATCTTCCTGATCCCCTTCATGCTGGTCTGTGCCTGGGCCTTCTGGGTGATGGTCGGCAATTCGTGGCGCGCGGATGAGGCATCGCCCAATCCGGGGGGCCTGCAGAACTACTGGCTGCTCAAGGGCACGCTTATGGTCTTTGTGTCGCTTGTCCTGCTTCAGGGCGCGGCCATGATCGCGCGGTCCATCCTTGTTCTGCGCGGGCGCGAAGAATTCGCCTCCGCAGCCTCCAGCCACTGAGGGGGTGCAGATGGATCCTGTTGTCATCGGCCAGATCCTCGCTGGCCTGTTCTTTGTGGCGATCCTTGCCACGCTGATGTTCGGCTACCTTGTCGCCTTTGCGCTGGGGGGGCTGTCGATCCTCTTCGCGATGCTCGGCTGGGCGTTCGGCACCTTCGACGCCAACCTCCTTTCTTCGCTCGCCACGCGCTTTTTCGGGGTGATCACCAACCCGGTGCTGATTGCGGTGCCCCTGTTCGTCTTCATGGGGGTGGTGCTGGAAAAATCGCGCATCGCCGAGGTGCTGCTGACCACGATGGGCCAATTGTTCGGGTCCCTGCGCGGCGGTCTGGGCTTCTCGGTCGTGATCGTGGGCACGCTGCTCGCGGCTTCGACGGGCGTCGTGGGCGCGACCGTCGTGACCATGGGCCTGCTGTCGCTGCCCGCGATGATGCGGGCAGGCTATGACCCGCGCGTCGCCACGGGGGTCATCTGCGCGGCGGGGACGCTGGGCCAGATCATCCCGCCTTCGACCGTGCTGATCTTCGTGGCCGACATCCTGCAAGGTGCCAATGCCGCCGCACAGATGGAACTGGGCAACTTCGCGCCCGACACCATCTCGGTCGGCGACCTCTTTGCCGGGGCCTTCATCCCCGGCATCGCGCTGGCGTTGCTCTACGGCCTCTACATCGCCTTCCGCGCCTTCATGGACCCGGCCGCCTGCCCGGCGCTGCCCATGACGGCGGAAGAAAAGCGCGGCCTTGGCCGCCGGACGGTCGTGGCGCTGGTCCCGCCCATGGCACTGATCATCGCGGTGCTGGGGTCGATCATCGCGGGCGTCGCCACGCCCACGGAAAGCGCGTCGGTCGGCTCGCTTGGCGCGATCTTCCTGATGATCGTCAAGATGCTGGCAGACCACCACCTCGACGACGGGTCCGGCAACACCGAAGCGCTGGAGAAGCGGCTGATGACCTTCTGGCTTGCCTTCCTTGGCGTGCTGGTGGCGGTGGGCTACTTTGGCGGGGCTTTCGGGCTGCTGACGCTGCTGATCGTGGCGGTGGGCGTCGGGTCGGTGGTGGTGCTGTCCACCGGCGCGCTCCGGTCGCGTTTTGCCGACGTGATCCGCGAAACGAACAAGTCCACCATGGCCATCACCTCGATGATCTTCGTCATCCTGCTGGGTGCCACGGCCTTCGCGCTGGTCTTCACGCGGATGGGCGGGGGCGAGCTGGTGCAGGGGATGCTGGAACAGATGCCGGGCGGCCAGCTTGGCGCACTGTTCGTCGTCATGGCGATCATGTTCGTGCTGGGCTTCTTCCTTGACACGTTCGAGATCGTCTTCATCGTCGTTCCGATCACCGCACCGATCCTGCTGATGATGGGGCTGGACCCGATCCTGCTGGGCGTGCTCATCGGTATCAACCTGCAGACGTCCTTCCTGACACCGCCCTTCGGCTTCTCGCTTTTCTATCTGCGGGGCGTGGCACCGAAATCGATCTCGACCGGGACGATCTATCGCGGGGTGGTCCCCTTCGTGATCATCCAGCTTGCGGTCCTTGCCTTCGTCTATGCCTTCCCCAAGACCGCGACATGGCTGCCGGACTACCTGTTCCGCACCCCCGCCGCGGTGGAAGCCCCGGCCGACCCGGCGACGGGCGGCGAGACGGCACCAGAAGGTGAGGGCGGCGCAACCTTCGACCTCGACGGTGGGTCAGCCGAGGGCGAGGGCGGCAGCGGTGGGGCCTTCGACCTCGACGGTGGTGCGCCCGAAGGTGAAGGCGGCAGCGGTGGGGCCTTCGACCTCGACGGTGGCAAACCCGAGACGGAGGGGGACGGCTGACGCCCCCTACCCCGCCAAAGGAAAAAGGCCCGCAGCGCTGCTGCGGGCCTTTCAAATTCGGTCTGCTGTGACGATCAGCCCGCAGACGGGAAGGTGAACTCCAGCGTGCGGGCATTCAGGAAGGCCTGCTCGTTGAAGCGCAGCGTCCGCATCGTCAGCGTGCGCGACGTCAGGTAGGACTGCCACACCCGCTTGGTCAGATCGTCGCCCGAATCCATCGACTCTTGCACCAGTTGACCCGCGGCATTGCCAAGGCCCTGCAACACCTCGTTCGGTAGGCGCATGAACTGGACGCCATGCTCGTTCGCCAGCGTTGCCATAGCTTCGCCGGAACGGATGTCGTATTCGGCCTTCATGTCGATATAGCCTTCGGCACAGGCCGACCGGATCACCTGCTGCAGGTCTTCCGGCAGTTCTTGGAACTTGGCCTTGTTGACCATCAGCTGCACCGCGCCCCCCGGTTCCTGAATGCCGGGGCCGTAGCAGTACTTCGCGACCTGATGGAAGCCCAGCGACAGGTCGTTCAGCGGGCCGATGAATTCCGCCGCGTCGATGGCACCGGATTGCAGACCCGCGAAGATTTCCCCTGCGGGCATGACGACGGCCGACCCGCCGACCTTCTTGATGAGTTCCCCGCCAAGGCCGGGAATCCGCATCTTCAGGCCGTTGAAATCCTGCATCGAGGTGATCTCTTTCTTGAACCACCCGAAGGACTGGCAGGCCGTCTGACCCGCCGGGAAGGACACGATGCCGAACTGATCGTTCAACTCGTCCCACAGCTCCTGCCCGCCGCCAAAGCGGAACCAAGCAAGCTGCTCGTCCGCCGTCATGCCGAAGGGCACGGCGAAAAAGATCGAAAAGGCCGGATGCTTGCCCCCGTGATAGAACGAGGCGTCATGCCCCATCTCTGCCGTACCGTCCATCACCGCGTCCATGCATTGCAGCGCGGGCACAAGTTCGCCTGCCGCAAAGGTGGTGATGTTCAGGCGCCCGCCCGATGCACGCGTAATACGCTCTGCAAGACGTTCCGCCCCTGCGCCGACACCCGGCAGGCCCTTGGGCCAGGAATGGACCATGCGCCATTCGTACACGGTCTGGGCGATTGCAGGGGCTGCGAGGGTCGTGGTTGCCGCGGCGGCGGCGACCCCGAGCGTGGACGTCCTGAGAAACTGGCGTCTCTCCATATTGGAACTCTCCCGTTTTTGGGTTGCTGTCGTCGTTGTTGTACTCATGGGCCGGGCGCGGCTCATGACACCTCCCTTGTTGGGCGGTGCGATGCATATGGGAAGCGTTCGCAAAACCGTGAAGACCTGCGCGCAACATTATTTCGCAATTAACTATCTGTTAAAAATAATATATCTTGTTTATTGCCGGGATGACGGCGCGACCGCCCGCTGTGCCAGCCCCACCGCGCGCACCACCTCGGCCACCTCCATCAGGGGCCGCGTCAGGGGCGATGTGCGCCGCCAGACCATCCCGATCCGCCGCGACGGTTGCGCCCCGTTGAATCGCGCCACGGCCACCTGCGCCGACCGCGTCTCTACCCCCACCGCCATCTCGGGGATCAGCGTCACCCCGATCCCCGCCCCCACCATCTGCACCAGCGTGGACAGGCTGCTGCCATCCAGCAACTCGCGCGGGGCCACCCCGCCCGCATGGCAAAAGGACAGCGCCTGATCGCGGAAGCAGTGCCCCTCTTCCAGCAGCAAAAGCCGCATCTCGCGCAGCATCTCGCGGTCCGGCACCGGCTTTTCGGCGTCCGCGCCGGGGCGCACCAGCACGAAATCCTCGGCAAACAGGTCCACCTCGGTCAGCGCGGGCTCGGACACGGGCAAGGCCACGATGGCCGTATCCAGCCGCCCTTCGACCAATTCGCCGATCAGCTTGGGCGTGATCGTCTCGCGCAGATGCAGGTCAAGCGACGGGTTCGCCTCTGTCAGCCGCGCGATGATGGCGGGCAGCAGATAGGGCGCGATCGTCGGGATCACCCCGATCCGCAGCCGCCCCGACAGCGCCCCGCGCGCCACCCGCGCCATGTCGCCCAACTCATCCACCGACCGCAGGATATCCCGCACGCGCGGCAGCAGGGCCTCGCCGAATCCCGTCAGCCGCACCTGCCGCGCGCCCCGCTCGAACAGCTCCGATCCCAGCACCTCCTCCATCTCGCGGACCTGCATCGACAGCGCAGGCTGCGAGATCGCGCAGGTTTCCGCCGCCCGCCCGAAATGGCCGTGGCGGGCCAAGGCATCGAAATAGCGCAACTGTTTGAGTGTGAGGTTCAGCATCAGGCAATCTTATCGCATCCATCAGAAAATCCAACTTACACTGATGGACCGAACTTGCTAGACCCGCCGCAGCGATAGGGTCCGCCCCCGCCCACGGGTGGGCGACGGATCGCGCATTTTTCATTTATGGGAGAGCGACATGGACGGAAACGCAGTCGGCAAATGCCCCGTGGTCCACGGCGGGCAGACCAATGTCGGCACCTCGGTCGTGGCCTGGTGGCCCAAGACGCTGAACCTCGACATCCTGCACCAGCATGACACCAAGTCGAACCCGCTGAAGGGCTTCAACTACCGCGACGCGGTCAAGGCACTCGACTTCGACGCGATCAAGCGCGATGTCCATGCCCTGATGACCGACAGTCAGGACTGGTGGCCCGCCGATTGGGGCCATTACGGCGGCCTGATGATCCGCATGGCATGGCACTCTGCCGGGACCTACCGGATGTCCGACGGCCGTGGCGGCGCGGGCACGGGCAACCACCGCTTTGCGCCCCTGAATTCGTGGCCGGACAATGCCAACCTCGACAAGGCCCGTCGCCTGCTGTGGCCGATCAAGCGGAAATACGGCAACCGCATCTCTTGGGCCGACCTGATGATCCTTGCGGGCACCGTCGCCTATGAAAGCATGGGCCTGAAAACCTATGGCTTCGCCTTTGGCCGCGAAGACATCTGGGCCCCGGAAAAAGACGTCTACTGGGGGTCTGAAACCGAATGGCTCGCCCCGTCGGAAAACCGCTACGCGGACCTGAACGACCCCACCTCGCTGGAAAACCCGCTGGCGGCGGTCCACATGGGCCTGATCTACGTCAACCCCGAAGGCGTGAACGGCCAGCCCGACCCGCTGCGTACCGCCGGCATGGTGCGTGAAACCTTTGCCCGCATGGCCATGAATGACGAAGAAACCGTGGCACTCGCCGCCGGTGGCCACACCGTCGGCAAGGCCCATGGCAATGGCCGCGCCGAAAACCTCGGCGCCTCGCCCGAAGGGGCCGAGATCGAAGAGCAGGGGCTGGGCTGGAACAACCACGTCTCGCGTGGCGTGGGGCGCAACACCGTGACCTCGGGCATCGAAGGCGCATGGACCACCAACCCGACGCAGTGGGACAATGGCTATTTCGACCTGCTTCTGGGCTATGAGTGGGAGTTGAAGAAGTCCCCCGCAGGCGCATGGCAATACGAACCCATCGGCATCAAGGAAGAACACAAATTCCCCGATGTCGAGGACCCGTCCATCCGCCGCACGCCCATCATGACCGATGCCGACATGGCGCTGAAGGTCGATCCCGCCTATCGCGCGATCTCTGAACGCTTCCACAAGGACCCGGCCTATTTCTCGGAAACCTTTGCGCGGGCGTGGTTCAAGCTGACCCACCGCGACATGGGCCCCCGCGTCCGCTACATCGGGCCGGACGTCCCCAAGGAAGACCTGATTTGGCAAGACCCCGTCCCCGCTGGCAATGCCAAGTATGACGTCGCGGCGGTCAAGGCGAAGATTGCCGCCGCGGGCCTGTCGGTCGCTGACATGGTCGCCACCGCATGGGACAGCGCGCGCACCTTCCGCCAGTCGGACTATCGCGGCGGCGCGAACGGGGCGCGCATCCGCCTTGCGCCCCAAAAGGACTGGGAAGGCAACGAACCCGCCCGTCTGGCCCGCGTCCTGTCGGTGCTGGAACCCATCGCTGCGGCGACCGGGGCCTCCATTGCCGATGTGATCGTGCTTGCGGGCAACCTTGGGGTGGAACTGGCGGCCAAGGCGGCGGGTCATGACGTGACCGTCCCCTTCGCCCCCGGTCGCGGCGACGCCACGGCGGATCACACGGATGCGGCCTCTTTTTCGGTCCTTGAACCGCTGGCCGACGGGTTCCGCAACTTCCTCAAGAAAGACTACGCGGTGGAGCCGGAGGAGCTTCTCCTCGACCGCGCGCAGCTTATGGGACTGTCGGCCCCCGAAATGACCGTCCTTCTGGGCGGGATGCGGGCCATCGGGGCAAACCATGGCGGCACCGCGCACGGCGTCTTTACCGACCGTCCGGGCGCTCTGACCAACGACTTCTTCGTCACCCTGACCGACATGGGCTTCAAATGGGTGCCCAAGGGCCGCAACCTCTATGACATCGTGGACCGCAGCTCTGGCGCCACGAAGTTCACCGCGACCCGCGTGGACCTTGTGTTCGGCTCCAACTCGGTGCTGCGCGCCTATGCCGAAGTCTATGCCCAAGACGACAACCGCGCCAAGTTCGTGGCCGATTTCGTCGCCGCATGGGTCAAGGTGATGAACGCCGACCGCTACGATCTGGCCGCCTGATCGGCCGGGTCAAAAGGTAGAAAAGGGGCGTCCCGGTCCATGCCGGGGCGCCCTTTCCTTTGCCGACGCGCAAAAAAAGGCCGCGCCCTGCGACGCGGCCACCCGAACGTCCGGGCAGGGGGGGGAAATCAGCTTGACAGGCCCGACCCGGCCTTGACGTAACTGCCAACCCAGCGCGCGGGCTGCGCCGGGTCCTGCATCCGCAGAAAGACATAGCCCGTCTGGTTCCACAGCAGGACGCGGTTGGTCAGGTTGTCCAGAACGTAATCCCCCATCGCGGTCCGCAGGACGAGCACGGCATGCACATTGCTCTGCCGATCCAGCACCGCCGCCATCAACAGACGATCCGGCGACACGCCTGCCTTGATCAGCTCCAGCTTCTTGAACAGCGCGTAATCCTCGCAATCCCCGCCGCGCTTGGTGGGCAGCGACCAACGCTCGGCGGTCGCGTACTGGTCCATGTCCGACACGGGACGGATGCGGGTATTGGCGGCGCGGTTGATCACCGTCGCCACGCGCAGCACCTCTGGCCCGACGGGGGCGGCATAGGTCGCCCCGGCGCAGGCCCAGTCATAATCACGGCAAATCCCCGCCGCGCCCAAAGGCGCCGATGCCGCGCCCGCCACCGGCAGAAAGGCCGCCTGCGACCCGGCATCGATTGCCATCGCGGTCCCGGCCATTGCAACGGCAGCCGCAGCAGCAAGCGCAAGGGTGCGGATCCGGCGCATGGGTCAAACCTCGGGTTTCGGGCGGGCCGCCTTTGGCCCTGCCTGCGCCCGTTCCGATATCTGCCCCGCCCGAATGCGGGCAGACTGCCATCCGCCAGACCCATGCCACCGATCGTCTGGGGGATGGGCGGTAAGGCCATCGCCCGGCGGGACCGAAGGCAGACGAACCGATGCGACCACATCCTGTCGGACGGGGCGCAGCGGCCCCTCACCCCTCGCCAAGGCCGGGGTGCCAGACGACCGCCTGCCCCTTTCCCGCGCGTTTGGCCGCATAAAGGGCCGCATCGGCACGTGGCAACAGCGCATCGGCAGGGGGATTCCCCCCCTCTTCCGCCAGAATGACGCCCGCGCTTAGGCCGATGCGTGCAACCTCCCCCTCCCACGGGATGGGTTTCGCCACCGCCGCGATCACCCGCCGCATCCGCCGCAGCACCGCATCCGCCAACACCATCCCCGGCAGCAGAAGGACGAACTCATCCCCGCCCAGACGCAACACCGCATCGCCCGCACGGCAGGCCCCTTCCAGCCGCCGCGCCACCGTGGCCAGCACATGATCCCCCGCCGCATGGCCCAGCCGGTCATTCACCGCCTTGAACCCGTCCAGATCCAGCGCGACCAGCGCAAAGGGCCGCACCATCCCCTCCAGCGCCCCCTCCAGCGCGCGGCGGTTGCCCAGCCCCGTCAGCGCATCGGTCAGGGCCTGCCCCTCTGCCACCACCTTGTCGCCGTGCAGGCGGCGGTTCAGCGCGCGCAACTCCTCCAGCACCGCGGTCTTGGCTTCGTAAAGATACAGCAACTCCACCGTCAGATCAGTCGGCGCGAAATCAGCCTCGGTCAGATCAAAGCGCTGCACCGCCTCCACCACCCCGATCCCGAAGGACAGGTTGACCAGCGCCCCCTTCCCCGGCCCCAGCGGCACAGCTTGCCCGCGAAATGACAGGTCAGGCCGATCCCGCACCGACAGATGCATCCGCGCCATCCATGGCAGGTCCGCCACCCGGTTGCGACCCGCCACCCCCCGCAAGGCAAAGCGCGCGAAAAAGTCCGCACCCTCCAGCCGTTCGCCCACGACCCGCTCCAGCGTCGCCCCGGCCGACGTCACGCGCCCCCGCCCATCCAGCGCCAGATGCATCGGCATCAACCGGCCAAGGGCCGCCGCCTGCAACCGATACTCCCCCATCACGCGCGCCCCAGCGTGAAGGCACGGCCTTCCGCGAAGGCCGTGTCCAGAAGGCGGATCGTCAGCACCGCCGCCCCGTCGCCCGCGCCATCCTCGCCCTCGATCACCGCCAGCGCGCCGTAATCATCCGCCATCGCCCGCAACAGCCCGCGCGCCACCGCGCCCGCCCCGGCAAGGCCGGGACCGACATACAGATGAAACAGGCCCGCCCCCACCACCTCCAGCCGCAGGGGCGGCAGGGCAAGATCGGGCAGCGCCAGCCGCGCCCGTGCGGGCAGATCGTCCAGCGAATGCAGAAACTCCACGAAATCCGGCCCGCCAAAGCGCAACAGCCGTCGCACACCCGCCCGCGACGGGTGCGAGACAAGCCACGTCCCCAGATCCTCCAGCAGGCAATCCCCGTCGCGGTCCAGCCGCGCCGCCGCTGCCGCCACCAACCGCCCCGTCAGCGCGGGGTCATATTCCAACATCGGCTCGAACCCTGCGGCGGGCACACCTGCCGCCCGCGCCGCATCAGCCCAAGCCGCCGCACCCCACCCGTCCCGCAGGAAATTCTGGATCGCCCGATTGACCAGCCCGTTCACGCCCGCCTCCCGTCCCTTGCGGGAAAGGAGACTCGCGCAAAGCCGTCAAGAAACCCTTTAGGGCAGCAGGATCAGCCCACCCTCGACCGCCAGCATGTTCATCGGCGCGACCTGCACCGCAGGCGGCGCATCCTGCAGCGCCGCGATCAACCGCTCGCCCTCGGCCCGGTCGGGCAACGCGCCCGACATCGCCGCGACGGACCGCCGCGCCACACCCTGCGGGCCAAGCCCCAACCCCTCATAGCGCACATAGCCCGCAGGCTCGCGCAGCAGGACCAGCCCCTCCTCACCCGGTTCGGCGGTCCAGAGGTCCGCCACCACAAAGACACAGCCCGGACGCTCTGTGCCCGGCAGGGGCGTGCGGCAGGCCTCGATCCATGTCTGCACTTCCACCGCCGGGATGGCCGCCAGCAACATGTCCCGCGTGGCCACCGCGCCCGCAGGCTGCACCGGCATGACCGACCGCAACTCTGCCAGCAGCACCGCCGCCTCTTCGGGCATGACCACCGGCTCCGCCGCATCCTTCGCGGCCAGCTTGACGGCCAGCGCCTCATGCCCCGGCTCTGCCGCCAGCGCCTCCAGCCGCGCCAGCGCGGCCGCCCCCGGCTTGCCCCATGCTGCCAGCGCCGCCACGTCCAGATCGCCCGCCGCCACCTGCCCCGCCTCGTAGCGCTCGACCAGCCCCCGGGACGAAATCGCCTCGGCATTCAGCAGCGGCGACAGCCACAGCGCCGCCGCCAGCGCCAGCACCGGTGCCATGGCCAGATTGCCCAACCGCACCCCGACCCGCCACCGCCCGCCCCGCGCCAGCGCCGCCAGATAGGCCAGCGCATAGCCTGCCATCACCACCGCCATCAGCGCCGCGAACAGCCGCCCCGGCGTCCAGCCATGCTGCCCCACCCGCACCGCCAGCGCCCAGACCGCCAACACCACCGGCACCACCAACAGCCCCGCCAGTGCCATGCCCACCGGACCCTGCACCCGCCCCTGCGCCGCCGCTTCGTCATCCGGTCCGGCCAGCACGCTGACCAGCACCACGATCACCGCAGCCACCGCCAGCAGCACCCCCGCCGCCGAGATGCCGCCCGGCAAAGGTTCCATCCCGCGCAACGGAAGCGCCACCATGAACAGCGCCGCCACCGCCAGCACCGGCGGGGCCAGCATGCGGATCAGGCGCAGCACAAGATCGGGCGCCACGTCCCCGGCCCCTTCGGCCGCTGCCGCCACACCCAACCCCAGCGCCGCCCCGGTCAACATTCCCGGCAGCGGCCCCGCCGTGGTCAGCGCCTCCATGAACCCCAGCGCGACAAGCCCCAGCAGCGCGTCCGACAGCCAGATCACGCCCCAGACCAGCCCGGCAAAGACCCATGCCGCCACCGCCCGCACCACCATCCGCCAGCCTTCGGCAAACAGCGCCGGATAGTTCGTCCATCCCTGCCCCGCCGCCACGACAAGAAAGGGCAGCGGCACGAAGCCCAGCACGAAGGCCGCCAGAAACGGCAGACCCGACATCTGGAACTCCGCCACCGTCCCGAACCGCAGGGCCGCCATCGACAGAAACCCCGCCACCGCCACCGCCACGGGCAGCGCCGACAGCACCGCGCGCCGCAGCGCAAGCGGCCCGGTCATCGCCAGAACCGATGCAAAGAACGTGAAGGCAAACACCGATGCCGCGAAATCCGCCCGCTCGGGCCATCCGCCCCGCAGCGCCGCCGCATCCACCGCCCAGAGTGCGAGGCCAGCCGCAGCGCCCGTCAGGGCCAAGAGCCCCCGCCCCCTCGTCCGAATGTCCATCAGGTACCCGTCCCAGTCCCCTTGGCGGCCCGGCTTGCGCGGGCCTTTCCCGGCGCAGAGGCTAACCCCGCCGCGCCCATGCGGAAAGAAAAATCTGGGACCCTATACGACCGCGCCGATCAGAAATCGGTGGGCGCGCCGCCCTCTTGCTTGCGGCGGGCGACGAAGCGGCGCAACTCCTCCTGATGCGTGCCGTCCATCTCTGGGGCCACGAATTCCTCAAGGATCTGCTTGTAGATGCGGTGCGCCCGCTCTGGTGTCCAGACCGATCCGTCGTTCTGCCAGGCCTCGTAATTGCGCCAATCGCTGACAAAGGGGGCATAGAAGGCCGTCGAATACCGCTCTTGCGTGTGTTGGCAGCCAAAGTAATGCCCGCCCGCGCCGACCTCCTTGATCGCGTCAAAGGCGATGTCATCTTCGCCCGTGGCAAAGGTCGCCTCTTCGAAATAGCGCTGAATCATCTGCAGCACTTCGCAATCCATCACGAATTTCTCAGGGCTCGCAATCAGACCGCCCTCCAGCCATCCGGCCGCGTGATAGACCATGTTCGTCTGGCTCTGCACCGCCGCCCACAGGCTGTTGGACGTCTCCCACATCGCCTGCCCGTCCGGCACATTCGCCGCACAGACGCCCGACGACCGCAACGGCAGCCCGTAGAACCGCACCAACTGCCCCGTCATCTGCGTCGCGCGCATATATTCCGGCGTGCCGAAGGCGGGCGCGCCGGACTTCATGTCCACGTTGCTGGTAAAGGTCCCGATCGCCACCGGGCAGCCCGGCGCGATATATTGCAGCAGCGCAATCGCCGCCAGCGCCTCGGCCAAGGACAGCGCCACCGCCCCCGCCATCGTCACCGGCGCCATCGCACCCGCCAGCGTGAAGGGCGTCACCACCACCGGCTGCCCCCGCTTGGCCAGACGCATCGCGCCATCCAGCATCGGATAGTCATGCTTCAAGGGCGAGACAGAGTTGATGTTGGTATACATCCGCGGCTTCGCGCAGAACTCCTCTTCGGTCAGCCCACCGGCGATCTTCGTCATCTCCATGACGTCCTCGACCCGCTCTGCCCCAAGGCTGTAGGCATGCACGACCTTGTCCGTCAGCGTCAGCTTTTCATACAGGCAGTCCAGATGGCGGACCGACGGGTGGATGTCGATAGGTTCCACCGGATAGCCGCCCGCGATGTGGATGCAGTTGAAATACTGCGTCAGCTTCATGAATTCCTTGAACGTCTCGAAATCCCCGGACCGCTTGCCGCGCTCCAGATCCCATGCGTTGGGCGGGGACGAGACGTTGACGAACACCATGTGCTTGCCGCCGATCACCAGCTCGCGGTCGGGATTGCGCGGGGTGATGGTGAATTCCGACGGGGCCTTTGCCACCATCTCCATCACGAAGGCCTCGTCGAACTTCACGTTCGTCCCGTCCACCTTGCAGCCCGCCTTTTTCAGGTAGGCCACCGCGTCGGGGTTCAGGAATTCGATCCCGATTTCCTTCAGGATACGCATCGCGCCCTTGTGGATGCGCTGCACCCCTTCGGCATCCAAAGGCTCCACCGGGGCATCCGGGTTCACCGGAATCCGCCACGGCATCTGGTCGATGACCGACGTCCCCGCGCGCAACTTGTTGCCCGCGCGCCCCCCGGCGCGGCGCTTGCGTGGTTCTTCGTTCATCACGGCCTCCGTCAGGTTCATCCCTGCTTTCGGCCAACATGACGAAGCCACGGGGCGAAAGACACTCTACCCCCGACGCGAACATGTCGTTTTTGAAAAGCGGCTGCCTCAGCCGGGGGCCATCAGGCCGCCAGACCGTCGATCCAGCCGCCCAGATGCCCGATATCGGGCAGCACCGCATCCGCATGAGGGGCCAGTTCCGCCGCCCCCGCGATGCCCGTCAGCACCGCCACCGTCCGCATCCCCGCCGCGCGCCCGGCCTCCAGATCGTGGCAACTGTCGCCCACCATCACCACGCGGCGCGGGTCCAGCCCGTGCTGCCGCGCAAAGGCCGCACACATGCCCGGCCCCGGCTTGGGCCCGTGCCCGCTGTCATAGCCTGCAATGTAATCGAACAGCCCCGTGATCCCATGCGCTGCCAGATGGGCCCGCGCAGCATCCTCGTTGTCATTGGTTGCCAGCCCGATCCGCAGCCCGCGCGCCCGCAATCCACCCAGCACCGCGTTCAGGTCCACCGCCGGCAACATCGGCGCGCCCTCGGCCAGACGGTTCAGCCGCCCCTCCAGCACCCCGACGGAAACCCCCGGCAGCACCCGGACAAGCGCGCGCGCAATCTCGCTCGGCGTTCCGGCGATCACCACGCTGTCGCGCGCAAATCCCATCGCCGCCGGGTCGAACCCGATGGACGCGCCCAACTCTGCCTCGGACAGCCCGCTCTCTGTCGCCAGCATCCCCACCAGCCGCATCGCCCATGCGCCCCAGCTTGCGCGGAAGTCGAACAGCGTCCCATCCTTGTCGAAGATCACGCCGTCGATCATGCCGCTGCTCCCTCTGCCATGCCCTTGGCGCGACATTCGCCGCCCCTGCGCGGGATTGCAATCAGGTCCAATGCTCCACCTGCCCGCCCGGCAGCGCCGCCCGTGCCTGCTGAGGCAACGTATAGGCCACGCCCTCTGCATCGCAAAAGGCCATGACCCAAGCATCATCCATCAGCAGGAAATCCAGCACCGCAGCAAGGAACTCCGGCTGCCCCGCCGCCTCGGCCAAGGACGTGACCGACGCGCCGGTCGATCCCAGAAACACCGGGAACAGATCGTCATTCCCCGCCAGCCACCCCAGCGCCCGCAGGGCCAGCGTCTCTGCCGCTTCGGCCTTCATTCCCGCAATCCCGGCTTTTGCATCAAGTTTTCCACGGTGAGGAAAGGTCTCGTTAACGCCTTGGTAACACTTTTGGAACCATGATCCGCCGACAAAGGCAAAGAACGGCAGCGGCTTCATGACCGGCAGGATACTGATCGTCGACGATGTCGCAACCAACCGCATCGTGTTCAAGGGCCGCCTGACCGCCGCTCTGCATGACACGATCCTTGCCGAAGACGGCGCGACCGCCCTGCGCCTGACCGACGAACTCTCGCCCGATCTGGTCCTGCTGGACCTGAACCTTCCCGACCTGCCGGGGACGGAAGTCCTTGCACGGCTGCGCGCCAATCCGCGGCACAGGGACCTTCCGGTGATCGTGCACACCTCAAACCCCACGCAACAAAACCGCCTTGCGGCCCTGCGTGCCGGGGGCGATGACGTGCTGCCCAAACCCACCGACGGGGCGCTGCTCTTGGCCCGCATCCGCGCGCTTCTGCGGCGGCGCGATCCGGGGCACCGTCTGGCGCTGCCCTTCGACGGTTTCGACGACGCGGCCGAACCCTTCGACTGGCCGGGCACCATCGCCGTCACCTCGCTGCGACAGGAAACCGCCGCCTGCCTGCGCGCCCTGCTTCTGCCCCTGATGCCGCATGGCCTGACGCTGCGCGACCGCGCCGCGCTGATTGGTCCGCAGCAGGACACCCCGTCCCCCGATCTGCCCGATGCCTATCTGATCGACGCCACCGAAGACCCGCAGGGCGCAGCCGCGCTGCTGTCGGAACTCCGCAGCTCGCTGCACAGCCGCGACGCGGGTATCGCCGTCCTCTTGTCCGACCCTTTGCTGGCCCCGCTTTGCTATGACCTTGGCGCGGACGAGGCGATCCTCGCCAACGCCCCCCCGTCGGAAACCGCCCTGCGCCTGACCGGCATGCTGCGCCGGACCCGTGCCGCCGCCAACCGCCGCGCATCGCTGCACGATCAAGCGCGGCTGGCCATGACCGATCCGCTGACGGGCCTGCACAACCGCCGCTACGCCCTGCGCCGCATGGGCGAAATGGCGGCGACTGCGGTGACCACAGGTCGCGGCTTCGTCCTGTTGCTTGCCGACCTTGACCATTTCAAGCAGGTGAACGACCGCTTTGGCCATGTCGCAGGCGACGACGTCCTTGCCGAAGTCGCGGCCCGCCTGCAATCCGCGATGCGGCCCGAAGACCTGCTCGCCCGCATCGGGGGCGAGGAATTCCTCATTGTCCTGCCCAAATCCACCTGTGCCGAAGGCGCCGAGCGTGCGCGCACACTCTGCGATAGCATAGGCAACACACCGATCCGCCTGAAGGACGGGCGCAGCGTGCAGGTGACCCTGTCCATCGGTATCGCGCAGGCCAGCCCCGGCACCCTGCCCGATCACGTCATCGAACAGGCCGACCGCGCCCTCCGCGCGGCCAAGACGCAGGGTCGCAACCGCGTGATCGTCAGCCGCTCAGCCGCCTGATCCGTGCCCGTCGCGCCCGCCCGGACCGCGCCGCAACCGCTGCTCCAGCCGGTCCGCAAACTCTGCCCGCGCTGCGGGGGACATGGCGGTCAGCCGCTCCAGCAGCAGATCCTGCCCCAGCATCAGCCGGTCCTGCACGCGCGCCTGCTGACCCAGCAGCAGACCGCGCACAGCCTCTGCGTCGAAAGGCTCCACCCGCAGCGCGCGCAGCAGCGCATCGAAATCCGCCCGCATCTCGGCCCGCACATCGCGGAACCCGCCCGACCGCGCGACGAACGCCCGCCGCAGCGCGTCGCGGTCTGCATCCGACAGCGCCTCGGTCAAGGGCCCGAAATCCAGATCGCGCAGCATCCGGTCGCGCGGCCCGCCCTCGCGCAGCATCGCGCCTGCCACCAGCCCCGCCACCAGCAGGTTCAGTGCCACCGAAACGCCCAGCGCGATCCGCAGGCCCTTGCCACCCCCCGGCTTTCCCGCCGGAACCGCTGCACCGCGGCCATCCTTCGTGTCGACCATGATCCTATTCCCCGGCCAGAAGGCCATCCACATCAGGCATCAGTTCCACCGTCTCCAGCGGCGTGCCCAACACCGCATCGCCCAGAACCGACAGGCCCGACGGCTGCACATAGCCGATGAACAGCCCCGCCGCCGCCGCCGACCCGATCCCCGCCAGCGCCCCCGGCCCCCCGAACACCGCCGCCAACCGCGACCACAGACCCAGACGCGGCACCAGACGCGGCACCACCACCACAGGGGCAACGGCGACCGCAGGCCGTGGCTGCTCGGCCAGCGCATCGGCCAGCACCCGCGCCATCAGCGCCTCTGACGGAACGGGCCGCGACGCCCGCGCCGCTGCGAAAAGATTGTCCAGATCGTCCCGGTCCTGCATCGCCTCAGTCCCCGTCATCCTCATAGCCCAATTCCCCGCGCTGCCCGGCAAGCAAGGCCGCCAGCGCCCGTTTCCCCCGGGCGGTCAGACTTTCGACCGCCTCTACGCCGATGTCCATCACTGCCGCGATCTCGGGATTTCCCAACCCTTCGATATGGCGCAGCACCACCGCCTGCCGCTGCCGTTCCGGCAACGCATCCAGCGCCGCCTGCAAGGCGGCCATCCGGTCCGCCTCGATCATCCCGGCCTCTGCGCCCCGCGCCCCATCCGGCACGTCGGGAGCATCGTCCAACGCCGCCGCCCGACGCCGCGTCCTTGCCCGCATCCGGTCGGTGCAAAGATTGGTGACGACGCGGTACAGCCATGTCGACACCTGCGCCTCGCCCGCCCGCCAGCCGGGGGCCGCGCGCCAAAGCCGCAGCATCGCCTCCTGCGCCACATCCTCGGCCTCGGCCCCGTCGCCCAGCAATCGCGCCGCATAGCCCAGCGCGCGCGGCACCAACCGCTGCGTCAGCACCCGCGCGGCGGCGGGGTCGCCCGCGGCATAGCGGGCCAAAAGCACCTCGTCCCCGGCCTGCGCCAGATCCTCGGCCTGCATGTCGCGGGGCATGTCCATCCTGCCTCGGGCTTATCCTGTCACGCATCATCGCGCAAATCCCGCGCACCCCCATGGATGCGCGGGACCGCACAGGATCACTGATCGTCACCACCGAACCAGCGTTTCCAGCCGCCATGCCCGTGACCCCGGCCATGCCCGTGCCCATCGCCCGGACCGCGCATCTCGGCCATATGCTCTTGCGCGGCGTCGATCTCGGCCTCGCTCAATGCGCCATCCCCGTCGGTATCGGCCATCTCCATCAGTCGATCCGGTGCCGGACGCGCGGCGAATTCCGCCGCCGTCAGCAGCCCATCGCCATCGGCATCCAGCCGCTCGATCATCCGCGCGGCCATATCGTCGGCCCGCGCCTGCATGCGCTTGACCTGCATCGCCGACACTTCCGCCGCCGACAGCTTGCCGTCCTTGTCCGCATCCGCCGCCGCCACCTCGGACGCACGGAAGGCGTCGATCTCGGCCTGCGTCAGCTTGCCGTCCTTGTCGGCATCCATCGCGGCGAAATCCAGCGCGGCCAGCGGGCCACCCATGCCACCGCCCATGCCCATCATGTCGCCCCGGTCCGCCATCGCGGCGGTCGACAGCGCCGCCCCCGTCACCGCAGCCAGCGCCAGCACCGTCAGCATAGTCCGTTTCATCGCTCGTCTCCTCTGTGGGCCGCGACCTTCCGCCACCCTTCTGACGGTCAAACGCAATGCGACCCGCTTTCCGTCGATGCCTCACGCAAATTTTTGCCGGAACGCGCGCAGATATGCTGATGCGGCGATCCGTCCCCTCGCGTCCGCGCGCGCCGCGCCTTAGGCCTACGCTCTCGGCAGGCGGCCGAATAAGCGACAGGACGACCCCGATGCCCGACGGCAACTTCCCGCAAGACGACCTGCGCGAGGATCTCCTCGAAGACAGGCCCCTTGGCCCTGCCATGCGGCGCGGCTGGCGGCGGCGCTGCCCGTCCTGCGGCGCGGGTCCGATGCTGCGCGGCTATCTCAAGGTCCGCGAAAGCTGCCCCGTCTGCGGCGAGGCGCTGCACCACCAGCGCGCCGATGACGGGCCGGCCTATCTGACGATCCTGATCGTCGGCCATCTGATGGCCCCGGTCATCCTTTGGGCCTTCACCACATGGCGTCCCGACCCGCTGACGCTGGCCACGATCTTTTCCGTGGGCACGGTCGCGCTTTCGCTCTACCTTCTGCCTCGGCTGAAGGGGGCATTGGTGGCGGTGCAATGGGCGAAACGGATGCACGGATTCGGACGGCAGGACGCGACGAAGGGATGACGGATCAGCCGATCCGCCCCGCCGCCACGACCGTCCTTTTGCGCCAGACCCTGACGGGTCCGCAGGTCCTTATGGGACAGCGCGGCGCGGGCGCGGCCTTCATGCCGTCGAAATATGTCTTCCCCGGCGGCGGCGTGGACGCAGGCGACCACCGCCCCCTGACCCCCGGCCTGCTGGCAGAGGCCTGCATCGCGCGCCTGACCCAGCATCTGCCCGACCCCGCCCCTTCTCCCGCCGCGCTGGCCACCGCCGCCCTGCGCGAATTGGCCGAAGAGACGGGCCTCACCCTCGCCCCCGCCGCAACGCCTGCGCTGCGCTTCATCTTCCGCGCCATCACGCCGCCCGGCCGCTCTCGCCGCTTTGACGCGCGCTTCTTCCTGATCGACGCGGGCCATATCGCGGGCGATCCCGACGACTTCTCTGCCGCCTCGGACGAGCTGTCGCACCTGCACTGGATCGGCTGCGGAGAGGCGCGCGCCCTCGACCTGCCCTTCATCACCGAGGTGGTGCTGGCCGAAATCGCCGCCCTTGCCACGGGCCGCCCGGATGAAGGCGTCCCCTTCTTCGACAATTCCGGCCCGGTGCCGACCTTCCGCAGATTGGTCTGAGGCGAGAGATTACGTAATTTACGTATTTTGACTCAACCAGTGGGTCCAAGGCGTCAGAAGACCGACGCGAAAAGGTCCAGTGGACCTTTTCGCCGGTCCGATTGCGGCTGAGGCAACGAAGCCGCAAGGGGTTGTCAGTTTTGGCGAAGGCTAGGGGCACGGGCGGAACGGATGGAACACGATTACGGCGCGTGCGGCGATGGCCGCACGCTTGCCAAAGGGAAGCTGGGACGCCCTCACCCCAGCCCCTCCAGCACCGCCCCCTTCGCCCCGCGCTCCAACCGCCAGACCGCAGGCCCCGCGCCCCGCGCCCGCTCGCGCTCCAGCCGCCAGACCGGACCCCGCTCCTCCAGAAGCGTGGACCCCGACGGCAAGGGCGACATCCGCCAGCGGCTTTCCACCCCCGCCGCCACATCCTCGCCCCCTGTCAGCAACAGCCCCAGCGGCGCCACCCCATGCCCCGCATGATGCGCCGCCTCTGCCCCCGCCTCGGCCGCCAGTTGCAACCGCCGCACGGGCGTCAGCGCGGGGGCTACCGGCAACTCGGCCACCACCAGCCCCACCGCGCCAGACCGCAGCGCCTCTTCCATCGACCACAGCGCATCCTCGGGCCGCCGCACCCGCGCGCAGATCAGCCGCGCCGGATCAGCCCAGACCGCCACCCCATCGGGATAAAGCCGCTCCGCCTGCCAGCCGGGATATAGCCACAGCACCGGCCCCGCGCATTCGCCCATCACCTGCACCGCCAGCGCCACCCGCGACGGACCCCGCATCTCATGCACCCGCCCGCGCGCAAGCCCGATCCCCGCCGCCGCCCCGCCGGGCAAAGGCACCATCCCCCGCCCGTGGGGCCGCGGTCCGTGTTCGGAAAGGATCGGCAGACTCATGCCCGCAAATCTATCATGTTCACTTTTTGTTCTCAATCGGCCTCTTGCCCCCACCGCCGCCCCCGCTACGCTCCCGCCGAACGCGAAAGGGGTATCCGATGAAACAGATCCGCCTCGGCCAGACCGACCTCATGGTCTCCGAACTCTGCCTCGGCACGATGACATGGGGCACCCAGAACAGCGAAGCCGACGGCCATGCCCAGATGGACATGGCGCTGGATCACGGCTGCACCTTCTGGGACACGGCGGAAATGTATCCCGTGAACCCCGTCAGCGCCGAAACCGTGGGCCGCACGGAACAGATCATCGGCACATGGCTTGCCTCGCGCAAAGGCCGCGACCGTCTGGTGATCGCGACCAAGATCACCGGCGAAGGGCAAAAGGCCGTCCGCGACGGCGCCCCCATCACCGCCGCCAACTTCCGCGCGGCGGTGGACGCCTCGCTCTGCCGCCTGCAGACCGATGTGATCGACGTCTACCAACTGCACTGGCCCAACCGCGGCAGCTACCACTTCCGCCAAATCTGGGACTTCGACCCCAACCCCATCGACCGGGGCGCCGTCACCGAACATATGCTGGAAATCCTGACCACCGCCGCCGACCTGATCCGCGACGGCAAAATCCGCCACCTTGCGCTTTCCAACGAATCCGTCTGGGGCACCGCCCGCTGGCTGCATCTGGCCGAATTGCACGACCTGCCGCGCATGGTCAGCGTGCAGAACGAATACTCCCTCCTCTGCCGCCAGTTCGACAGCGACTGGGCCGAGCTTTCCGCCGCCGAAAACCTGCCCCTGCTCGCCTTCTCGCCCCTCGCCACGGGGCTGCTGACGGGCAAATATGCGGGCGACGTGATCCCCGAAGGATCGCGCCGCAGCCTGAACCCCAACCTGTCGGGCCGCATCACGCCCCGCACCTTCCCCGCCGTCGCCGCCTATCTGGGCATCGCCGCGCGCCACGGCCTTGACCCCGCGCAGATGGCCATCGCCTTCTGCCGCCAGCGCCCCTTCCCCTGCATCCCGATCTTCGGCGCGACCACAGTCGACCAACTCCGCACCGCCCTCGGCGCGGCCAACGTCACCCTGACGCCCGAGGTTCTGGCCGAAATCGACGCCGCCCACCGCGACCATCCCATGCCTTATTGAGAGGCGGACCCCGCCGGGGCTTTGCCCCGGACCCCAGGGTATTTGGGCCAAGATGAAGAGGCAGGTTCAGACCCGCGCCGTCGTCCCGCGTTCCATCAGCCGCAAGGGCAGGACAGGCGGCGGCAGCGCGGCCTTCCCCTCGATCAGCGCAAGCAGACGGTCCACGGCGGCCTGCCCGATCTCGCGTATCGGCTGGGCGACCGTGGTCAGTTGCGGGATCGTGTAACGCGCGGCGGGAAGATCGTCGAAGCCGATCACCGACAGGTCGCGCGGCACCAAAAGACCGCGCCCCACCGCCGCATGGATCGCGCCGATCGCCGCCATGTCGGTCGTCCCGATGATCGCCGTCGGGTGGCACGCCTCCAGTGCCGCATCCGCCAGCGCGCGGCAGGCCTCGAACCCATGCTCTGCACCAAGGCGCACGACGACCGGGGCCAGCCCCGCATCCGCCAGTTCCGCCGAGATGCCCGCCAGCCGCTCTTGCACCGGGGCGGAATGGCCCGGGGCGCCCACCACGCCGATGGCCCGGTGGCCGAGGTCCAGCAGATGCCGCGCCAGCATCCGTCCGCCCGCGTGATGGTCCACCGCCACCGCCGCCAGCCCCGGCAGCGCGCGATCCACCGCGACGATGGGCACACCCGCCGCCTGCAACCGCCCCACGCCCGCCCCATCAGAGGCGACGGCAGCAAGGATCACCCCATCCACCTGCTGCGCCAGCATCGCGCCGACATAGGCCGCCTCATGCGCCGGGCTTTCAGAGGTGGAACAGATCATCGCCTGATAGCCCCGCGCAAACAGCGCCTGTTCCACCGTATGGGCGAGGATCCCGAAGAAATGCACATCCAGCGCCGGCAGCAGCACGCCCACCGCGCGGCTTGACCCCGACCGCATCATCCGCGCCCCGGCATTCGGCCGATAGTCGAGGTCGCGCACCGCCTCCTCGATCCGGGCCCGCATCTCGGCGCTGACATAGCCGGACCCGTTGACCACGCGCGACACCGTGGCAATCGACGCCCCCGTCCGCTTTGCGATATCCCTGATCTTGGCCATCTGTCCCCGACCGTCGGTGGCGCCCGCCGTCCTTCCTATTCCCCTTTCACAGAAGGGCAAGCGGATCGTGCCGCCCCGCCCCGTCGGGACGCGGATTTGTTTATGCTGCATAAGGATAGGGGGCCCCCGACAGAGGGCGTAGCACCATCCAAGCGCGACGCCGCACTATACCGGCGCGGCCTGCACATCCTGCCGAGGCTTTGCTAGTCAAGACGCGTGGCCACAGGCCGCAACTTGGTGCCTTAGCGAGTGCAATGGTGCCCTTGTGCCTGTGACGAGTGAACGGTTCCCACGCAGGTTGCCGTTCCCCAGACGGCTCTTGCCTGCGGTCTTGCGCGGGTCCGGGCTGTCCCGGACCCGCCATTTCCTAGAAATGGAACGCGTCCGTGACCACCCGCCGACCCAGCGTCAGCGCATCCGCCACATGGACCATTGGCGCCAGATCGACCTCTGACTGCCCCGCCCGCACCAGATCCGCCATGCGTGCGTAAAGCTTGGGATATTCCCCCATGATCGACTGCTCGCCTGCCACCTCTCGGTCGCCGATGAAGAAGCGGTTGCCGCCGAACCGCAGCGCGCAGGGGCCTGCATCCGTGTCGAACGCGATATCCCACGTCTGCGGGCCTTCCTGCCGCCAGTCGAAATCCGCCGTCACGCCACCCGAGAACGAAATGCGCGCCGCAATCGGCGTGTCGCGGTTTTCGGGAAACTCCAGTTCCGCCGCCGTCACATGCACCGGCGCGGGCAGCACTTCGGTCAGGATCGACAGCGCATTGATGCCGGGATCAAAGACCCCCATCCCGCCCGGTTCGAACACCCAATCCTGACCGGGATGCCATTTCCGCACATCCTCGCGCCATGTGATATGGGCGCGGCGGACCACCTTGTCCGCCAGCCACGCCTTTGCGGGTGCCACCGCCTCGGCCATCCGGGAATGCCATGTCGCGTAAAGCGTCACGCCCTGCGCTGCTGCCAAGCGTTCCAGCGCATGGACCTCGGCCAAGGTCTGGCCGGGGGGCTTTTCCAGCATCACATGCCGCCCCGCCCGCAGCGCCGCCTCGGCATAGGGATAGCGCGGCTGCGGCGGCAGGCACAAAGACACCGTCCCGATATCGGGCCGCGCCGCCAGCATGGCCGCGAAATCGGTGAAGGACTCCACGCCCTCCACCGTCCCCGACCGGCTGACCGTCGCGGCCAGTTCCCAATCGGGCGATGCCGCCAGCGCCGGAACATGCTGATCCCGCGCGATCTTGCCGATGCCGACCAGCGCGACCTTTTCGCGGGCCATCAGTGGCTATCCTTGCCCACGGGCGCACCCCGGCAGCCCAGCATGAAATCAAGGTCCGCGCCCGTATCCGCGCCCATCACATGCTTGTGGTGCAGCATCGCATAGCCGCTGTCCGGCGGGGCGATGCGCGGGGTCCATTCCGCCTGACGCCGCGCGATCTCTTCATCCGGCACATCCAGATGCAGCCTGCGGTTCGGCACGTCCAACTCGATGAAATCGCCGTTCTGCACCACGGCCAAGGGACCACCCACCGCCGCCTCGGGCGAGGTGTGCAGGCAGACCGTCCCGAAGGCCGTCCCCGACATCCGCGCGTCCGAGATGCGGACCATATCCGTGATCCCCTTTTTCAGCACCTTGGGCGGTAGGCCCATGTTGCCCACCTCGGCCATCCCCGGATAGCCCTTGGGTCCGCAATTCTTCAGGACCATCACGCAGGTCTCGTCGATGTCCAGATCCGGGTCGTTGATCTTGGCCTTGTAGTCGTCGATATCCTCGAACACGACCGCGCGGCCGCGATGCACCATCAGGGACGGCGTCGCCGCCGACGGCTTCAGCACCGCGCCATTGGGTGCCAGATTGCCCTTCAGCACCACCACGCCACCCGATTGCGTCAGCGCCTTCTCCACCGGCAGGATCACATCCGCGTTGTGGTTGACGACGTCCTTCACCTGCTCCCACGCCGTCTGCCCCGACACCGTCAGCGCATCCTTGTTCAGCAAACCCGCCTCGCCCAGCCGCTTCAGCACGACAGGCAGGCCACCGGCATAGAAGAACTCTTCCATCAGGTATTTCCCCGACGGCATCAGGTTCACGATGGTCGGCACGTCGCGCCCCAGACGATCCCAGTCGTCCAGCGTCAGGTCGATGCCCACGCGGCCCGCGATGGCAAGGATATGGATCACCGCATTGGTGGACCCACCGATCGCCGCATTGGTGCGGATCGCGTTCTCGAACGCTTCCCGTGTCAGGATGTCGGACGGCTTCAGATCGTCCTTCACCATCTGCACGATCCGCCGCCCCGACATCTGCGCCATCACCCGCCGACGGCTGTCCACCGCCGGAATCGCCGCATTGCCCGACAGCGCCATCCCCAGCGCCTCGGCCATCGACGCCATCGTGGATGCCGTCCCCATCGTGTTGCACGACCCCGCGCTGCGGCTCATCGACGCCTCGGCCTCGGCAAACTCGGCCATCGTCATCTCGCCCGCCTTCACGGCCTCGGAAAACTTCCACAGATGTGTCCCCGAACCGACACGCTCGCCCCGGAAGTAGCCGTTCAGCATTGGCCCGCCCGTCACCACGATGGACGGCAGGTCGGTGGACGCCGCCGCCATCAGCAGGGACGGCGTGGTCTTGTCGCAGCCCACCAGCAGCACGCAGCCATCCATCGGCTGACCGCGCATCTGCTCTTCGATCGACATGGCCGCGATGTTGCGGAACATCATCGCCGTCGGCCGGAAGGCGCTTTCGGAAACCGAGAACACCGGGACTTCCACCGGGAACCCGCCCGCCTCGTAAATGCCGTTCTTCACCTTTTCCGCCAGCGCGTTCAGATGCGCGTTGCAGGGGTTCAACTCGGACCACGTGTTCAGGATGCCGATGACGGGCCGACCATCGAACAGGTCATGCGGGAAGCCCTGATTTTTCATCCAGCCGCGGTGATAGATGTTGTCGCGGCTCGACCCCCCGAACCATTCCTGCGACCGCAGTTTCCGGGGCCATTTGGCGGGCTTGAAGGTCATGCTTTCCTCACAATGCTTGCACGGCCTGCGCGCCCGCCTCTGCGGGGGCCTTGGCCAGCGTATTCCTCAGCGGCAGCCCGAACGGGGCGGACTCGATCTCGAACTGGTCACCCGGACGGGTCGCGAACCCATCCGCAAAACTTAAGGTCGCGGTGCCGAACATATGCACATGCACATCGCCCGGATGCCGGAACAGCCCGTACTTGAAATGATGATGCTCCAGATTGGCCAGAGTGTGGGACATATTCGCCTCTCCCGACAGGAAAGGCTTCTCCCACACCACCGCGCCATCCCGGCGGATGCGGCTCATGCCGCGCACATCGGCGGGCAATTCACCGATCAGGATTTCCGGCCCGAACGACGCCTCGCGCAGCTTGGAATGCGCCAGACACAGGTAATTCACCCGCTCTGTCACATGGTCCGAAAACTCATTCGCCAAGGCCCAGCCCAGACGGCACGGCACCCCCTTGGGCGAGATCACGTAAATCCCCGCCAATTCCGGCTCCTCGCCGCCATCCTCGGCAAAGCCCGGCATGGTCAGCGCGCCTTCCGGGGCGACGGCGGTGGTCCCGTTGCCCTTATAGAACCATTCCGGCTGCACCCCCACGGACCCAAAGGCAGGACGCCCCCCCTCCAGCCCCATGCGGAACATCTTCATGCTGTCGGTCAGCGCCTCCGCACCCGCCAGCTTGGCATGCATCGCATCCCGGGCCGAAGCACTGCCCAGATGGGTCAGCCCCGTTCCCGTCACATGCAGATGCACGGGATCAGGATGGGTGATGGGCAGCGTCACCCGCCCTTCGGCCAAAAGCGACGGCAGGTCCACCGCTTCGCCCAGACCCCGCTCCGCCACCAGCGCGGCCACGGAACGGCCCGACATTGCCGCCTCCATCGCCAGCGCATAGGTGCTTTCGACCCCGCGCAGCACCGCCGCCTCGGACCCGGACCGCACCACGACGGCCAACCCGCCGCCCGGTCGCGTGATCTGTGATATCAGCATCGCCG
>JBDKFE010000172.1:0-11294 GCA_039798885.1 Pseudomonadota bacterium | reverse complement strand
GCGGGGCTGTTCTTGGCGTTCCAGTATCCGGTGGAAATTCCGGGCGTGGGCAACATGACCTTTCTGCGGACGGCGGTGAACGCGCAAAGGAAGGCGCGTGGCGAGGAAGAGATGAGCGCGGGCGACTTTCTGAAGGTCGTGCGCGAAAAGGCCAAGACGCTGAAGATCGATGCCGAGATGCTGAAGCGGCCCGTGAACGTGGGCTTTTCGGGCGGTGAGAAGAAGCGGAACGAAATCCTCCAGATGGCGATGCTGGAGCCGAAGATGTGCATTCTGGACGAGACGGACTCGGGTCTGGACGTGGATGCGATGAAGCTGGTGTCGGACGGGGTGAACGCGCTGCGCGATGCGGGGCGGTCCTTCCTTGTCATCACGCATTACCAGCGCCTGCTGGACCATATCCGCCCGGACGTGGTGCATATCATGGCCAATGGCCGGATCATCAAGACGGGCGGGCCGGAACTGGCGCTGGAGGTGGAGAATAACGGGTACGCCGATCTGCTGGCGGAGGTGCAGTGATGGCGCTGCCGCAGGCGAAGCAGGACGCGCTGTCGGCGCGGATCGCGGGGCTGACCTTTGCGCGCGACGGCTGGTTGGGCGCGGCGCGGGGCGAGGCCTTGGCGCGGCTGTCGGCGATGGGGCTGCCGGGCAAGCGGGATGAATATTGGCGCTACACCGATCCGACCAGCCTGACGGCGGTCGAGGGGCCGAAGGCGGCGGTCTTTGATGACAGCGACGAAAGCCCGGTTTTCGGCGGGATCGACCGGCTGAAGATCGTCTTCGTGGACGGCGTCTTTGATGCGGCAGCGTCCGATGACCTGCGGCTGGCCGGGGTGGAGATCGAGCGTCTGGCCAAGGCAGGCGGGGCCGATATCCATTGGGCGCGCGAGGTCTATGGCGTGCTGGAGGCGCGGGGGCAGACCCCGGTGCAGCGGCCCCTTGCGGCGCTGAATTCGGCCTTTGCGACGGATGGCGTGCTGATCCGGGTGACGGGGAAGGCGGCGAAGCCTGTTTCGCTGATTTACGTTCATAAATCCGAGGCTTCCGATGCGATCCTGCATCATTGCGTGAAGGTGGAATCGGGGGCAGAGATCACGATTTTGGAAAATGGCCCGGCTGCGGCGCGGTTTTCCAAGGTGATGGAGGTAGAGGTCGCCGAAGGCGCGCGCTTCCACCATGTGCGGGCGCAGGGCCGTGACCATGAACGTCGTGCTGTGACGCATATCTTCGCGCGGCTGGGGGCGGGGGCTTTGTTCAAGTCCTTTACGCTGACGGCGAATGGCGTGCTGACCCGGAACGAGGCGATCATCGAATTGAACGGCGACGAGGCGGTGGCCCATGTCGCAGGCGCGGCGGTGGGGGACGGCAATTTCCACCATGACGACACGGTTTTCGTCACCCATGCGGCAGAGCGTTGCGAAAGCCGTCAGGTGTTCAAGAAGGTCTTGAAGAACGGCGCGGTGGGGGTGTTCCAAGGCAAGATCCTGGTCAAGCCCGGCGCGCAGAAGACGGATGGCTATCAGATTTCCCAATCGCTGCTGCTGGATGAGGACAGCCAATTCCTCGCCAAGCCGGAGTTGGAGATCTATGCCGATGACGTGAAGTGTTCGCACGGATCGACGTCGGGCGCGATCGACGATGTGGCGCTGTTCTACCTGCGCTCGCGCGGGGTGCCGAAGCGGGTGGCGCAATCGCTGCTGGTTCTGGCCTTCCTTGCCGAGTCGATTGCCGAGATCGAGGACGAGGATATCGCCGAGGATATCCGGTCGCGGCTGGAAGGCTGGCTGGCGCGGCACGAGCATTGAGATGGCGGTCACGCTGGACATCCTGCGCGGCTGGCGCGCGCCACGCGCCCTGATCCGCGCAAAGCTGGGGCAGGGGGTGCGCGAGGATCGGGCGCTGGCGGTGCTGATGGGGGCGTGCCTGCTGTTCTTTGTCGCGCAATGGCCGCGCCTGTCGCGCGAGGCTTTTCTGCATCCAGAGGTGCCCTTGGATGCGCGGATGGGCGGGGCGTTGCTGGGCTGGGTCTTTATCGCGCCCTTGATGTTTTATGCGCTGGGTGCGGTCAGCCATCTGGTGGCGCGGGTGTTCGGGGGCAAGGGGACGTGGTTTTCGTCCCGGCTGGCGTTGTTCTGGGCGCTGCTGGTTGTGTCGCCCTTGGTGTTGCTGAACGGGCTGGTGGCGGGGTTCATCGGCGGCGGGACGGGTGCGACGGCGGTGGGGGTTCTGGTTCTGGCGGGCTTCGTCTATCTGTGGGTCTCTATGCTGATCGAGGCGGAGCGGGAATGGACCTGAGTTTGGGCAACATCGCCGGGCTGGTGGCCCTGACGCTGCGCGACCCGCGCGGGGCGGCGCGGGTGATCCTGCGCGTGCCGCTGCCGCTGTCGGGCCGCTGGGCGGCGCTGGTGCTGATGGCGGTGCTGTCGGCGGTGCTGATGCAGGCGTTGCAGGCCCTGCTGCCGCCGCCCGTGGCACCGGATGGGACGACGCTGACGCCGGTCGGTCCGTTCTTCTGGGCGGGGATGGTGGCGGTGGGCATGGTGCTGACATCGCTTCTGGTCTTTGCCGTGGGGCGCTGGCGGGGGGGCAGGGGGGAATTGCCGGATGCGGTGATCCTGATCGCCTGGTTGCAGTTCATCCAGTTGCTGGTGGTGGCGGCGCAGATCCTGCTGATGATCGTGCTGCCCGCTGTCGCGCCGGTGCTGGAGATCGCGGGGGTGATCCTGTTCCTGTGGCTGCTGGTCAATTTCGTGGCCGAGATGCACGGCTTCCGGTCGCTGGGGCTGGTCTTTCTGGGGGTGATCATCACCTTCGTGGGCTTCGTTTTCGGGATGAGCCTTCTGCTGATGATTCTGGGGGTTGGGTTCTGATGTATGACGTGGAGCGCATCCGCGCCGATTTCCCGATCCTGTCGCGGCAGGTGAACGGCAAGCCGCTGGTCTATCTGGACAATGGGGCAAGCGCGCAGAAGCCGCGCGCGGTGATCGACGCGGTGACGCAGGCCTATTCCATGGAATATGCCAATGTCCACCGGGGTTTGCATTACCTGTCGAACCTTGCGACCGAAAAGTACGAGGCCGTGCGGGGCATCGTCGGGCGGTTTCTGAACGCGGACCCTGAGGAGATCGTCTTCAACTCTGGCACGACCGAGGGGATCAACCTTGTCTCTTATGGCTGGGCCGCGCCCCGGCTGGGGCCGGGCGATGAGATCGTGCTGTCGATCATGGAGCATCACGCCAATATCGTGCCGTGGCATTTCCTGCGCGAGCGGCAGGGGGTGGTGCTGAAATGGGTGGACTGTGACGCGAATGGCGATCTTGACCCGCAGGCGGTGATCGATGCGATCGGGCCGCGCACGAAGCTGGTCGCCGTCACGCAGATGTCGAACGTGCTGGGGACGGTGGTGGATGTTGCTGCCATCTGTGCGGGCGCGCGGGAAAAGGGCGTGCCGGTGCTGGTGGACGGGTCGCAAGCGGCGGTGCATATGGCGGTCGACGTGCAGGCCATCGGCTGCGACTTCTACGCGATCACGGGGCACAAGCTTTATGGTCCCAGCGGGTCGGGCGCGATCTACATTCGGCGCGAACGGATGGAGGAGATGCGGCCTTTCCTTGGCGGCGGGGACATGATCCGCGAAGTGGGGCGCGAGGCGGTGACCTATAACGACCCGCCGATGAAGTTCGAGGCGGGCACGCCGTCCATCGTGGCGCAGATCGGGCTTGGCGTGGCGCTGGAATACATGATGGGGCTGGGGATGGGGAACATCGCCGCCCATGAGCGCAGCCTTCGGGACTATGCGCGGTCGCGGTTGGCGGGCCTTAACTGGTTGAGCGTGCAGGGCAATTCCGACACGAAGGGCGCGATCTTTTCTTTCACCATGGCCGGGGCGGCCCATGCGCATGACATCTCCACCATCCTTGACAAGCGGGGGGTGGCGGTGCGGGCCGGGACGCATTGCGCGATGCCGTTGATGGAACATATGGGGGTGGGCGCGACCTGCCGGGCGTCCTTTGGCCTTTACAACACCAAGGCCGAGGTGGATGCGCTGGTGTCTGCGCTGGAACTGGCGAACGAACTTTTCAACGGCTGAGGCAGGGCCGGGGGCGGATAGGCGGTTGCATGTGCCGCCCGCTTTCGGTAAGCCACGGCACAAGAGCGCACCCGTAGCTCAGCTGGATAGAGTGCTGCCCTCCGAAGGCAGAGGTCACAGGTTCGAATCCTGTCGGGTGCGCCAGAACTCCCCTAATAGCTGCGAAGTTCGGTGCGTTCGAGTCGCTGGAGTCGGCGCGCAGGGGTGCCTTCGATCTGTTGAAGGATGAGATCGGCGAGGTGCCAGCCCACCTGTTCGCGCGGATAATGCGCGGTGGTGAGGGGCACGCCGAGATAGGCCCCGATATTGGTGGCAGAGCGCAGGTGAAATCCCGTTTTATCAAGGTCTTGCCCTGCATCGCGCGCCCCGGCGAGGGCCCCGAAGAGAAAAATCTCGTTCGAGCAGACCCAAGCATCCGGGGGGTGCGTCAGGGCAAGTGTGCGGGTGGCGACCCGGATGGCGGCAGCGTCGCTTTGGCAATGGAGCACAAGCGCGGGATCGTAGGGAATGCCGGCCTCTGCCAAGGCGGCGCGATAGCCCGCCACACGATCCCGGGCGAAGTTGAGGTCGGGCGAAGCTTCGACAAGGGCCGGACGGCGGAAGCCACGGGCGATCAGCGAGGCGGTGCCGATATGCGCGGCATGCGCGTTGTCGATATCGAAATAGGCGTGGCTGGGGTCCGCGCTGCTGCGGCCAAAGGCGACGAAGGGTTGGCCGATGCGTTCAAGCAGGGCGACCCGCGGGTCGTCGGGTTCGATATGGTCGAGGATGAGGCCATCTGTGCGATTGCCGGCAAGCAGGCGCGACAGCAGGTCCGGACTGCGATCATCAATGGAAATCGAAATGCTTTGAACGACATAGCCTGTACCGGCAAGGCGGCGCTGCATCCCGATGGTCAGGCCAGAGGAGCCGGGATCACCAACTTCGCCATCTTCGGCTGTGCCGAGCAGGGCGAGGATCGTGTGCGTGCGCCCGGTGCGCAGGCGCAGACCGTCAAGGTTTCGGACATAGCCAAGGTCATCGGCAGCGGCCCGGACGCGGGCAACGGTTTCTGCCCCAAGACGTTCGCCACCGCGCAGCGCGCGGGCAACCGTGGTGACCGAGAGATTGAGATGTGCCGCGATCTGCTTGAGCGTCACGGAGCGCCCGGTCAGGGGCGGAGGAAGTTCGATGGGGGACATCTGGTCACTCGTAAGTGCTGCGATCGGAGACCGCTGCATCATCTTCGCGGCGGGGGCGGAACGCAACATTGGTTAAAGCGTGGGGTAAGGGGTCAAGGTAGGGATCGGCCATTTTGCGCCTGTCTCATTATCTTATAATCAATATTATGTCATATACTATATGCAGCGCCGCTGCGCTGGTCATGCGCGAGAGATTGCGATAAAAGCGCCGCGGTGCCAATCCCTGCTACAGACCAAGGAGCCCCGCATGGCGTTTTCCCGCGCGATCAAGATTGCCCCGTCCATCCTATCGGCCGATTTCGCGAATTTCGGGGCGGAGTGCCGCGCGATCGAAGATCAGGGCGCGGATTGGGTTCATGTGGATGTGATGGATGGGCATTTCGTGCCGAACCTGACCTTTGGGCCGGCGACCTGTGCGGCGATCCGTCCGCATATCAAGGGGGTCATGGATGTGCATCTGATGATTGCACCGGTCGATCCCTTTATCGAGGCCTATGCCACAGCAGGCGCGGATGTGATCACCGCGCATCTGGAAGCTGGGCCGCATATTCATCGGACGCTGCAAGCTATTCGAAACACGGGAAAAAAGGCGGGTCTGGCGTTGAATCCGGGCACTGGCATCGATGCGGTGGCGCATCTGCTGGATATGGTGGACCTGATCTGCGTGATGACGGTCAATCCGGGATTTGGTGGGCAGAAATTCATTCATTCCCAAGTGGATAAGGTGCGTTCTTTGCGCGCCATGATCGGGGATCGGCCAATCCATATCGAAATCGATGGCGGCGTCACGGTAGAGACGGCGCCGTTGGTCGCGGCGGCTGGTGCGGATGTGCTGGTGGCGGGATCTGCCGTGTTCAAGGGCGGGTCGGTCAGTGATCCGGCACCCTATGGGGCGAACATCCGGGCGATCCGGGCAGCGGCGGAAAAGGCCGTCTGAAACGGTCCGCAGTCCGTGCCATAGGCTGTGCCGCAAACTGTACAGACGCAGCGCGCGGTGCGGTAAGGGGCGGCAGGGTTCTAAGGGGGGCACCCCCTCCCCCGGAGGGGAGAGGGAGGCGCCCTACCCTGTAGCCCTGTGGTGGCGTGGCAAAAGGGGGCTGCGCGCCCCCTCGGCGCGGGGGGCGCGCCTCACCCCCGGGGTATTTGGGCCGAGGCGAACAGGCAGGCGGGCGTCAGACGACGGCGGCTTCGGCGAAGGGGCGGCCTTCGAGCATCCGTGCGACCGAGAGGTCGGAAAGATCGAGCGTCTGCCAGCTGCCCGTCAGGATGTGTTCGGCGAGGCCGCGCCCCACGGCGGGGGCCTGTTGCAGCCCGTGGCCCGAGAAGCCGTTCATCAGATAGAGGTTCGGCAGCGCCGGATGCGGGCCAAGGACCGCGTTCTGGTCCAGCACGTTATAGGCATAGTGGCCGACCCAGTGGCGGATGACCTTGACCGCGTCGAAGGCCGGGGCACGGTGCCAGAGGGCCGGCCAGATGACATCTTCCCAGAGGTGGAGGTCGGGGTCGAAGTCATCGGCGTCGCAGGGGCCATCATCGGAGGGCACGGTGGCGGTGATCCATTGCTGGTGTTCCGGTCTGATCCAGTAGTCGCGGTCGATCATCAGCGGTGCCGCCGGAAGGCGGGCGTTCGGGGCGTCGATCACGAAGACGGTGCGCTTGCGGGGTTCGATCGCGATGTCGAGCCCGGCCATGCGGAGGATCTGGGCGGCGCGGGGGCCTGCGGCATTGACGGCGACGGGGGTGGAGACGTGCCCCCCCTGCCCCAGCGTGACCCCGGTGATGCGCCCGCCTTCGACGGTCAATCCGGTGACGGTGTCGGTCACGAAGCGTGCGCCCTGCGCGCGGGCGGCGGTGCGAAAGCCGGTCATCAGGCCCATATTGTCGAAGAAGCCTTCGTCGCGGGGGCCGAAACTGGCACCGGTCAGGTCTTCGGTGTTGAGCCAGGGGAAGCGGGCGGCGGTCTGGTCAGGGGTCCAGATTTCGGTCGCGGCACCGTGGGCGCGCTGCAGGGCGGCAAGGTCGGTGAGCGTGGCGAGGCCTTCGGGCGTGCGGGTGAGGAAGAGGTAGCCATTTTCGCGCAGGGCGAGGCCGGGGACGGGGTGGCCGAGTTCTTCGGCGAAGTTCTTGATGAAGCGGATGCCGAAGCGGGAGATTTCGACATTCACGGGGTTGGAGAACTGTTGGCGGATGCCAGCGGCGGCCAGCGCGGTGGAGGCGCGGGCAAAGGTGGGGTCGCGTTCGACCACCAGCACGTCGAGGCCGGGCTGCATCTTCGTCAGCCAGAACGCGACCGCGCATCCCATGACCGCCCCGCCGATCACGACCACATCTGCCTTCATCTTTCGACACGCTCCGTCAGGTCGGGGACATCAAGTGGGGTTCGCATTTCTTTACAGGCCCGCAGGCGGTGGTTAGACAGGATATTAGGAAAGAACAACCCGCGCCAGACATGCGACGGCGGTGGGACCGGGGAAGAGACGTGAGCGACGTACTGGCCTTGCTTTCCAGGATCGCCGAGGCGACGGCGGTCTCGGCTGTGTGGACCGAGGCGACGGGGTTCTTCCGGGGCCTTGGCTTCGGCCGGGTGAATTACGGATACACGCGGTTCCTGAACGACCGGACAATCGGGAACCCCGAGGATGCGGTCTTTTTGACCACGGCGGATGCCGATTATGCGCGGCGCTATTTTGCGGGTGGGCTTTATGCGCGGACGCCCGTCTTCCGCTGGGCGCAGCAGAATTCGGGGGCCTGTACCTGGGGGTGGGTGAAGGGCGCGATGGAGCGCGGGGAGTTGACGCCGGACGAGATGGAGGCTGTCAGGCAGAACCTAGAGATGGGCATATCTGCGGGGATCACGGTCAGTTTTCCCGAGACATCGACCCGGGCCAAGGGCGCGCTTGGTATGATCGCCGATCCGGGGATCGGGCATGAGGCTGTGGAGGACATCTTTGCGCGGTTGGGGCAGGAGATTCTGGCCGTGGCGAACATGATGCATCTGAAGGTGGTCAACATGCCGGGGGCGAACGGGCGGCGGCAGTTGACCCAGCGACAGCGCGAGGCGCTGGAATGGGTGGCGGATGGCAAGACGGCGCAGGATGTGGCCGTGCTGATGGACGTGTCGCCCGCGATGGTGGAAAAGCATCTGCGTCTGGCGCGCGCGGCGCTGGATGTGGACACCACCGCGCAGGCTGTGGCCAAGGCTGCCCTTCTGAACATGATCTTCCAAAAGGATGAGGCGGTGGTGCCATCCGTACCGTCTTCGGCGACCGAAAGGTAAGGAATTCCTGACTTTCGTTACGCAAGGTAAACGTATCAAATTGAGGGACGTTCCATGAGTGGTGGCTTCGGCCGGGAACGGCAGACGTGATGAACGGATGTATTTTCACCGCATCACGTCTGCACATCCCGCTTTTCTCCCCGGAGGGCGGGCGTTTTGCCTGACGGGTGGAAATTTCCCGCCGCCCTGACGGTGCAGTGCGTCGCGTTCGCTGCCTAATCCCCAAGGCAAGGCGCGGTGTGATACGGTGCAGTCCGGCAAGGGCTGCACCGTTTTTCATTTTGCAGGCGGTCGATGCGCCCTGCCCTGCGGCCAGACCATTGCGAGATTGGCGAAATGAAAAAGGCCCGCCCCTTGCGGGACGGGCCTTCGCCTTGCGAAGAGGCGGGGATCAGCCCTGAAGCGCCTTGGCGACTTCGGCGGCGAAATCCTCTTTCTCTTTCTCGATGCCTTCACCGACGGCCATGCGGACGAAGGCAATGACTTCCACGCCCGCATCCTTGGCCGCCTGAGCGACGGTGATGTCGGGATTGATGACGAATTTCTGGTTCAGAAGCGTCGATTCCTCGAAGAACTTCTTCATCCGGCCGGGGATGATGTTGTTCTGGATCACCGCTTCGGGCTTGGGCTTCGCGGAGGCCGCGTTTTCTTCCAGCGCCTTGGCCGTCTGCACGGCGAGTTCGCGGGCCACGACTTCGGCGTCCATGTCAGCTTCGGACAGGGACATCGGCGCGGTGGCGGCGATGTGCATGGCGATCTGCTTGCCGATGCCGTTGTCGGCGCCCTTCAGCGCGACAAGCACGCCGATGCGGCCAAGGCCGTCTGCGGCGGCGGTGTGGATATAGGCGGCGACGGCGTCCCCTTCGACGGCGGCCATGCGGCGCAGCGTCATGTTTTCGCCGATCGTCACGATGGCGTCGGTGACCGAGGCTTCGACCGTCTTGCCGTTCAGCGGCGCGGCCTTCAGCGCGTCAAGGTCCGACACGCCAAGGGCAGCCGTGGTGATGCCACGCACCAGCGCCTGGAAGTCGGCATTCTTGCCGACGAAGTCGGTTTCCGAGTTCACTTCCACGGCGACGCCCTTGCCGCCAGAAACGGCAACCCCGACAAGGCCTTCGGCGGCGACGCGGTCGGCCTTCTTGGCGGCTTTCGCGAGGCCCTTGGTGCGCAGCCAGTCGACGGCGGCTTCCATGTCGCCATTCGTCTCGGTCAGCGCCTTCTTGGCATCCATCATCCCTGCGCCGGTCGAATCGCGCAGTTCCTTCACCATGCTTGCGGTGATCGTCATGTCAGACTCCTGAAATTCGTGTGTGACCCGGCAGGTATCCCTGCCGGGTAAACGCCCTGTGACAGGCAGCGATCAGGCTTCGGCGACGGCCTCTTCTTCCGGCGCGGTTTCCAGCGCGCCGAGGTCGATGCCGGCAGCGCCCAACTGGGCGGACATGCCGTCCAGCGCGGCGCGGGCGACGAGGTCGCAATAAAGCGCGATGGCACGCGCTGCGTCATCGTTGCCGGGGATCACGTAGTCCACGCCCTTGGGCGAGCAGTTGGTATCGACCACGGCCACGACCGGGATGCCCAGCTTCTGCGCTTCGAGGATGGCGAGGTCTTCCTTGCCCACGTCGATGATGAAGATCAGGTCCGGGGTGCCGCCCATTTCACGGATGCCGCCCAGCGAGGCCTGAAGCTTGGCCTGCTCGCGTTCCATGTTCAGGCGTTCTTTCTTGGTCAGGCCTTCGGCACCGTGGGCCATCAGTTCGTCGATCTGCTTGAGGCGGTTGATCGACTGCGAGACGGTCTTCCAGTTGGTCAGCGTGCCGCCGAGCCAGCGGTGGTTCATGTAGAACTGGGCGCATTTTTCAGCGGCTTCGGCGATCGGCTTCTGGGCCTGACGCTTGGTGCCGACAAAGAGGATGCGGCCGTTCTTGGCGACGGTGTCGCGCACGACCTTCAGCGCCTGTTCCAGCATCGGAACGGTCTGGGTCAGGTCGATGATGTGGATGCCGTTGCGATCCCCGTAGATGTATTCGCCCATCTTGGGGTTCCAGCGTGCGGTCTGGTGGCCGTAGTGAACGCCAGCTTCAAGCAGCTGACGCATGGAGAACTCGGGAAGAGCCATGTCCTATTCCTTTCCGGTTTAGCCCTTGGCGTCGCTGTCTCATCCCGTGTGGGACAACCGGCGGACTGGACGGGATTTCTCCCCGTGCAGCCCAAGCGACGCCTGTGAAGTGCGCGTGCCTTTAGGGGGTTTTGGCGGGATGTGCAAGCGGCTTTGGCTGCGGCGTGCCGCGCAGCGCCCCAGCGGACGGAAAAACGCCCGCGAATCCTTGCTGCATCAGTGCGCGCGGCTGCGCAGCAAAGCGACAAGCAGCGTTGCAAGGCTGGCGAGGCCCAGGAGTTCAATCATGCCGTAGTCGCGGGGGATGCCATGCGCGAAAGTCGCCGCTTCATAGCCTGCAAACCAGCCTGCCATTCCCCAAAAAACCATCCAGACCATGGAACGTTGCTGTTGCGACATGACCTACCCTCTAAGCGTCGTACACAAGCCAAAGATATGCAGGTGGATCACGGCCCTGACAAGGTCGGGACGGGTTGAAAGCCCCTGCGCTTCGCCTCTAGATGGGCGCATGAGCGCGCGGCCTGACATCCTCTGCATCGGTTCGGTCCTGTGGGACATCATCGGACGGTCCGCCATCGTCATGCGGCAGGGGTCCGACGTGCCGGGGCGGATCACGCGGCTGCCGGG
>JBDKFE010000171.1:0-3697 GCA_039798885.1 Pseudomonadota bacterium | reverse complement strand
CGGTTGTCGCGGCCCCATTCAAGGTTGATGGGCGCGGCAAAGTCCGGGACATAGCGGCGATAGCTGTTGACGTAGGGCGCAAGCAGCGCGACGGCCGCCGGAAGATGGGTCTGCATACCTGCGATGAAATGCAGGAATTCCGGCGTCTCGCCCCCCTTGCGATCCGAGAAGATGTTCTTGCCGGTCTTCTTGTCCACCACCGAATGGTGGATATGCATGGCGCTGCCCGGCTCGCCCTCGATCGGTTTGGCCATGAAGGTGGCAAAGCAGTCATGCCGCAGCGCGGCCTCGCGGATCAGGCGCTTGAAGAAGAAGATTTCATCGGCCAGCGCGACGGGGTCGCCATGGGCGAGGTTGATTTCCACCTGCCCCGCGCCGCCTTCTTGCAGGATGCCGTCGATTTCGAACCCCTGCGCTTCGGCGAAGTCGTAGATGTCGTCGATGACCTTGCCGTATTCATCGACCGCGCTCATTGAATAGGCCTGTTTGCCTGCCGCGCGGCGGCCCGACCGGCCCATTGGCGGGATGATCGGCATGTTCGGGTCGATGTTGCGCGCGACGAGGAAGAATTCCATCTCGGGCGCGACGATGGGCTGCCAGCCTTCGGCGTTGTAAAGCTGGACGATCCGTTTCAACACATTGCGCGGCGCGGTGGGGACGGGGTTGCCCGCCTGATCTTCGGCGTCGTGGATGACCTGAAGCGTCACATCCGCCGTCCATGGCGCGGCGGTGGCGGTGCTGAAATCCGGCACGAGGATCATGTCGGGTTCAGTAAAGGACCCCGCCGGATTGTCGGCCCATTCCCCCGTGATCGTCTGCAGGAAGATGGAGTTCGGCAGGAAATAGTTGGACTGCTTGGCGAATTTCGAAGCGGGCATCGCCTTGCCCCGCGCCACCCCGGCGATATCGCCGATGATGCATTCAACTTCGTCAACGCGACGGCCCGCGATCCACTCGCGCGCTGCCTCGGGCAGTTTCTCGGTCCATTTGGACATGGGTCACACTATGTTTTTGCGGTTGCCCGCCTGGCCCGGTCAGGCCCGCGGTTCCTTGAAGAAGGCGGCAATACGGCCCGCCATGGTCTTGTCCTGAATGGGCAGGGACAGACGGGCGGCGGCTTCGGCCATCACCTCGTCTGGTACCAGACCCTTGCCCCGGGTCTTCATCAACCCATCGACGAATTCGGGGCGGAATTCGGGATGGGCCTGCACCGTCAAGGCGCGGTCGTCGTAAAGAAGCGCCGCGTTGGAGCAGAATTCGTTTGAGGCGATGACCGTCGCGCCGGGCGGGGCCTGCACGACCTGATCCCGGTGCCATGCGTTCAACCGCAGCGTTTCGCCCGCGAAATCGTAATCGGTGGCCCCCACGGCCCAGCCGCCCGCATAGCGTTCGACCTTGCCGCCCATGGCCTGTGCCACGATCTGATGGCCAAAGCAGATGCCCACCACCGGCACCCGCGCGGCAAAGGCATTGCGGATCAGCCGTTCCAGCGGCGGGATCCACGGATGATCCTCATAGACCCCGTGGCGCGATCCGGTGATCAGCCAGCCATCGGCCTGATGGACGTCAGAGGGAAACTCTTCCTCCACCACCTTCCATGTACGGAAGGTGAAGCCGTGGCCGTCCAGCAGGCGGGCGAACATGTCGGGGTAATCCCCCATCTGGGGGACGAGCGCTTCGGGCGCGAGGCCCGTCTGGAGGATTCCGATCCGCATCTGTCGCCTGTCTGCCTGTCCGTCAAAAGGTAGTGTCTGCTTTGCACCTTCGGCAAGGGGGGCGAATTTTCTGGCGAAAATTCACGCCCCGCTCAGACCGTGTCGAGGTAAAGCTCCACCCGCTCGCTGTCGCTCAGCTCGCCGATATAGTGCAGCTCTTGCCGTTTGGTGGAGATGAGGTTCTTCACCAGTTCGGGATGGATGAAGCGGGGCACGATGGTCGAATGTTCCAGCGCTTCGATCGCCGCTTCCCAAGTGGCGGGAATCTGCGGCAGGTCGTCCAGCGCATAGGCATTGCCCGTGATCGGCGCGGGCGGTTCCATCGCCTGCGTGATCCCGTCCAGCGCCGCGCCAAGGATGGCGGCCAGCATCAGGTAGGGGTTCACGTCGCCCCCCGCCACGCGATGCTCGATCCGCCGGGCCGAGGGGTTGCCCGCCGGGATGCGGATGGCGCTGGTGCGGTTCTCATAGCCCCAGCAAATGGCGGTGGGGGCGTGTTTGCCGGGGACCAGACGTTCATAGCTGTTCTGATGCGGCGCGAAGATCAGCGCCGAGTCATGCATCGCGTTCAGGCAGCCCGCCACAGCCGACCGCAGCGTCGCCGTGCCCTTCGGCCCCCCGGAATCAAAGACGTTGCGCCCATCCTCGTCGATCAGGCTGAAATGGGTGTGCAGGCCGGACCCGGAATATTCCGGATAGGGTTTCGCCATGAACGAGGCCGCGAAACCATGCCGCCGCGCCAGACCCTTCACCAGCATCTTGAACAGCCACGCATCATCGGCGGCGCGCAACGCATCGTCGCAATGCATCAGGTTCACTTCGAACTGGCCCAGACCGGTTTCCGACGTGGTCGTGTCGGCGGGAATGTCCATCGCCTCGCAGGCGTCGTAAAGGTCGGTGAAGAAGGTGTCAAAGGCGTCCAGCGCCCGGATCGACAGCGTCTCGGCGGCCTTTCTGCGCTTGCCCGAACGGGGCGAGGGCGGAACCTGCAGCGTCTTGCCGGAATCGTCGATCAGGAAGAATTCCAACTCCATCGCCACGACGGGCGTCAGGCCGCGTTCCTTGAACTTTTCCACCACCGCGCGCAGGGCGTGGCGGGGGTCGCCCTCATAGGGCGTGCCATTCTCGCGGAACATCCAGATCGGCAGCAGGGCGGTCGGCGCCTCTAGCCACGGCATGGGCATGAAGCCGCGTTCGGTGGGTTTCAGCACCCCGTCCTGATCGCCCTGTTCGAAGACCAGCGGGCTGTCGTCAATATCCTCGCCCCAGATGTCGAGGTTCAGGACCGAGAAGGGGAACCGCGTCCCGTTCTTGACCACGTTTTCCGCAAAGCGGGCCGGAATGCGCTTGCCGCGCGCCTGTCCGTTCAGGTCGGCAGCGGCCACGCGGATGGTCCGCACGTCCGGATGCTTCCTCAGCCAATCCTTCATCGTCATATGTTTTCAGGCGGGGGAGCAGTTGCCCAGCCCCGATCCTTCCCCTGTGTTTCGATCCCATATCCACCAGACCCCATGTCCGGTGCCGCGTCTTGTCGCGGACCCGGAACCGAAGCGCCGGGGAATTTGATCAAATATAGGCTACTATCGGATGAGTTGCGGACGCAAGCGGATTCTGCCGCGCATGTTGGATGGCAGGTGGCGGTTAAGGTGGCGGTTCACGCGGCCAAAGACCCAGATCAGCAGAAGCGTCAGGCAGATGAAGTAGAAGCCGACGATGGGATAGGGGATGAAGGGGTTGAAGGTCTTGTCCGCGAAGTAGTTCGCGTAATAAAGCGCGTCGCCCCGCTGCTGAAAGGCCGGAAAGCCCGAAAAGAAGACCAGCGTCGTGGCGTGGAACAGGAAGATCGCCTCGTTCGTGTAGGCGGGCCAGCCAAGGCGCAGCATGGTGGGCCACAGGATGCGGCGAAAGCGGGTCCAGCCGGTGATGCCATAGGCATCCGCCGCCTCGACATCGCCCTTGGGCACGGATTTCAGCGCGCCGTA
>JBDKFE010000170.1:0-13616 GCA_039798885.1 Pseudomonadota bacterium | reverse complement strand
TGGCCGCCGATTCCCTATAGCTACAACACGATCAACGATCTGGAGGGGCCTGCGCCTTCGGCCCCGGACGGGAACCACTGGCTGGGCACGGATGACACGGCGCGGGATGTGCTGGCGCGGGTGATCTATGGTTTCCGGCTGTCGGTCAGTTTCGCGCTGATCGTGACGCTGATCACGTCGGTCGTGGGCATCGCGGCGGGGGCGGTGCAGGGCTATTTCGGCGGGCTGACGGACCTGATCTTTCAGCGGGTCATCGAATTGTGGGGGTCCACGCCCAGCCTTTACGTCATCATCATCGTGGCGGCGATCTTCACGATGGATTTCTGGCTGTTGGTCGGGCTGATGGTGCTGTTCGGCTGGACGGCCTTGGTTGGGGTGGTCAGGGCAGAGTTCCTGCGGGCGCGGAATTTCGAATATGTGCGGGCGGCGAAGGCGCTGGGTGTTTCGGACGGGGTGATCATGTTCCGCCATGTGCTGCCCAATGCCATGGTGGCGACGCTGACCATGCTGCCCTTTATCATCACCGGGACCATTGGCAGTCTGGCGACGCTGGATTTCCTTGGGTTCGGGCTGCCGTCCAGTGCCCCGTCGCTGGGGGAGTTGACGCAGCAGGCCAAGCAGAACCTGCAGGCGCCGTGGCTGGGATTCACCGCGTTTTTCACCTTTGCCATCATGCTGAGCCTGCTGGTCTTTGTCTTTGAAGGCGTGCGCGATGCCTTTGACCCCAGAAAGACATTCCGATGAGCGCGGTGCTGGAGGTTGCAGGTCTGACGGTGCGGTTCCGTCAGGACGGGCGGGTGATCGATGCCGTCAAGGGCGTGAGCTTTACCGTCGGCAAGGGTGAGACGGTCGCGCTGGTGGGGGAAAGCGGGTCGGGGAAATCCGTCACCGCGCTGTCCACTGTGTCGCTGCTGCCCGATGCGGCCGAGGTGGGCGGGTCCGTCCGCTATCTGGGGCGCGAGATGGTGGGGGCGGCGGAGCCAGAGTTGCGGCGCGTGCGTGGCAACGACATCAGCTTCATTTTCCAAGAGCCGATGACGAGTCTGAATCCGCTGCACACGATCGAGCGGCAGTTGGGCGAGAGCCTTGCGCTGCATCAGGGGCTGTCGGGGGATGCGGCGCGGGCGCGGATCGTGGAGTTGCTGGGCAAGGTCGGGATTGCCGATGCGGAAAGCCGTCTGGGGGCCTATCCGCATCAGTTGTCGGGCGGGCAGCGGCAGCGGGTGATGATCGCGATGGCGCTGGCGAACGGGCCGGACCTGCTGATCGCGGATGAGCCGACGACGGCGTTGGACGTGACGATTCAGGCGCAGATTTTGGACCTGCTGGCCGAGTTGAAAGAGCGTGAGGGGCTGAGCCTGCTGTTCATCACCCATGATCTTGGCATTGTGCGGCGGATCGCGGACCGGGTCTGCGTGATGCAGGGCGGCGAGATCGTGGAACAGGGAGCGGCGGCAGAGATTTTCGCCGCGCCGAAGCATCCCTATACGCAAAAGCTGCTGGCGGCAGAGCCGAGGGGGATGCCCGAGCCTGTCGCGGCGGATGCGGTGGAGATCGTGCGGACGGAGGGCTTGCGCGTGTGGTTCCCCATCCAGCGCGGGCTGCTGCGGCGGACGGTGGGCCATGTGAAGGCGGTGAACGACGCGACGCTGTCGGTGCGGGCGGGCGAGACTTTGGGCATCGTGGGCGAAAGCGGGTCGGGCAAGACGACGCTGGCGCTGGCGATCCTGCGGCTGATCCATTCGGACGGGCCTGTGGTGTTCATGGGGCGCGATCTGAAGGGGGTGCAGGGGGCGGGGCTGCGGGCGCTTCGGCGCGACATGCAGGTGGTGTTTCAGGACCCCTATGGCAGCCTGTCACCCCGCATGACGGCAGAGCAGGTGATTGCCGAAGGGCTGGGCGTGCATGGGGTAGAGCCGGGGCGCGACAGGCGCGCCATGGTGGCCGAAATCATGGCGGAGGTGGGTCTGGACCCCGCATGGATGGGGCGCTATCCGCATGAATTTTCGGGCGGGCAGCGGCAGCGCATCGCGATTGCGCGCGCGATGATCCTACGGCCAAAGCTGGTGGTGCTGGACGAGCCGACCTCTGCGCTGGACATGACGGTGCAGGTGCAGATCGTAGAGTTGCTGCGGTCATTGCAGCGCAAATGGGGTTTGGCCTATATCTTCATCAGCCACGATTTGCGGGTGGTGAAGGCGTTGTCGCATAGGGTGATGGTTATGAAGTCTGGTGATGTGGTGGAAGCGGGTGACAGCGCAGAGGTCTTCGGCGATCCGAAGAACGACTATACCAAGGCGCTGCTGGCCGCCGCCTTTGCCGGGACCGTGGCGTGAAGGTCCTTCTGGTTCACCAGAATTTCCCCGGCCAGTTCCTGTATCTTGCGCCCGAGTTGAAACGGCGCGGGCATGAGGTGCGGGCGCTGACGGACAGCTTGAACAAGCGTGAAAGCCCGGTGGACACGTTGCGCTATCGGCACGAGCCGCCCAAGGTCGACCCGCAAGAGTGCCGACTGGGCCGCAACTACACCACCCAGAGCGACCGGGGTGTGACCGTGGCGCGCGCCTGCCTGCGGCTGCGGCGCGAGACGGGCTATGTGCCGGATGTGATCTTCGGCCATTCCGGCTGGGGCGAGACGCTGTTCCTAAAGGAAGTCTGGCCCGAGGCGAAGCTGATCGTCTATGCGGAGTTCTACTATCGCGGCAAGGGTGCCGATGTGGGCTTTGACCCCGAGGCGGGGGATACGAGCTTTGATCAGGTGCTGATCGCCCAAGGCAGGACGGCGCATCTGGGGCAGGCGCTGCTGCATGCCGATGCGGGCGTGTCGCCGACAGAGTGGCAGGCGTCCACCTATCCGCCTGCGTTGCGGAAGGTGATCGAGGTGATCTTCGACGGCGTGGACAGCGACGCGGTGAAGCCCGATGCCGCCGCCAGCGCCACCCTGCCGGATGGGCGCGTTCTGCGCGCGGGGGACGAGGTGCTGACCTTCGTCAACCGCAATCTGGAACCCTATCGCGGCTATCACACCTTCATGCGCGCGCTGCCCGATGTGCTGAAGGCGCGGCCACAGGCGCAGGTGGTGATCGTGGGCGGGGACGAGGTGAGCTATGGCCCCCCGCCCAAGGACGGGCGGCGCTGGAAGGATATCTATCTGGACGAGGTGAAGGATCGGCTGGACCTAAGCCGGGTGCATTTCGTGGGCAAGGTGCCTTATCCGACCTTCGTGAACCTGATGCAGGTGTCGCGCGCCCATGCCTATCTGACCTATCCCTTCGTGCTGAGCTGGTCGATGCTGGAATCGATGTCGGCGGGGGCCTTGGTCGTGGGGTCAGACACCGCCCCGGTGCGCGAGGTGATCCGGCATGGCGAGAATGGGCTGCTGGTCGATTTCTTCGACATCGCCGCATGGTCGCGGACACTGACCGAGGCACTGGCAGAGCCGGAGCGGTTCCTGCCGCTGCGGGCGGCGGCGCGGCAGACGGTGCTGGAGCGCTATGATCTGCGGTCGATCTGCCTGCCGCGGATGGTGGAAATGGTCGAGAGGTTCGCGCCCTAGTCATTGCCTGTATCGAGGCGGACGCGGTGCGGAACACCCGTCCCGGGCCTGACCCGGGACCCCGTTCTGGTGCCGAGGTGAGGGGGATGGAGGAGGTCCCGGGTCAAGCCCGGGACGCGGTCACGACGGTCCGTCCGCCGCCTCTGCGGGTCAGATGGCGGCGGAATGCTGGGCCTTTGTCTGGTCGTAGGCGTCGAAGGCGCGGGCGATCATGCGCGTCAGGGGGCGGGCCTTGACGGGGATGGAAAAGCCTGTCGCATCCACATCGACCCAGCCGTCGAAGGCGTGGGCCGCGCTGCGGAACATCTGATCAAGCTGTTGATCGGGAATGCCGAAATCGCGGGTCAGTTCGGCGCGGTCGACGCGGAAGTCGCACATCAGCGCTTCGATGATCCGGGCGCGGAGGGTGTCTTCGGCCGTGAAGACATGGCCGCGATGGGTGGAGAAGCGGCCGTCGCGGATGGCCTTGGTATGGTCTGACGTGCCCGAGGCGTTTTGCGCGTAGCCCTGCGAAAAACGGCTGATGGAGGATGCGCCAATGCCGATCAGGACCGGGGCGGTGTCGTCGGTATAGCCTTGGAAATTGCGGCGCAGGGTGCCGTTGCGGGCGGCGATGGCCATGCCGTCATCGGGGCGGGCGAAATGGTCGATGCCGATTTCCTGATATCCGTCCCACGTGAAAAGCTGCCGCGCGGTGTCGAACAGGCGCAGGCGTTCTTCGGGCGTGGGCATGGCGTCCGAGGGGATCATCTGCTGGCGGCGGCTCATCCATGGGACATGGGCATAGCCGTAGAGCGCGACGCGGTCGGGCGACAGGGTCAGGAGTTTCTGCACCGAATCCGCGATTTTGGCGCGGGTCTGATGGGGCAGGCCGTAAAGGATGTCGGCGTTGAGCGACCGGATGCCGCGCGCGCGAATCATGTCGGCGACGCGCTTGGTCAGGTCGTAACCCTGTTCGCGGCCAATGGTTTTCTGGATGTCGGGGTCAAAGTCCTGCACCCCGATGGAGGCGCGGTTCATGCCCGAGGCGGCGAGGGCGTCGAGGCGGGCTTCGTCGATCTCGTTCGGGTCGATCTCGACCGAGAATTCGGCACCTTCGCCCAAGGGCACGGCGTCGAAGATCGTGTCGGCCAGATCGCGCATCAGGTCGGCGGGCAAAAGCGTCGGTGTGCCGCCGCCCCAATGCAGGCGCGAGAGGGTGATGCCGGGGGCGAGGTGGCGCTTGAGAAGCGCGACTTCCTGCTTGAGCGTTTGGGCATAGGCGCGAACGGGTTCGTCCGATGAGGTGCCCTGCGTGCGGCAGGCGCAGAACCAGCAGAGCCTGCGGCAGAAGGGCACGTGCAGGTAGAGCGAGATCGATGAGCCCGCCGGAACCGACTGAATCCATTTGGAAAAAAGCTGCGGCCCCACGCCGCCCGCGAAGTGCGGGGCGGTGGGGTAGCTGGTGTAGCGGGGCACGCGCGCGTCAAAAAGACCAAGGCGCATGAGTTGCGATTCATGTGTCATTCGCATAGGTTGATTGGAGACGTGAATTTTTGCCTTGATGCAGATCAACCCTTTTCACGGTGCATCGGGGCCAGAGACGAAAGGCCGGGCATGGCACATCATGACCTGCAGACAGTGTCTCACGAGTGCGGGGATTGCCCGATCCGACATCGCGCTGTTTGCGCCCGCTGCGAGGCGGATGAGTTGGCGCGGCTGGAGCAGATCAAGTATTACCGCAGCTATCAGGCCGGGCAGACGGTCATCTGGTCGGGTGACAAGATGGATTTCGTCGCATCCGTCGTGACCGGGATCGCCACGCTGACCCAGACGATGGAGGACGGGCGGCGGCAGATGGTGGGGCTGTTGCTGCCGTCGGATTTCGTGGGGCGTCCGGGCCGTTCGACGGCAGCCTATGATGTGACGGCGACGACTGACCTTGTAATGTGTTGTTTTCGCAAGAAACCTTTTGAGGATTTGATGCAGACGACGCCGCATGTGGCGCAGCGTCTGCTGGAGATGACGCTGGACGAGTTGGACGCCGCGCGGGAGTGGATGCTGCTTTTGGGGCGCAAGACGGCGCGCGAGAAGATCGCGTCGCTGCTGGCGATCATCGCGCGGCGGGATGCGCATCTGAAGCTGAAATCCGCCAAGGGAAGCATCGTCTTTGACCTGCCGCTGACGCGCGAGGAGATGGCGGATTACCTTGGCCTGACGCTAGAGACGGTGAGCCGTCAGGTGAGCGCGTTGAAGCGCGACGGGGTGATCGCGCTGGAGGGCAAGCGGCATATCATCGTGCCCGACTTCGACCGGTTGGTGGAAGAGACGGGGGACGATTCGGACGGTGGCTACCTGATCTAGGGCAACCCGTTCATTCTGCTGGGTTTTCGGCTGGTGGCGCGAAAACGGCTGTGCCGGAGTCTGTGCCGAAAACTGTACCGCAAAGTGTTCATACAAATTTCGGCAGATTGGGCGGCCCGCGCATGGTTAAGCGTGCGATGGCGCACAGAGGCCGGCGGTGTGCATGCCCCCTAGCGTCGCGGCGGGGGGCCGTCTGCCCCCCGCACCCCCCGCCCGCACCCCCGAGACTACTTGCGCCGAGATGAAGCAGGCGCGGAGGGTTGAGACTTTCCGACAGCGGGGCCATATAGGGGGCAGGCGACAAGGAGGCCGGATCATGCAGACGCGCAGCAAGTTCTTCGACGATATGTCGCAGCTGATGACCAATGCCATGGGCGTCGCGCAGGGGGCCAAGACCGAGGCCGAGACGGCGATGAAGGGTTTCGTCGACCGTTGGCTGGCCGACCGGGATTTCGTCACGCGCGAGGAGTTCGACGCCGTCCGCGCCATGGCCGTGAAGGCCCGCGAGGAGAACGCGGCGCTGGAGGCCCGTCTGGCCGTGCTGGAGGCGCAGCTGGCCGAGGCGGCACCGAAGGCCGTGAAGAAAAAGGCCGAATGAGCCATCGCTGAGGCTGATGCGACGGGGCGGCCTGCGGGCCGCCTTTTGCTTTGGCGAGGGGCTGCCGCTGTTTCGCGTCGGGGACAGAGCCGCACAGGCAGGGGTTGCCGATTGCAATCAGTGACTTGCTGGGTGGAGGTGGCGTGAAAGGGCGGTGACTGTCGCGCGTTTGTCCACAGAAGATTTGACCAGAAATCGCTTTACAGGCTTTCGCTTTCGGCACACCATATCTAGTAAGGAGAGCGTCGGGCAAACGCTGTTCCTTGCCTGACGCCCAGCCTCTTGTGGGAGTCTTCCCGCCTGAGGCTTCATCATGAGGCCCGGTTGCATGTCGATTGCTGAAGACTTCCTGTCCACCGACGATCTTCACCCGATCGACATCGTTGAAACGCTGGCCGAGCACCATGACTGGGAATTTGACCGCGTCACCGATGACCAGATTGCGATGGCGGTGGAGGGGCAGTGGCGGACCTATTCGCTGACCCTTGCTTGGTCGGCGCAGGATGAGACGCTGCGGCTGATCTGCACCTTTGAGATGGAGCCGCCGTCGGCGCGGATGGGGGCGGTCTATGACCTGCTCAATCGGTGCAATGATATGGTCTGGACCGGGGCCTTCACCTATTGGGAAGAGCAGAAGCTGATGGTCTGGCGCTATGGGCTGCTGCTGTCGGGCGGGCAATGCGCGACGGCGGATCAGATCGACCGGCTGATTTCCAGTGCGGTGGGGGCGGCAGAGCGGTTTTATCCGGCCTTCCAACTGGTCGCTTGGGGCGAGCGCGCGCCTGCGGAGGCGATGCAGGTCGCCATTGCCGAGGCCTACGGGCGCGCCTAACCTGCCCCCCGGATTGGAACGGGGGCGCGGATGGCGTTGGAACGGGTGGCCCGGGATGGGCTGGTTCTTCTGGGATGCGGAAAGATGGGATCGGCGCTGCTGGCCGGGTGGCTTGCGGCGGGGGTGCCTGCGGCATCGGTCTGGGTGATCGAGCCGAACCCTTCGGACTGGTTGAAGGGGGCGGGCGTGCATCTGAATGCGGGGGTGCCTGCGGCCCCTGCCGTGGCGGTGCTGGCGGTGAAGCCGCAGATGATGGGCGCGGCGCTGCCCGCGTTGCAGGCGCTGGGCAATGGGGCGACGCTGTTCGTGTCGATCGCGGCGGGGACGACGATTGCGGCCTTTGAGGCGGCCTTGGGGGCGCGGACGCCGATCGTGCGGACGATGCCGAACACGCCTGCGATGGTGAACCGGGGGATTACCGCGCTGTGCCGGAATGGGCATGTGTCGGACGGGGATATGGCGCTGGCCGTGGCCTTGATGGCGGCGGTGGGCGAGACGGTCATTTTGGACGGCGAGCATCAGATTGACGCGGTGACGGCGGTGTCGGGGTCGGGGCCGGCCTATGTGTTCCATCTGATCGAGGCGATGGCGGCGGCGGGCGAGGCAGAGGGATTGTCTGCCGATGTGGCGATGCGGCTGGCGCGGGCGACGGTGAGTGGCGCGGGGGAATTGGCGCATCGGTCGGGGGAGAGTGCGGCGCAGTTGCGGGTGAACGTGACGTCTCCGGGTGGGACGACGGCGGCGGCGCTGGCGGTGCTGATGCCGGAACTGCCGGGGCTGATGCAGCGCGCGGTCAAGGCGGCGGCGGATCGTGGGCGGGAGTTGGGGGCGTGATTTCCTACGACGATTTCCAGAAGGTCGATATCCGCGTGGGGCGGATCGTGCGGGCGGAGCCTTATCCCGAGGCGCGCAAGCCTGCGATCAAGCTGTGGGTCGATTTCGGGCCGGAGATTGGCGAGAAGCGGTCTTCGGCGCAGATCACGCGGCATTACACGCCCGAGGGGCTGGTGGGGCGGCAGGTGCTGGGGGTGGTGAATTTCCCGCCCCGGCAGATCGGGAAGTTCGTGTCCGAGGTGCTGGTGCTGGGGCTGCCGGATGCGGAGGGCGAAGTGGTGCTGATTGGACCGGGGCAGGATGTGCCTTTGGGCGGGAGGATGTTCTGATGCGGCTTTTGGTGACGCGGCGGATGCCCGCGCGGGTGATGGCGGCGGCGCGGGCGCGGTTCGAGGTGGTGGAGCGGGCGGAAGAGTCGCTGGTGCTGTCGGCAGAGGAATTGCGGGCGGCGCTGCGGGAGTTCGACGCGGTGATGCCGACCTTGGGGGATCGGTTCAGCGCCGAGGTGTTTGCGGATGTGCCGGGGCCGCGCTGTCGGTTGCTGGCGAATTTCGGGGTGGGCTACAACCATATCGATGTGGAGGCGGCGAAGGCGGCGGGGGTGGCGGTGACGAACACCCCCGGCGCGGTGACGGATGCGACGGCGGATATCGCGCTTGCGCTGATCCTGATGACGGCGCGGCGGCTGGGCGAGGGGGAGCGTATCCTGCGGGCGGGGCAATGGGTTGGCTGGGGGCCGACGCAGATGCTGGGTTGCCATGTGTCGGGCAAGTCGCTGGGGATCATCGGCATGGGGCGGATCGGCAAGGCCATCGCGCGGCGCTGCCATTACGGGTTCGGGATGGAGGTGGTGTTCCACAACCGCTCGGCCGTGGCCGATGCCGGGGTTCCGGCGCGGCAGGTGGGGATGGAAGAGGCCTTGGCGCAGGATTTCGTCGTCGTTGCCGTGCCGGGGGGGAAGGCCACGCATCATCTGATCGGGGCTGGGGCCTTTGCGGCCATGAAGCGGACGGGGATTTTCGTCAACATCGCGCGCGGGGATGTGGTGGATGAGGCGGCGCTGGTCGCGGCGCTGGCCGAGGGGCGGATCGCGGGGGCGGGGCTGGATGTCTATGAGTTCGAGCCGAAGGTGCCTGCGGCGCTGATGGGGATGGAGAACGTGACGCTGCTGCCGCATCTGGGCACGGCGGCCTTGGAGGTGCGCGAGAATATGGGGATGATGGCGGTGGAGAACCTGATCGCCCATCTGGACGGGCGGGCGCTGCCGAACCGGGTGAATTGAGGGTGGCGGTGGGCCGCAAAACTTTTCGAAAAGTTTTGCCAAAAATCTTGGAAGATTTTTGGGGGAAGCCGTGATCCTCTCGCGCGGGCGGGGGTATCTGTTCGTGCATATCCCCAAGACCGGGGGGACGGCGCTGACGCTGGCCTTGGAGGCGCGGGCGAAGGCGGATGACATCATCATCGGCGACACGCCCAAGGCGCGGGCGCGGCGGGGGCGGCTGGCGGGCCTGACGCCGCGGGGGCGGTTGTGGAAGCATTCGACGCTGGCCGATATCGACGGCGTGGTGCGCGGGGAGGAGTTGGAGCGGCTGTTCCTTGTCACCTTGGTCCGCAATCCGTGGGATCGGGTGGTCAGCTATTACCACTGGCTGCGGAAACAGTCGTTTGACCATCCGGCGGTGGGGTTGGCGAAGGGTTTGGGGTTTTCGGACTTTCTGAACCATGCCGACACGCGGGCGTCGCTGGCGCTGTGGCCTTATGGGGCCTATTTGCGCGATGCGGGCGGGGTGGAGCGGGCGGCGCTGTTCGCGCGGCTGGAGGCGGTGGAAGAGGATTTGCAGCCGTTCGAGGCGCATCTGGGGTTTCGGGTCACGCCCTTTCCGCCTGCGAATGCAAGCGAGCGGGCGCGGGATTGGCGGGGGTATTATTCGGACGCGGATGCGGCTGTGGTGGCCGATCTTTGCGGGGCGGATATTGCGCGGTTCGGCTATCGTTTCGATCCGTGATCGTTCCCGATCCTGACACAATCTTTCCCCATCGCGCCCGTCTTTCGCCCAAACACCGACAAATCCATGCGGGATTGTCCCGGCCAATGACCCTTTTGGAAAAGGATTGGTCCGGTGCAGTCGATGGTATCCCAACGTGCGGCCTGCGGTCCTGCGGTTCTGGTGGACGGTCTGGCAGCGACGCAGCGCCTTGCCACAGCCGATGGCTGGGTGGAGGCGGGCGATCTGCTGGTCGGTGATCCGGTGCTGACCTTTGAAGGGGGCGAGATGCCGGTGGCGCGGGTGTTCCGGTCCGCGCAGGCGGCGCGGGTGCCGCAGCCGTTCTGGCCAATCTGGCTGCCCGTGGGGGCGATGGAGAATGATGAACCGGCGGAATTGTTGCCCGCGCAGATGGTGATGCTGGAGAGCGATCTGGCGGAGGAGCTGTATGGCGAACCCTTTGTTCTGATCCCGGCTTCGGCGTTGGTCGGGTGGAACGGGATCGAACGGCGGGCACCGGAAGCGGTGGAGATCGTGCATGTCCAGTTCGAGACGCCGCAGTTGGTCTTTGCGGGGCGGAGCCTGCTGCTGAGCTGTGGGGGAACCGGGGCGATGGCGGCGAATCTGTTTCAGGCGACCGGGCTGATGGCGCTGAACGCGGTCGAGGCCCGCCAGTTGGTGGCGGGCCTGATCCGCGAGGATGAGCGGGGGCGGGTGATGCCTGCCTATGCCGCCTTGGCGGGCGAATACCGGCTGTAGAAGCCGTCGCCTTTCGCCGCCATGTCGCGCAGAAGGGCGGGTGCCGTGAAGCGGGGCCCGAATTGCGCGGTCAGGTGGTCGCAGATGTCCACCGCGCGGGGGGCACCGATGATGTCGAGCCATGAGAAGGGGCCGCCCGACCATGGCGCGAAACCCCAGCCGAGGATGGCGCCCACGTCGCCTTCGCGGATGTCGGTGAGGACGCCTTGTTCGAGGGCGCGCACGGCCTCGAGCACCTGTGCCATGAGGAGGCGGTGCTGCACGGTGGTCAGGTCGGGCTGTTCTGCCGCGACGGGGTATTGGGTGGCAAGGCCGTTCCAGAGGCCTTCGCGTTTGCCCGCCGCGTCATAGGCGTAGAAGCCTGCGTTGGATTTCTTGCCCAAGCGGCCTGCGTCGGCCATCCAGAAGAGGACGCTGTCCACCGCGCCGTCGGGATAGGCATCGCCCATGGCGGCCTTGGTCGCCTTGGCGATCTTTACCCCGAGGTCGATGGAGGTTTCATCGACCAGTTGCAGCGGCCCGAGCGGCATGCCGACGAGTTTGGCCGCGTTTTCGACGAGGGCCGGTTCCACCCCTTCGGCGACCATGCGGATGCCTTCGTTGATATAGGGGATGATGCAGCGGTTGGCGTAGAAGAAGCGGGCGTCGTTGACGACGATGGGGGTTTTCCGGATCTGGCGGACGTAGTCGAGCGCCTTGGCGACGGCGGTGTCCGAGGTGTCCTTGCCGCGGATGATTTCGACGAGGTTCATCTTGTCCACGGGCGAGAAGAAGTGGATGCCGATGAAATTGGCGGGTCTTCCGCTGGCTTTCGACAGCGAGGTGATGGGCAGGGTGGAGGTATTGGTGGCGAAGATCGTGTCGGGGCCGGTGGCGGCGTCCACTTTCGCGGTGACGTCGGCCTTCACTTTCGGGTCTTCGAACACGGCTTCGACGATCAGGTCGCAACCGGAGAGGGCGGTGTAATCGGTGGTGGCGGTGATGCGGGCGAGGGTTTCGTCCTTTTTCGCCTGTGTGACCTTGCCGCGCTTCATCCCTTTGTCCAGCAGGTCGGCGGAATGGGCCTTGCCCTTGTCCGCCGCCTCTTGGGTGGCGTCGATCAGGATGACGTCGATGCCGGCATTGGCACTGACATAGGCGATGCCTGCGCCCATCATGCCCGCGCCGATGACGCCCAGTTTGCGGACGGTTTGATCGGCCACTTTGGGGCGGTTCGCGCCTTTCTCTAGCGCTTCCTTGTTGATGAAGAGGGAGCGGATCATGGCGCTGGAGGAGGGGTTCATCAGGACGGAGGTGAACCAGCGCGCCTCGATCTTGAGCGCGGTGTCGAAGGGGACGAGCGCGCCTTCATAGGCGGCGGAGAGCAGGGCGCGGGCGGCGGGGTAGACGCCCATCGTCTTGCCCATGATCATGGCGGAGGCACCGACGAAGGTCATGAAGCCTGCGGGGTGGTAGGGGGCACCGCCGGGCATCTTGTATCCCTTGTCGTCCCAGGGTTTCACGAGGTCGGCGTCCTTGGCGGACAGGACCCATGCCTTGGCGCGGGGAAGCAGGTCTTCGGGGGCGGTGACTTCGTCGATCAGGCCTGCGGATTTGGCGGATTTGGGGTCGGAGAGTTTGCCTTCCAGCAGGAAGGGCGCGGCCATCATCGCGCCGAGTTTGCGGACAAGGCGGGTGGTGCCGCCCGCGCCGGGGAAGATGCCGACCATGATTTCGGGCAGGCCGATCTTGGCCTTGGGATTGTCGGCGGCGAGGATGCGGTGGCAGGCGAGGGGGAGTTCGTAGCCGATGCCCAGCGCGGTGCCGGGAAGGGCGGCGACGATGGGCTTGGCCCCTTTTTTCGTCTTGGGGTCCATGCCCGCGCGTTCGATCTTGCGCAGGACATGGTGCATCTGCATGACGCCGTCAAAGATCGCCTGCGCGCCGCCCGCCCGCATCTGGGCGATGACGTTGAGGTCCATGCCGCCCGCGAAATCCTTTTTGCCGGACGTGAGGATGACGCCTTTGACGGCGGTGTCGGCCAGCGCCTTGTCGATCAGGCTGTCCAGCAGTTCAAAGCCTGCGGTGGACATGACGTTCATGGACTTCGCCTTGACGTCCCAAGTGATGGTGGCGACGCCGTCGGCGTCCACGGCATAGGTGAAATCGGTCATTTCGCGTCTCCGTAAGGGGTGCCGTCGCGGTGGAGGTAGCGGCGCGCGGGGCCGTCCTTTTCCGTGATCAGATCGTGGTCGGTGTAATGCACGCGGTCGCGATGGCGGCGCGTGCCGATGACGAGGTAGCGGGCGGGTTGGTCGCTGCGGTTGTCGAGGCGGTGGCCCACGGGGTGGCCTGCGGGCCAAGCCGCCACGTCGCCCGAGATGAGGGGGGTTTCGCTGTCTTCGACGAGGGTGAGGATGCCTTGCAGAAGGATCACCATCTCGTCCTCGTTTTCATGCCAATGGCGGTGGCCCGAGCGAGAGCCGGGGGGGAGTTCTTCGAGGAAGGCCCCGAATTGCGTCAGCCCGCCGGGGTCGGAAAGAAGTTGGTAGCGATATGCGCCGGGACCGGGGCCGAGGATGGGGTGGGTCGGGTTGTCGGTTGCCCAGGCGGGGGGCGCGAGTTTGCGGGAGGCGTGACCCCCTTCCCTACCCTCTCCCTCAGGCGGGGGAGGGAGGGAGTCGGACGGTGTCGGCGTGTAGGGCGTGCCGTCCTTGCGGGTGAAGGTGG
>JBDKFE010000169.1:0-20124 GCA_039798885.1 Pseudomonadota bacterium | reverse complement strand
AAGGCCCATCGCGCGCCGTGGCGGGTGCTGTTCTGGCGCGAGGGGGCGGCGGACCGCGCCCGCGTGCAGGCCTTGGCCGAAGAGGTGGGGCTGGCAGAGCATCTGCCGCGCAAGGCGGGCGAGTTGTCCCACGGGCAGAAGCAATGGCTGGAGATCGGGATGCTCTTGGCGCAGGAGCCGCGATTGCTGTTGGTCGATGAACCGGCGGCGGGGATGACGCTGGCGGAGCGCGAGCATACGACGCGGCTGTTGGTCGAGATGGCCAAGACGCGGGCGGTTGTGGTGGTGGAGCATGACATGGATTTCGTGCGGCGGCTGGAGTGCAAGGTGACCGTGCTGCACGAGGGGGCGGTGCTGGCAGAGGGGACGCTGGATCATGTCACGAAGAACAGCCAAGTGATCGAAGTCTATCTGGGGCGCGGGTGATGCTGAAAACCGAAGGGCTGACGCTGCATTACGGCGGGTCGCAGATCCTTTACGGGATCGACATGGAGGCCAAGGCGGGTGAGGTGACCTGCGTCATGGGGACGAACGGGGTCGGCAAGACCAGCCTGCTGAAGGCGCTGGCGGGGACGCATCCCCGGTCGGGGGGCAAGCTGTTCCTTGGCGGGGAGGACGTGCCCAAGGTCCCGCCGCAGGGCATGGCGCAGCGGGGGCTTGCCGTGGTGCCGCAGGGGCGGATGATCTTTCCGCTGCTGACGGTGAAAGAGAATATGGAGACGGCCTTTGCCCTGCTGCCCAAGTCGGAGCATCGCATCCCGGATGAGATCTATGACCTGTTCCCAGTGCTAAAGGATATGGGCCATCGGCGCGGGGGGGACCTGTCGGGGGGGCAGCAGCAGCAATTGGCCATCGCGCGGGCGATGATCATGAAGCCGCGGGTGTTGCTGCTGGATGAACCGACCGAGGGTATCCAGCCCAACATCATCCAGCAGATCGGGCGGGTGATTTCCTATCTGCGTGGCAAGGGCGACATGGCGATCATCCTTGTCGAGCAGTATTTCGACTTTGCCTATGGGCTGGCGGATCGGTTCTACGTCCTCAAGCGCGGGGCGGTGGCGCTGGAGGGGACGAAGGCGGAGCTGTCGCAAGAAACGTTGCGGGCGACGGTGTCGGTGTAAGGGGGCAGCGGGCGGGGCGGAAATGCAAAGGCCCGCCTGACGCGCAGGCGGGCCTTGGTCATCTGCCCCGGAGGGGCGCGTTCGTCACTGGGCCGGAGCGGCCGAGAAGGTGGCGAGGAAGGCTGCCACGTCGGCGGCTTCCTTTTCGTTCTTCAGCTTGAACATCATCTTGGATTTGATCTTCGAGTCGCCCAGCTTTTCGTCAAGGAACTTGGTGGGATCCTGCACGTAGACGGCGATGTCGGCTTCGGTCCAGGTGAAGCCGGTGGCGCCCAGAGCCACGATGCCTTCCCCGTACTTGAATTCCGGATAGGTGCCGGCGGCGCGACCGATCACCCCGTAAAGGTTCGGCCCGGTCTTGGCCTTTTTGCCGGCCAGCACTTCGCCCGCCTCATTGGCGACGACGTGGCAGGTCTGGCACTTGTTGAACACCTTGGCGCCAGCTTCCGCATCGCCGGCCGCGAAAGCGGGGGCAGCCAGCAGGGTGGACAGGACGGCAAGGGCAGTCAGTTTGGTCTTCATGGGGATCCTCCCGGTTTCTTGGGCGAGATTAAACTGGTTCGGCGTTTCGTTCTGGCAAGACTTCGTGAACAGGGCGTGAAGAAAAATCCTCAGGCCACGGCATGGGCCACGGCGCATCTTTGCCAGAGCGAGGCGAGGGCGGTTACCAGATGGTCGATATCGGCATCCGAATGCAGCGGGCCGGGGGTGATGCGGAGCCGTTCGGTGCCCTTGGGCACGGTGGGATAGTTGATGGGTTGGACATAGATCGCCCAGTCATCCATCAGGATGTTGGAGATCATGCGGCACTTCACCGGGTCGCCGATCATCACGGGGATGATGTGGCTGTCATTGGCCATATGGGGAATGCCCGCGCGGTCAAGTTTGGCGCGGAGTTTCGCCACGTTGGCCTTTTGCGCGCGGCGTTCCTCGTCCGACTGTTTGAGGTGGCGGATGGAGGCGGCGGCGGCGGCGGCGACGGCCGGGGGCAGGGCGGTGGTGAAGATGAAGCCCGAGGCGAAGCTGCGGACGAAGTCGCACAATGCGGCGGAGCCGGTGATATAGCCGCCGACGCAGCCGAAGGCCTTGCCCAGCGTGCCTTCGATCAGGTCGATGCGATGGGCGAGGCCCAATTCTTCGGTCACGCCGCCGCCATGGGGGCCGTACATGCCCACGGCATGGACCTCGTCGATATAGGACAGCGCGCCGTGGGATTCGCAGACTTCGACGATTTCGCGGATGGGCGCGATGTCGCCATCCATGGAATAGACGGATTCGAAGGCCACGATCTTGGGCCGGTCGCCCACGGCATGCAGTTTGCGGTCAAGGTCGCGCCAGTCATTGTGCTTCCACAGCACCTTGTCGGCGCGGGAATGGCGGATGCCTTCGATCATGGAGGCGTGGTTCTTTTCGTCCGACAGGATCACGGCGTTCGGGATGCGCGCGCCGAGGGTCGATAGCGCAGCCCAGTTCGACACGTAGCCAGAGGTGAAGAGAAGGGCCGCTTCCTTGCCGTGCAGGTCGGCCAATTCGCGTTCCAAGAGCAGGTGGTGGTGGTTGGTGCCCGATATGTTGCGCGTGCCGCCCGCGCCGGTGCCGCAGGTCTGCACGGCTTCGACCATGGCCTTTACCACGGTTTCGTTCTGGCCCATCCCGAGATAGTCGTTCGAACACCAGACGGTGACGTCGCGCACCTGGCCGTCCTTGTGGTTGGCGGCCTTGGGGAAAGAGCCGCAGCGGCGTTCGAGATCGGCGAAGACACGGTAGTTGCCTTCGGCCTTGAGCGCGTCGAGCTGGCCCTGGAAGATTGCGTCGAAGTCCATGGGGATCACTTCCTCACTGTCAGTGGCTGGTCGGGTCTTGCGATGCCCGTTTGTGTGGCTTTGGTCAGGTGGTCGGGGCGCGGAGCGGGAAGCATCCAGCGCCAGAGTTTCTGGTCGGGAAGGGGCACGACCATGAACCAATGCTCAAGCAGGGCGAGCAGGGTCAGGGCCGAAAGCAGGGTGAAGCCGATGACATGCCCGTCGGTCTGGGCCGCCCAGAGCCGTTCGAGGAAACAGGCACTGGCAAAGGAGAGGGCGGTGATCGACAGCGGGAAGAAGGCGTTCATCGGCGCGCGGCGGAAATGCGACGACAGATGCGCGAGCGGCTGCGGCAGGAATTCGGTGTGGATGCGCGGGACGCCGAAGAACAGGTTCAGCTTGGCCGAGATGCGCGCAAAGAAGAGGATGGCGAAGGTCCAGAGGGTGAAGCGGTTGGGCGCGCCTTGCGAGATGACGGCAAGGATGCCGAGTGTGCCCATCAGCGCCAGTTCGTGCCACAAGATGGTGCCGACCGCGCGGATGAAGCGTTCCCAGAGCGGCGCATAGGGCGGGCAGGAGCGGGTGTTGGGCCCTGCGACGATGCCCGACAGGAAGGCCAGTTCCAGCCAACCCCAGATCGACAGTGCCGCGACGAAGGCGATGAAGGCCCCCGTCGCGCTGTCATCGGCCAGCGTGTGCCGCATCGCGACGAAGCCGCCCAGCAGCAGCGGCAGGCCCAAGATCACGGACCACAGATGCGCGTCACGGCCTTCCTGATCGGCACGCTTGACGCGCCAAAGGATGACCCCGGTGGAGAACCACCAGAGGAACAGGGCCGAGACGGCGGCGATCCATGGGTTATTCATGCGCGGCCCCCCCCTTCTGAGGGGGACCGCGCCGGGCGGTGGGACGCGCCCATCCCGCCGCCGCAACCGCCGCTTTCGCAGCGATATGCAAGTTCAGGGGTCAATAGGACGGCTCCAGCCGGACATTGGCCGGGGGCGTCTGGTGTTTGACCGGGATCAGGTAGAGACCCGCGAAGGCCAGCGCCGCGCGGGCGGTCGCCGTCTTGTGGGCGATCCAGCCACCCAGACCGCCGCGCTTTTGGGCCGCGTCCATGTCGCGCATGGCCTGATCCATGCGGCGCAGGCCGGGGATCCAGCGCGGGTGGTCGATGTCGAGTTCCACCGGAAAGACCTGACGGGCGATGGCAGAGGTCTTGCGATAGACCTCTTGGTCATACCAGTCGATGTCGACGCCGAGCGCGTTGTGGAAATCCACCCGCGCATGGTCACGGACCCACATGGTGGAATAGACGGCGGTCAGGAAGAACCTGATCCACAGCTTGTTGGCGAAGGACTGGGTCAGCTTGGGGTCGGTCCGCATCAAAAGTGCGAAGGCCTCGCCATGGCTGAACTCGTCGTTGCACCATTCGCGGAACCATTTGAAGATCGGGTGGAAGCGGTGTTCGGGATGCGCCTCGAGGTGGCGGTAGATGGTGATGTAGCGGGCGTAGCCGATCTTTTCCGACAGGTAGGTGGCATAGTAGATGAACTTCGGGCGGAAGTAGGTGTACTTCTTGGCCTTGGTCAGAAAGCCGAGGTTCACGGCCACGCCTGCCTCGCGCAGGGCATCGTTGATGAAGCCTGCATGGCGGGCCTCGTCACGCGACATGTAGCTGAAAAGTTCGCAGATGTCGGCATTGGTGCCGCGACGCTTCATCTCTTTGTACAGCACGCAGCCAGAGAATTCGGCGGTGCAGGACGACACGAGGAAGTCGATGAATTCGGCGCGCAGCGCGGGGTCCATGCCCTGCCAGTCGACCGTGTCCCAGTCGGCGTTCTTTTTGAAGTGGCCACGGTTGGGGTCGGACTTCATCTGTTCCAGAAGCTTGTCCCATTCCGCGCGCACGGGGGTGACGTCGATGCGGTCCATCTCGTCGAAATCCGTGGTGTAGAAGCGCGGGTTGAGAAGCGTCGTCTCGGTCGCCATCGCGGTCGTGTCGAAGGCGTCGGACAGTTCGGCGTGCAGCTCGCCGTGGGTGGTGTCGTGCTGCGGTTGGGTATGTGCGTTCACAGCGTCACCTCGTCGGAGAAGGAAAATTCGCAAAGCTCCATGAATTCCAGATCGCCGGTCAGGCGGGTCCATTGGCGTTCAAGCCAGCTTGCGCGGGTGATGGTGGCGGTGCGGTCTTCGACGATGACCTCGCCATAGGCGGCCATGACCGGTGCGCCGTGGACGAGGACCTCGTCACCGGGATGGACCACGGCGCCGTTGTTGAAACGCACGTGGGCGTGCAGGCTTTCGAAGCGGTGGCTGACCTCGACGGTGCAGGGCACCTGCTCTTTCTCTTTGGTAAGAAATCCCATCTTTCTGTTCCCTTATTGGTCAAGCAGCCGTTCAAACGCGGCTTTGTTGTCTCCGCCAAAGGCGTAGAGTTCGGCACTCCATCCGGTGGCCGGGTCTTCGGCCACGAGGCGGCCGTTGGCGTAGCGGACGATGTTGAGGGGCGGGTTGCCATTGATCCGGTGGACCAGACGCTCGCGCGCCATGGCGTTCTGGATGACGGTGATGAAGCCACCATGCGGCAGGTCGGCCAGAAGCGTGCCGTCCGGGTTGCGGATGGTGACGGCTTGGGCGTCTTGGCCTTCAAGGATGATCGACTTGGAGGCGATCACTTCGGACGCCTTGGGTTGGCCCACGGTCGGGCGGTCCGTCACGACCGCAATCGTGGTGATGGCGAGGCTGGCGGCAGCCAGTGCGAACATGGCACGCACAAGGGCCGTCGGGATCATCTCGCTTTTCTGGCTGTGCAGGGCGGGTAGGCGCTGTGTCATGATGCGGTCCTCACTCTGCGGCCACGGCACCGGCAGGCGCGTGGTCGACGCGGCTGACGACGGGCATGGCAAGGCGGGTTTCGGCGGCTTCGGCGAGGAGCTTTGCCACCGACTCGGCCTGTGGGATGCAGCGAAGCGCGGGTTCGGTCTTCTTCAACCGACCGGGGCGCAGATGCGGCCAGAGGGCGAGGAAGGCCAAGCGCGTGTCGCCCATGGTTTCCAGCGCGATGGTGCCGGTCCCCTTGGGTTTGAGGTCGAGGCGGGCGGTGCCCACCTGCGCGAAGGGGATGTTGTAGGTCACCGACAGCGCCGCGCCGATCTTCATCAGGACGCGGGAAGAGGTGATCGTATAGATGGTCGCGCGGGCCTGTGCCCATGCCAGCAGCCAGACCACCGCGACGGCGGCGAAGGCCAAGGCCACGTAGGGAAGGCCGCGCAGCAGGGCAAGGGCCAAGCCGCCATCGGCAAAGCCTGCGCCTGCCTTCCACAGGACCACAAGGCCCATGTAGCCGGCGATCCAGCGGATCTTGAACGCCTCGCGGGCGAGGGCGTTGGTATCGGGGCGGCCCTGCCAGAGGACCTCTTCCCCTTTGGGAAGTGGGGCGGGAATACCCGGCGCCACGTCGAAGGCGAAATCATCATGGTCTGACATCGTTCAGACCCTCCGTAAGCTGGGGTAAGACGGGGCGGCCCGGGCGCAGGCCGCCCCCCTTTGCATCAGTAGCCGTACTTGCGTTTGTCGGCGTCGTAGAGCCAGCCGCCGGCGACGTAGCCCGAGATCTTGTCTTCCTCGAGTTTCGTGACGGTGGTCAGCGATTTGGTCTGCGGGATACCCGCGAAGCTGTCCGAGGCCAGCGCGCGGACGCGGACACGGTCCGGCCAGATACGGGCGAGGGTCATCGGCACCAGCCGCTTGCCGCCGGAGTTCAGTTCGATCTCCAGATAGCGGACAAGCTGTTCGGGGGCGTCGACCCATATGTCGGAAACGCGGCCCACGACTTCCAGATCGGCACCCTGCACAGGCAGACCGCGCGGGTCGCGACCCGCCGAGATGACGAAGCCCTTGGCGTGGCCCATCGGGATGATCTTGGCATGGCCGTGGCCGTCCAGTTCCGGCTCATCCCGCCGCGGCACCCAGGATGCGGGGCCGACGCCATCGGCCAGCGGGTTGCCGGTGGGCGCGTGGGGGAAGCCTTCGGACACCGCGGTGCGGGCAAGCGCAAGGTCGGTACGGCGGTGCGCTGCCTCGTTCGCAGCCGAGGGGACGGTCACGTCGCCCTTGCCGTGCGGCAGCTTAAAGGTCTTGGGCTTGGGCACCGGGAAGGGGCCTTGGTTCGGGGCGGGCGAGCCGTCCTCAAGCTCCAGCGGATAGCCTTCGCGCATGTTTTCGGTCTGCAGGTAGAAGATCAGCAGGGCGAAGAAGCCCCAGAAGAGCCAGATCGACAGGCTTGCCAGATCGAAGTTTCCAAAGAAGTTGACACCTACCATGTTCGTGGTCCTCCGGGGTCAGGTTGGGAATTCGGCAAGGCGCAGGCGCGCATCGCCGGAAGTGGCGTGGTTCAGGTCGTGAAGCGGCCGCAGACGGACCAAGGGGCCGAGTGCGGCAAGGGTTGCGAAGAGCAGCCCGATTTCGAGGTGGTAGACGAAGGAGTAGCCCATGGACGGGTCGGACAGACCCGATCCGAAGGCGCCGGATGTCGCGAGATGGCCCACCACGTCGCGGATGGTTCCCCCCATGAAGATCGAGAGGCCCTGAGCGGTGGCCTGTGCAGCCCCCCAAGCGCCGAGTGCGATGCCCGCCCCCGCAAGTGAGCCGACGGGCATTGTCATGGCGACGGTCAGCGTGGCGATGGCGAAAAGCCCGCCGCCAAAGCCGATGAGACCCGCACCCGCGAAGAAGACCGCGGTGGAATGGAGCGGGGCCGCAAAGATCACCGCCGAAAAGGCGACAATGCCCGCAAGGATGCCACGCGCGGCAAGGCGGTAGGGATCGGTCCCGCGCGCCAGCCAGCGGGCGGCGAGGATGAAGCCCGACAGCGCGCCAAGTGCCGAAAGCGCCGTGAGGAAGGTCGTCTGCGAGACGGAGAGACCGAGGATCTCGCCCCCGTAGGGTTCCAGCAGGACGTCTTGCATGGTGAAGCCGATGGTGCCGAGCACGACCACGATCAAAAGCCGTCCGGCCGTGCCACCGGACATCAGATCCGCCCATGCGTCCGAGAAGCGCGGGCGGGGGACTTCGCGTTCGGCCTTTGTCATGGGGCGGACGCGTTCCTGCTTCCACAGCGCGATGAGGTTGAGGATCAGCGTGGCAAGGGCGCAGCCTTGGACGACCTTGACCAGCGTGAGCGGGTCGAAGTTCTGCAAAAGCCAGCCGATGGTCAGGGCCGAAATCCCCATGCCAAGGAGGTTTGCCACATAGAGCAGGGCCACGACGCGGGGCCGTGTCTCGTCGGTCGCGCGGTCCGAGGCGAGGGCTAGCCCCGCTGTCTGGGTCATGTGCATCCCAAGGCCCGTCATCAGGAAGGCGATGGAAGCGAGGATTTCGCCTGCATAGGGCACGTCGAATGTCCGGTCGCCAGACAAGACCAGCAGGGCAAAGGGCATGACGGCCAGCCCGCCCATCTGCCAGAGAGAGCCGAACCACAGGTAGGGCACCCGCTTCCAGCCGAGCGCCGAGCGGTGGGTGTCGGAGCGGTGGCCCAGAAGGGCACGGAAGGGCGCGACGAGGACCGGGATGGCGATCATCGCGGCCACGATCATCGCGGGGACCGACAGTTCCACGATCATCACGCGGTTGAGTGTGCCCAGCAGCAGCACCTGCGCCATGCCAACCGACACCTGAAACAGCGACAGCCGCAACAATTGGGCGAGAGGCAGGCTGTCCGAGGCGGCATCCGCGAAGGGAAGCCATGCGGCAGAGAAGCGCTGAAGGTCCTTTTTCCGGATGATCATGGCCGGAACTCCAGGCATTCGGAGATATAGAAGCCCCTGCTGACGCGTTCGACCCGGGTGACGCCACCGCCCGTGTGGTGCGAGATGGCGCGCCAGTCCTGCGGGATCATGGTGGGCGAACGGTCGGCGCGGGGGAAAGCCTTGCCGATGGTGAAGAAGGTCATCAGGAACGGTGTCCGGGGGGCCACGGTAAAGGTGATGTGCCCAGAGGTGCGGTCGGCCAGTTTTCGCAGGGCCGCAGCGATGTCGGGGGTGCGGTAATAGATCAGGCTGTCCATCGCCATGACGAAGTCAAAGCGGCCATGTTCCGCGCTGGTCATGTCGCCGGAGGCGAAGGTGACGCGGGGGCGCAGGTCGTCGGTCAGCCGCGCCTCGGCAATGGCGATAAGCTGGGGCGAGATGTCCACCGCCACCACATCGGCCCCGCGTGCCGCCAGTTCCGCCGTCATCAGACCCGTGCCGCAGCCCGCATCCAGCACCCGGCAGCCCCGAAGGTCGGCGGGCAGGCGCGACAGCATGATCGCGCGCATCCGGTCGCGGCCTTCGCGCACGGTCTGGCGGATGCGGCTGACGGGCGCATCAGAGGTCAGGCGCTCCCACACCTTGGTGGCGCTGCGGTCGAAGTAGTCTTCGACGCGAGAGAGCGTGGCGGAGTAGTCCTGCATTCTCAGTCAAATCCCAGAAGTTCGAAAATGTCGCGGTCGGGCAGCGGGTCGGGGGTCGATCCGGGGCCGTTCACCGACCGCCACAGCGTGTCGGCCAAGCGCAGGTATTCGGCGCGGGCGGTGATGATGTCGTCCTCGTCATCCATCTCGAACAGCGTCTTCTTTTTCAGGCGCGAACGGCGGATGGCGTCGATGTCGGGCATATGGGCAAGGCGGTTGAAGCCCACACGTTCGCAATAGCGATCCACCTCGTCTGTGGCGCGCGAGCGGTTGGCGACGCAGCCGGCAAGCTGGACCTTGTAATTGCCCGACTTGGCCTGAACGGCGGCGATGATGCGGTTCATCGCGTAGATGCTGTCAAAGTCGTTGGCGGTGACGATCACGGCGCGGTCGGCATGTTGAAGCGGCGCTGCAAAGCCGCCGCAGACCACGTCGCCCAGCACGTCGAAGATCACGACGTCGGTGTCTTCCAGAAGGTGGTGCTGCTTCAGCAGTTTCACCGTCTGGCCCACGACATAGCCGCCACAGCCAGTGCCTGCCGGGGGACCGCCCGCCTCGACGCATTTCACGCCGTTCCAGCCGGTGGCGACGTAATCCTCGGGGCGCAGTTCCTCGGCATGGAAATCGACGTCCTTGAGGATGTCGATGACCGTGGGCTGCAAGCGGCCCGTCAGGGTGAAGGTGCTGTCATGCTTTGGATCGCAGCCGATCTGCAGCACGCGCTTGCCCATCACCGAGAAGGCGGCAGAGAGGTTGGAGGAGGTCGTCGACTTGCCAATTCCGCCTTTGCCATAGACGGAAAAGACCTTTGCCCCCTCGATCTTCATCGAGGCGTCCTGATGCACCTGCACCGAGCCTTCGCCATCAAGCCCTTTCAGCAGGGGGATTTCGTCTCTGGGGCTCATGCAAGCTGCTCCTTCATCTCGGGGGAAATACCCCGGGGGTGCGGGGGCTGGCCCCCGCTGTGTCGGTTGGTCCGGGCGCGCGCTTCGGTCATTCCGCCGCGATCCCTTCCAGTCGATCCTCAAGCTCGTCCGCCGCGCGTTGCAGGGCGGCGAGCGTTTCGGCATCGGGTTGCCAGTAGTTGCGGTCCGAAGCTTCCAGCAGGCGTTGGGCCATGCGGGACGAGGCTTCGGGGTTCAGCGCGGCCAGACGGCGGCGCATCGCCTCGTCCAGCACAAAGGTTTCGGACAGGCGCTGATAGACCCACGGGTCCACCTGAGCGGTGGTGGCGGACCAGCCGAAGGTGTTGGACACCTGCGCCTCGATCTGGCGGACGCCTTCGGCGCCGTGGCGCAGGAGGCCCTCGAAATATTTGGGGTTCAGGCTGCGCGACCGGGTTTCCAGCGCGATCTGATCCTTGAGCGTGCGGACGGTGCCGCCACCGCGCGTCTGGTCGCCGATATAGACCGGGGTTTCCTGCCCGCCGCGTGCGCGTTTCACCGCGCGGGCGATCCCGCCCAGCGTGTCGAAATACTGGTCCACCGTGGTGACGCCCAGTTCGACCGATTCAAGGTTCTGATAGGCGAGGTCCACGTCTTTCAGCGTCTTTTGCAGCAGCGCCGCGTTCTGCACGGGCTTGCCATTGCGGCCATAGGCAAAGGACTTGCGGTTTTCATAGGCGTCGGCGAGTTCGTCTTCCTCGCCGAAGGCAGAGGACCCGACGAGGATGTTGACGTTGGACCCATAGGCCCCTTCGGCATTGGAAAAGACGCGAAGGGAGGCGGTTTCCATGTCCACGCCCATCTCGTCGGAATAGGCCAAGGCATGGGCGCGGATGAAGTTTTGGGACAGCGGTTCTTCGGCCACGGCGGCCTTGTAGGCGGCTTCGGCCAACATCCGGGTCTGCAAGGGCAAGAGATCGCGGAAGATGCCCGACAGCGTCATCACCACATCGATCCTCGGGCGGCCGAGTTCGGCGAGCGGGATCAGGTCCGCGCCGCAGAGGCGGCCGTAATGGTCAAAGCGGGGGCGCGCGCCCATCAGGGCAAGCGCTTGGGACAGCGGGCCGCCGTCGGATTTGATGTTGTCCGATCCCCAAAGGACCAGTGCCACGGTGCGCGGCAGGGTGGGGTGGGTGTCGAGCAGGCGCTGGGCCTGCTGCATCCCATCCTTCAGCGCGAAGGCGGTGGGCATGCGGAACGGGTCGAAGGCGTGGATGTTGCGCCCCGTGGGCAGGATGTCGGTGGAGCGGATCAGGTCGCCGCCCGGAACGGGGCTGGTGAAATGCCCGCCCAAGGCGCGGAGGATGCCGGGGATTTCGGTCTGGGCCTGAAGCTTGGCGTCCAGCGCCGCAGCCTCGGCCCCGGTTGCGCCGATCAGGTCGATATAGTCGCGGCGTTCCTGCGGGCCCATCGGGCGGCCTAGGACGTGCAGGCCATCGGGGATCAGCGCGCCTTCGGTTTCCAGCAGTTTCACCCAGAGCCGGCTCGGATCGGTCGGGTCGAGGTCCACGGCGCGGGCCTGTTCCACAATCAGCGCCCAAAGATCTGCGCGGTCGGGCGCGTCCTCGGCGGCGGCGCGCCAGCGCGAGAGCGAGTCCTTGAGGTCCTGCAGCCCCTTGTAAAGGCCGGATTGCGCCAAGGGCGGGGTCAGATGCGTGATCGTGACGGCGTTGGAACGGCGCTTGGCCAGTGTCGCCTCGGACGGGTTGTTAGAGGCGTAGAGATAGACATTGGGCATATTGCCGATCAGGCGGTCGGGCCAGCAGGTTTCAGACACGCCCGCCTGCTTGCCCGGCAGGAATTCCAGCGCGCCATGCATGCCGAAATGCAGCAGGACATCGGCCCCGAAATCATCGCGCAGCCAGCGGTAGAAGGTCATCATCGCATGGGTCGGCGCGAAGCCCTTTTCGAAGAGCAGGCGCATCGGGTCGCCCTCATAGCCGAAGACGGGCTGGAGGCCGACGAAGACATTGCCGAATTGCGCGCCAAGGACCATGACGCCGCGCCCATCGGTCTGCAGGCGGCCGGGGGCGGGGCCCCAGACGCGTTCGACATCCGACAGCCAACGCGTCTTGGCGACGATTTCGGCGGCGGGGATGATGGTGTGGACATTGGCGGGCTGGCCATAAAGGCGGGACGTGCCGCCCATCACGGCCTCGCGCAGGTCGTCCAGCGTGGCGGGGGGCGTCAGGTCATAGCCTTCGGCGGCCATGGCGTGCAGCGTGTTGAACAGGCTTTCGAACACGCCAAGATAGGCGGCCGTGCCTGCCGCGCCCGCGTTCGGCGGGAAGCCGTAGAGGACAACGGCCACCTTGCGCTGGGCCACATGCGAGCGGCGCAGGGCGGCGAGGCGGGCGGTTTTTTCGGCCAGTGCGTCGATGCGTTCGTAGCAGGGGGCCATGGCGCGGGTGGTGATGGCCTCCTCGCTGGCGGCGCGGCAGTTCTTGAAACAGCCCGCGCAGCCGTTCAGGTCATGGCGACCGGCAAAGACGGTGGGATTGGTCGCGCCGTCGATTTCCGGCAGCGCGATGAGCATGGTGGTTTCAACCGGGCCAAGCCCGCCGCCCGAAGCACCCCATTGGCCCAGCGTCTGGAATTCCAGCGGGTGGGCGGCGATGTAGGGGACGTCCAGGTCCTCCAGCGCGGCGACGGCGGCGGGGCTGTCGTTATAGGCGGGGCCACCGACGAGGGAGAAGCCAGTCAGCGACACCATCGCGTCGCAGCGGCCCTTGAAGAAGGCGTCGATCGCGGGGCGACCATCGAGACCCCCTGCAAAGGCGGGCAGGACGGCGATCCCCTTGGCCTCGAAGGCGCGGATGACGGCGTCATAATGCGCGGTGTCCGAGGCGAGGATGTAGGACCGCAGCATGAGAAGCCCCACGGTCGAGACCGCTCCCACCGGGCGGGGGAGGTCCGCCGGGTTCGTGGTGATGCGCGCGGGAAGGTCGGGGTGGTACAGCCCGACATCCGGATAGTCGACCGGGGGTTTGGCCGAAACCGCTTTCCAATCGCGGTTGGCCGAGTAACGCGAGACGAGGTAGCGGATCATCTGTTCGATGTTGTCGTCCGACCCGCCAAGCCAGTATTGCATGGACAAAAACCATGCGCGCAGGTCCTGCGCCTTGCCCGGCAGGAAGCGCAGGATCTTGGGCAGGCGGCGCAGCATCTTCATCTGCTTTTCGCCCGACGATCCGGAAGGCGCGCCAGAACCGCGCAGCTTCTTCAGCAATTGCATGGCGGCCGAGGCGGGCTTTGCCATGTCAAGATCGCCCATCTTGGTCATCTTGACGATCTGCGGATCGGCGATGACGCCGACAAAGGCGTCCAGCCCGTCGCGCACCGCGCGCAGGTCGTCGATGATGGCGGTGATGTGCTCTTCGATGAACAGAAGGTTCGCGACCACGATGTCGGCGGCGCGGATAGCGGCCTTCGCGCGGGCCAGCGCGGCGGGGTTCTCGGCCCATTCGGCGGCGGCGTGGATCGACACCTCGATCCCCGGGAAGTCCTTGGCGAGCATGGGGGCCACGCGCGCGGCGGGGCCTGCGGCATGGGCGTCCAGCGTGACGATCACGAAACGATAGGTGCCATCGCCCCGGCGGGGCGCGGTGGTCGCGTCCGTCAGGGTGTGGCGATCATCGCGCATAATGGGCCTTGGCTTCGTAAAGGGTGTCGACACTGATCTGATGGACGCCCCGGTCGGCGGCGTATTTCTCGGTGTTGCGCTTGGCCTTGCCGCGCACGAAGAAGGGGATCTTCTTCAATTCGCGTTCGGCATCGGGCAGCCAAATCACCTCGCCCGACGGGGTGACGACGGGCACCGCCGCCTGTTCATTTTCCGTCTCTAAATATCCTGCGGGGGTGCGGGGGTGCAAAACCCCCGCTTCCTCGGCGTCCACCCGCGCGGTGGCCTTGCCGCCGTGATGGCTGGCACCTGCGTCGTCGTGGAATTCGAAATCCTCGCGGAACATGGTCAGCAAGTGCTCCTCCAGCCCCATGACCAGCGGGTGGATCCAAGTATCGAAGATCACATTCGCGCCTTCGAAGCCCATCTGGGGGCTGTAGCGGGCGGGGAAGTCCTGCACATGGACGGGCGAGGAGATGACGGCGCAGGGGATGCCCAGGCGCTTGCCGATATGGCGTTCCATCTGCGTGCCGAGGATGAGTTCGGGTTGCAGGCGGGCGATTTCTGCCTCTACCTCCAGATAGTCGTCGGTGATGAGGGGGTCCACGCCATAGGCTTTTGCAGCGGCGCGCAGGGGCCTTGCGAATTCGCGGTTGAAGCAGCCCATGCCCACGACGTCGAAGCCGATTTCGGTGGCGGCGATGCGGGCGGCGGCCATGACATGGGTGGCATCGCCAAAGATGTAGACGCGCTTGCCCGTCAGATAGGTGCTGTCGACCGAGGCTGACCACCATGGCAGGCGCAGGCCAGATTCATCCACTTTCGCAGAAAGGCCCGTTATCCCGCTGACTTCATGCAGAAAATCGCGGGTCGCGCCGACGCCGATGGGGATGATCTTGGTATAGGGCTGGCCGCAGGCGCGTTCGAGGTGGCGGGCGGCGGTTTCGCCCGTTTCGGGGTAAAGCAGCACGTTGAAATGCGCCTGACCCATGCGGGCGATGTCTTCGGGGGTGGCACCCATCGGGGCGGCCACGTTGACGGCGATGCCCATGAGGGACAGAAGCTTCGTCACCTCGGCCACGTCGTCGCGGTGGCGGAAGCCGAGGGCGGTTGCGCCGAGGATGTTGCAGGTGATGGCTTCGGTGCGGGGCATCGGTTTGGCCAATGCCTTGACGATCTGGAAGAAGGTCTCGTCCGCGCCGAAGTTTTCCTTGCGCTGGTAGGAGGGCAGGTCCAGCGGGATCACTGGGATCGGCAGGCCGAGGGCTTCGGCCAGACCGCCGGGGTCGTCTTGGATCAGTTCGGCGGTGCAAGAGGCGCCGACGATCATCGCCTGCGGCTGAAAGCGGGCATAGGCGTCGCGGGCGGAGTCCTTGAACAGGTTCGCCGTATCGCCGCCAAGGTCGCGGGCTTGGAAGGTGGTGAAGGTGACCGGGGGGCGGTGGTTCCTGCGTTCGATCATGGTGAACAGCAGGTCCGCATAGGTGTCGCCCTGCGGGGCGTGCAGGACGTAGTGCAGCCCCTTCATCCCCGTCGCCACGCGCATCGCGCCGACATGGGGCGGGCCTTCATAGGTCCAGAGCGTCAGCTTCATTCCGCCGCCTCCTTCCGCAAAAGGGCCTTGCGGCGCAGGGGGCGCGAGAAGAGACCGGCGAGGTCGCCTGCCTGTTCGTAGAAATGGACCGGCGTGAAGACCAGTTCGATGGCCCATTTGGTGGTGTGGCCCTGCGCCTCGAGCGGGTTGGCGAGGCCGAGGCCGCAGACCGTCAGGTCGGGGGCGGCGGCGCGCTGGCGGTCGAGTTGCTTTTCCACGTCCTGCCCTTCGGAGATGACGGGGCCTTGCGGCAGCAGGTCAAGGTCGGGGCCGACAAGGCCTTCGTGCAGGTAGGGGGTGCCGACTTCCACCGCCGTCATGCCGCATTCGCGGGTCAGGAAGCGGGCGAGCGGGATTTCAAGCTGGCTGTCGGGGAAGAAGAAGACCGACTTGCCGCGCAGTTCTGCCGATTGGGTGGCGATGGCCTTTTGGGCGCGGGCGCGGGGGGCGGCGGTGACCTGTTCGAACACCTCGCGGCTGACGCCGAATTCGGTGGCGATGGCGCGCAGCCATGCGGTCGTGCCTTCTTCGCCGAAGGGGAAGGGGGCGGGCAAGTGGCGCGCGCCGCGGCGGGTCAGCGCCGCGTGGGTGTCGCCAAGGAAGGGTTGGACGAGGGCAAAGACGGTGTGCGCGCCCACGGCAGGCAGATCGCCCGCGCGGCGGGCGGGCAGCATGCGGACGGGGCCGATGCCCATGGCGGTCAGCAGGCCGAGGCACTGATCCTCTACCACATCGGGCATCGCGCCGACGATCAGCAGTTCGCGCGCCGTGCTGGCGGGAAGCGTCGGGACCATGGCGGCAAGGCAGGCGTCTTCGCCTTGGGTGAAGGTCGTCTCGATGCCGGAACCGGAGTAGTTATAGACCCGGACATGGGGCGCATGCACGCCCGACAGGCGTTCGGCCGCGCGGGCGAGATCAAGCTTGATGACCTCGGACGGGCAGGAGCCGACGAGGAAGAGCTGCTTGATGTCCGGGCGGCGGGCAAGGAGGCGGGCGACTTCGCGGTCAAGTTCCGCATTGGCGTCGGCCAGACCGGCAAGGTCTTTCTCTTCGAGAATCGCGGTGCCGAAGCGCGGTTCGGCAAAGATCATGACGCCAGCTGCGGCTTGCAGAAGATGCGCGCAGGTGCGGGAGCCGACCACAAGGAAGAAGGCATCCTGCATCTTGCGGTGCAGCCAGATGATTCCCGTCAGGCCGCAGAACACCTCGCGCTGGCCGCGTTCTTTGAGGACGGGGGTGGACCGGCAGCCGGTGCTGGGAAGGTCGAGGCTCATGCTACCACCTCGGCCATGGTGCGGTTTTCTTCGATGGCTTCCGCTTCGGCATCCAGCCGTGCCATGCGGAGTTTCCAAAGGAATTGGCCCGCGTTGATGACGTAGGTGGCATAGGCGGCAAGCGCGAGGAACATCAGTTCCGTGGGGGTCAGCGCCCCGGTCCACAGCGCCCAGAGATAGGCGGTGTGAAGGGCGATGACGGCGAAGGAGAAGACGTCTTCCCAGAAGAAGGCGGGGGCGAAAAGGTATTGGCCGAAAACGACTTTTTCCCAGATCGCGCCGGTCACCATGATGACATAGAGAAAGCCCGTCTTGACGATGATGGACACGGTCGCGGCGGTGTAGCCGTCGCCTGACATGAGGAAGCGCAGGACAAGGATCAGCGACACAGCGAAAGCCACGAATTGGGCAGGCGCCAAGAGGCCCTGGACCAGGGTCCAGCGCGTAGAGTCGCGGCGTGCGCGTTCCTCGTCCGTGTAGAGCCGCTTTCGCGGGGCCGTGCTCGGATTCGGGTGCATCGTTCGACGCCCTCCTTTCGTCTCCTCGCTTGGGAAGGTTAGCGTCGGGGCGGGGAGTGTCAACTGAAACTTACACTTAACTGTCGTATGCTTTTGGTATCGATCAGGGGGCTTTGCCCGTGTGAAATAAAGGAAAAATAGCAAAAAATGCTTGTACCATAAAGGTTTTTGTAAGGTTAAATTTTTTCTTTTCCGCCGGGGTGTCAATTTGCTTTGACAATCTACAACCAAAGGCAGACAGTAACTTTAAGGCCGTCTGCGGGTGCGCGCGCGTTATACGCCGCCTCGTGCCTGGCGGGCCGTGGAGCCGAACATGCAGCATGAAATGCCACTCGGGACGATGCCTCGGCCGGAGGGCGGGGTGAGCGGGGTCACCCAGTTCGCCGCCGAAGTCGTGGCGCGACTGGTGCAGCGGGACATTGCCGAAGAGGCCGGGCTGCGCGAGCCGCTGGTGGAACGGTTGCTGGCAGCCGTCTGTACGGCCGATCCCGAAGCCTTTGAGATGCTCAAGCCCGAATTGCGCCGCGCGCGTGTGTCGGCGGCGGCGGTGGCGGACCTCTACATTCCCGAAGTGGCCCGCCGACTGGGCGCGGCATGGGAGGCCGATTGCCTGAGCTTTGCGGGCGTCACGATGGGCGTGGCACGGTTGCAGGCGATCCTGCGCGAGATCGGGTCCGCTTGGGCGGCCGATCGTCAGGGCGGGGTGGACGGGGGGATGGTCCTGCTGGTGCTGCCGCAGGGCGAACAGCATACGCTGGGGGCGATGGTTCTGGCCGGACAGTTGCGCCGGATGGGGGTGTCGGTGGCGATGAAGATCTCTCCGACGCCGGCCGAAATCGCGGATTTTGTTGCAGAGCGCACATTCGATGGCGCTCTTGTTTCCGTTGCCAGTAAGGACAGGCTTGAAACTTGTCGCAAACTTGTGAAAACCCTTAAAGAGTCTAGCAAAGGTGCATTGAAGGTGGCTGTCGGCGGTGCCATTCTTGATGCGGACGAGGACGTAAGGCGGTCAATTGGTGCGGACATGGTGACGAACGACATTACGCGCGCGCTCAAGATGATGGGCGTATCGGTCGGGTGTTCATCTGAGTCCGAGCTGACGTGACCGAGGTGCAGCCAGGCCGGGCAGGAGCCCGCGTCATCGGATCGGATAAGGTGTGACGACCGACGGACGACATCTTTTGAATGGTGGCAAGCTGCCGCTGATCGCCCCGGACCTGCTGGGCGAGATCCTCGCCACGGCGTCTGATGTGGCCTTGTTGGTGGCACCGTCGCGGCGGGTCATTTCGGTGCTGGTCAATCCGCATCACCGCAGCTTTGGCCAGTTGACCGACTGGGAAGGCGCGCATCTGAAGGACATCCTGACCGAAGAGAGCCTTCGCAAGGTGGAAGCCCGCATCAACGAGATGCATGGCGCGCGGCATGGCGAGACGGCGGTGGAATTGAACCACGCCGACCAGACCAACTGGGAGTTTCCGGTGCGCTATTCCATGCACCGGATCGGGGCGGATGACTCGATCCTGATGCTGGGGCGCGACCTGCGGCCTATCGCCGAGGTGCAGCAGCAACTGGTGCAGGCGCAGTTGGCGCTGGAGCGGGATTACGAGACGCAGCGCGAATTGGACACGCGCTATCGTGTGCTGATGGAAGTGGCGCGTGATCCGGTGATCATGGTGTCCATGTCCACGGGGCGGATTTCCGACATCAACCCGGCGGCGGCGCAGTTGCTGGGCGGCCAGAGAAGCGAGCTGGTCGGTGCCGCCATCGCGCAGGAATTCGAAGGGCGGCGTCGGGGGGAATTCCTTGAAAGCCTTGCCAATCTGGCGGTGACCGAAAGCTCGGGTCCGATTGAACTGATCGCGCGGCGGTCGCAGAAGCGGGTGTTCATCACGCCGACGGTCTTTCGTGCGGCGGGCGAACGGGTGCTGCTGTGCCAGTTGGACACGTCGGAAGGCGGGCAGGCCGCTTCGGACGAATTGGCCGACAACATCGCGCGGCTGTACCACGAAGGGGTGGACGGGATCGTCTTTACCGATGGGGATGGCAACATCCGCGCCGCGAACGAGGCCTTCTTGAACCTGACGGACACGGCGAATATCGCGGCGGTGCGGGGGCGGTCGCTGACCGATTTCTTGGCGCGCGGGGCGGTGGACCTGCGGGTGCTGCTGGACAACGTCAAGCGCACGGGTCAGTTGCGGCTTTATGCAACGCGGTTGACCACGGATTTCATGGGGCAGATCGCGGTTGAGATTTCCGCGACATGGTTGAACGACCGGCCCAATCCCATCCTCGCCCTTGTCGTGCGGGATGCGAGCCGGGCCGATACGCTGCGCCGTCCGGCCTTTGGTCAGCCCGATGACGGGGTGCGCAACGTGATGGAGCTTGTGGGGTCCAGCACGTTGAAGGACATCGTGGCCGAGACCACCGATGTGATCGAGAAGATGTGCATCGAAACGGCGCTGGAGTTGACGCGGAACAACCGTGTCGCGGCGGCCGAAATGCTCAGCCTGTCGCGGCAGTCGCTTTATGTAAAGCTGCGAAAATACGGGCTTTTGAACAAGGACGGCGAATAGTCCTGTTCCCTGTGCGTGGTCCTTGGGGCCGTGCCGAACATTTCCGCCAATCCCTGTGGTCGGGCACGTCTTGTCGCGCGCCTGTGCCCATGATTGTTGGCCTGGATTGACCTACGTCAAGGTCTGTGGGCGAAAGACTGTCAACCTGGCCTTACACAAAGGCAGGGGGTCGTCATGCGGATCGTGTTCATCCACCCGAATTACCATTCCGGCGGGGCCGAG
>JBDKFE010000168.1:0-22103 GCA_039798885.1 Pseudomonadota bacterium | reverse complement strand
GTGACAATCGCGTCCCCCATCGACCGCTCGCAGGACAGCCCGCCCACCGCCGGGCCATCCCAACTGCATGACCGCGCCGGGAACGGCCTGCTGGACTTCGGTGACAATCGCGTCCCCGGTCGACCGCTCGCAGGACGGACCGGCCACCGCCGGACCATCCCAACTGCATGACCGCGCCGGGGACGGCCTGCTGAACTTCGGTGACAATCGCGTCCCCCATCGACCGCTCGCAGGACAGCCCGCCCACCGCCGGGCCATCCCAACTGCATCACAGCGCCGGAAACGGCCTGCTAGACTTCGGTGACAATGGCATCCCCGATCAACCGCTCGCACGACAGCCCACCCACCGCCGGACCATCCCAACTGCATCACAGCGCCGGTAACGGCCTGCTGGACTTCGGTGACAATCGCGTCCCCGATCGACCGCTCGCAGGACGGACCGGCCACCGCCGGGTCATCCCATGCGCAAGGGGCAGGGTCCAAGCCGTTCACTCAGGACGGCCTTTCCCGCATCCTCGCAGATCGGGGCGGTCGCGCCGCCAAGGTCAGCGGGCTTTCCACCGCCCGCCCTGCCGGAAACGGCTGAACTGCGGCCGGGTCGGGCCATGGCCCTGCTTCATAGGCAGGGCCATGGCGGTTGGTCTGTGGCGATCAGGCGGCCGGAACGTGCTTGGCCACAGCGCCACCCTTCAGGCAGATCGCACCGGCCCGCGCGGCCGCTGCTGCGACGGGCGCTTCAGCGCCGATGCGGGCAGCATGTCTGTCCGGCACCGCATCGATCCCGGCTCTGCCATCGACCGACGCCCCCGCCACCAAGACCTTCACAGCGAGCGCATCAGAACTCCGCCCAGGCCGGATTGTGGCGCGGGCGGTTCGCGCGGGGGCTGTTTGCGGCCATGGCGGCGGCCGGGGCCCAATCCACGACATTCGCCTCGACCGTGGGGCGGGTCTGTTGCGGCGCGGCACGCTGACCCGTCACACGTTCCGTCACGCGCCCCGTGACGCCGCCGCGGTCCTGTCCGATGCGGAACCCTGACAGCGCGACCAGCAATTCCTCGGACCGGGAATGCAGGGTCGCCGCCGCAGCAGAGGTTTCCTCGGCGGCGGCACTGTTTTGCTGCGTGACCGTGTCCAGCTGGTTCACACCCGAATTCACCTCGGCCAGTCCGCGCGCCTGTTCGGCCGCCGCCATCGCGATGTCTGAAACGATGCTCGCGGCCTCGTTCGCGCGACCCAGGATTTCCGCCAGACTCTCCCCACTCTGCCGGACGAGGCTGGATCCCTGTTCCACCTGCTGCGTGCTGTCCGAAATCAGGCCCTTGATCTCGCGCGCCGATTCCGATGCCCGCTGCGCCAGCAGCCGCACTTCCGACGCGACAACCGCGAACCCCCGCCCGGCGTCACCGGCCCGCGCCGCCTCGACCCCGGCATTCAGGGCCAGCAGGTTGGTCTGGAAGGCGATGTCTTCGATCACGTCGATGATGCGGGTGATCTGATCCGACCCCTTCTCGATCCCCTTCATCGCGGCGATGGCCTTCTGCACGATCTCTGCCCCGCGCTCTGCGCTGCTGCGGTTGCCGGAACTGGCCTCCTGCGCCTTGGACGCCCGATCCGCGGTCGAGGCCACGGATTGCGTCAATTCCGTCAGGGCCGCAGCCGATTGCTCCAGCGTGGCCGCCTGTGTTTCGGCCCGGCTCGACAATTCGCGGCTTGCCGAGGCGATGTCGACCGAGTCATCCCGCAAGGCGCGCGCGATGTCATTCACCTGATTGAGCAGCGTGCTGATCTGTTCCAGCACCCGATTAAAGCTTTCGCGCAAGGGTTCGTATTCGGGCGGGAAGGGATTGCCGTGCGGGCTTTCGATCTGCGTGACCAGATCCCCCTCGGCCAGGCGCGACAGCCCGGACCGCAGGTCCGACACCACGCGGTCCAGCTCTGCCCGGGTCCGCGACCGTTCCTCCTCCTGCGCCGAAGCCAGCGCGGTCAGGCGCGCCGCCTCGATCAACTCGTCGCGCAGGTGACCGCAGGCCTCGGTCAGTTGGCCGATCTCGTCAGAACTGCGGGCGGGCTTGATGACGACATCATAATCCTTGCGCGCCATGCGCGAGATGACCTCGACAAGGTCGCGCACCGGCCCCATCTGGCGCCGCACAAAGACCAGCACCCCAACGGCCATCGCCGTCAGCACCACCGCGACCGTGACGATCAGACCCTTCGCGAAATCCCTTAGGGCGTCTTGCAACTCTGTCATCGGGGCACCGGCGAACAGCGCCCCGACCACCGCACCGCTACCGTTGACGACAGGGATGTATTGCGACAGGAAGGTCCTGCCGAACAATTCGATCTCGCCGCGGAAGCCCTGCCCCGCCTTCAGCGGGCCAAAGGCCACGCTTTCCGGACCCATGACGGTGTTGATCGCCCGCGTTCCATCGGCCTTCAGCAGGGTTGTCATTGCCCTACGGAACCCGTTCTGCGCCGCATCCCATTCAAGATAGGTCAACTTCACGCCGGTGACGCGCGACAACTGGTCGATGGCTTCGGGCGTGATCTGGATAGACTGATCGCCGCGCAGGACGATCACCTCCGAACTCTTCTCTAGCCCTCCGCCGATGCTCGTGTCGGCCTCCTCGATCAGGATCTCCAGCGCGCTGTTCAGTTGACGGGCCACGCCGTCATGATGGGTCCGGCTCTTTTCCATCAGGGCGACCGTGGTGATCGTTGCCGTCAGGACCAGCATGGCGACACCAAAGATCGCCGTGATCTTGGTCGAAAGGGATCGCGTTGCGAAGAAATTCATCCGTCTCTCTCCGTTTATGGCAGCAGGCTGCCGGGAATGAACAGTTCGATGGACCCGATGGCCGGGGTTCGTTCGGGTCCGGCGGCCGGGGTGGCCGACCTGTCATCCAGCATCATCTGCTGGACGCGTCCGGTTGCGGGCCAGAACCGGATTCGCCGCGCCTTCGGTCCGCCAAGGCTGTGCGCCCGCAGCGGAATGCCCTCACCTTGCAGAAAGGCGACGGCGGCTTCGGCATTCCGGCTGCCGATGTCGGGCAGGCCGGCAAGCAGATGTCCGCCGCCAAACAGCTTGGCCTCCAGCCTGTCCCGTGCGGCCCCGCGCTTGATCAGGGCGTTGACCAACTGCTCCATCGCAGCCGATGCATGGCGGATGTCGCGCGGTCCGATCGTGTCAGGCAGCAGGAAATGGTTCATCCCGCCGATCCGCCGCCCCGGATCGTGCAGGCAGGCCGCGATGCAGGACCCGAGCACGGTCGTCAGCACGGTATCCGGTCGGTCCGACACCTGGTGGTCGCCTTGGATGACATGCAGCGTATGGGGGGCGTCAATCGACATCGCTGCGTACCCCGCTGGCCAAGGCCCGGCCCGACTGACGCCTGTCCAGCAGGGCAGGACCGATGCCGTCACAGGGCAAGACGACGCTCGCCGCGCCGATCTCGATCGCGGCGCGCGGCATGCCCCAGACCGCGCTCGACTCGCGATCCTGCGATATCGTAAAGGCCCCAGCCCTGCGCAGCGCGCCAAGCCCTTCCGCACCGTCCCGCCCCATCCCGGTCAACAGCGCGGCGGCAACCTTCGGCCCCATCGGCACTGCCGATTCGAACAAAGGGTCCACCGCCGGGCGATGGCCATGCCGTTCCGGCCCGGGGACCAGCGCGCAGCAGGGCGATGTCCCCGGTGCGACGGTCAGATGCCTGTGGGACTCCGCCGCGAAATAGACCGTGCCGCGGGCAAGCGGCATGCCATCGCGTGCCTCGACGACCCGCGGCAGGCACCTCCGGTTCAGACGCTGCACCAAACCCGCCACGAATCCGTCACGGATGTGCTGCACGACCATGGTCGGCGGGCAATCGGACGGAAAGGCCGCCAGGACCGCCTCGACCGACGCGATGCCACCGGTCGACGCCCCGATCAGAATCAGCTCTGGCAGCAAGTATTGCGCGGCACTCTTGTCCAGATGCAGCTGCGGTTCGGTCAGCCGGGCGACCAGCGTCTCCACCCCGTCCTGCGGATGCAGCGCGATCTGGTCGACCCGTCGGCGATGCGGGCTTTTCAGGACGGGCTCGCCTTCGGCATGATAGACGACAAGGCGGCTGCCGAGCATATCGGCCAGCCGGATCACCGTCTCGAATCCCGGTTCCGCAAGGAAATCGGCGGCGACGGCAAGGATGTCGGGCGCCAGTTCTTCGGCCAGGGGATAGACCTCGGTCAAGGAAGCGGCCTGAACGACCAGATGGGTCCCGCACCGGCTGGCCATCCGGTCCCGGCGCGTGCCGCGCGGGTCGGCAAGGACGACCGTCTGGCGTTTCCGGTGGCTCGGGTTCGTGGGGTTGGGCATCGGCGCCTCTGATGTTTCGCCTGCCCAGAGTCGCATGCACGGATTAAGGAAAGGTTTGTTCCGGCGCGGGGCTGCCACACAAAGGTCGGGCCGGGACGACAGGGCCATCCGCGGCGCAAATCCCGCGCGGCGGGGCTGATGCTGGAAACCGAACATTAACTCGGGGCTGCCATATCAGGACGGGCCGAGTCGCAAGTCTGGGGCTTGGCCGCACCGAACGGACGGTCCGTCCGGTGACACTTCAGACGGGGCCCTCATGACCGATCCGTTTCCGTTACCCGACCGACTGGACAGTTCCGCCGCCCCCGCGCTGCTGCAAGCGCTGCTTCACCATCGCGGACAGCCGCTTGCCCTCGATGCTGCCGGGGTTCAGGTGATCGGCGCCCTCGCGCTCGAGGTGGTCGTCGCCGCTGGGCGGCAGTGGCAGGCCGACGGTCTGACCCTGACGATCGACCGGCCGTCGCCGCGCTTCCGCGCCACCTGCCGCCAACTCGGCCTCGATCCGGATCAGCCATGGCACCTCATGGCGGGGGGTGGCGCATGACCATCCGCATCCTTGCCATCGACGACAGCCCCACGATGCGCGGCCTCGTCGCGGCGGCCTTGGCTCCCGAAGGCTTTGACCTGCACCTCGCCGAAGATGGGCTGGACGGGCTTGCCCGTTTGCAGCAGGCCGATCCCCACCTTGTCATCACGGACATCAACATGCCCCGACTCGACGGCTTCGGGGTGATCGATGGCGTGCGCGCAAACCCCGCCTATACAAGCGTGCCGATCCTCGTTCTGACCACGGAATCCGGCAACGACCTGAAGGATCGCGCCCGCCGCGCCGGCGCGACGGGCTGGATCGTCAAGCCGTTCGATGACGCGCAACTCGTCCGGACGATCAACCGCGTCCTCGGGTTGTGACCATGGCCCCGAACGACGCCCTACGCATCAGCTTTTTCGAGGAATGCGAAGACCTCCTTGCCCGCATGGGCGAAGGCCTTGGCGACATGGCGCAAAGCCTCGACCGATCCGATCCCGAAACGATCCACGCGGTCTTCCGCGCTGTCCATTCCATCAAGGGCGGCGCGGGGGCCTTCGCGTTGAAATCCCTCGTGGAATTCGCGCATGTTTTCGAAACGGTGCTCGACCTCATGCGGTCGGGCGAAATGGCGGTCGAGGCCGCGCCTCTCCACACGCTGCGGCGGGGCCATGACGTGCTGTCCGACCTTGTCGCGGCGGCGCGGACCGGTGGCGACGATCCCCCGCAAATGGCGACGGTGCTTCTGGAACTTGACGCCCTGTCCGACGGATCGTCCGACAGCGCGCAGGAACCGTTCGACTTCCAGCCGCAGACAATCGACATCTTCGCCCTGCCCGAACCCGCAGCCGCCATCCCCGATCGCGCCCGCATCTCGGTCAGGTTCCAGCCCACGCCGGCCCTCTATGCTGCCGGCCATGAACCGGCCGCCCTTCTGCGCGGGTTGGAAGAGTTGGGCGACCTTACCGTCCGGGCGCGCATCGAACGCGTTCCCGTCCTGACCGCGCTGGATCTGGCAGCCCCGAACATCTTCTGGGACGCGGACCTCCTCACCTCCGCCGCGACTGACGAGGTGGCCGCCATCTTCGAATTCGTGGGCGACCTTGCGACGCTGGACATCACCACCCAGCCCGCAGCGGCAGAGGAGGCTCTGGAACGTCCCGAAACCGCGCAAGTTCCCGCAGCCCCGCCGCCCGTCACGGCCCCCGACCCTGGACCGACCAATCTTGGCCCCAGCGACAGTAGCCCAACCAACAGTGGCCCAACGGACGGTGGCCAGCCAGACCGTGGCCCAACCGACAGCGGCCCCACCGACCGTGCCGTGACGGCCTTTCCGGTCATCTCCACCATCCGTGTGAACACCGACCGCGTGGACCGGCTCGTGAACCAGATCGGCGAACTCGTCATCGCGGAAGCCATGCTGTCGCAGGCCATGACGAATGCGGGCCTGCGCGATGACGGTGACATCGTCAGCAGCCTCGAAGGCATCCGCCAGCTTGCCGCGAACATCCAGGAAAGCGTGATGTCGATCCGCGCGCAACCCATCAAGCCGGTGTTCCAGCGCATGGACCGCATCACGCGCGAGGCGTCGGATGCGACCGGCAAACGCGCGCGCCTGATCACGACAGGTGACACTACCGAAGTGGACAAGACCGTCATCGAAAGGCTGGTCGATCCCCTGACCCACATGATCCGCAACGCCATCGACCACGGCCTCGAAACCGCCGACCGCCGCGCCGCCGCCGGCAAACCGGCCGAGGGGCAGATTCGGCTGAGCGCGGCGCACCGCTCCGGCAGGGTGATCATCGAAGTTGCCGATGATGGTGCCGGGATAGATCGCCCGCGCGTGCGCCAGATCGCCGAACAGCGCGGCTTGGTCGCGCCCGGCGCCCAGCTGCAGCCCGCCGATATCGACAACCTCCTCTTCCTTCCCGGTTTCTCTTCGAAGGCCGAGGTGTCGGCACTGTCCGGTCGCGGCGTGGGCCTTGATGTGGTCCGCCGCGAAATCCAGTCGCTGGGCGGGCGCGTCTCCATCACCTCGACGCCGGGTCAGGGCACGACCTTCACCATCGCCCTTCCGCTGACGCTCGCCGTTCTGGAAGGCATGCTGATCGGCGTGGGCGAAGAAACGATGGTGCTTCCGCTTTCCTGCATCCTCGAAACCATGCGCCCGACCCAGACACAGATCCACCGTCTGGGACGTTCCGCACGCCTCGTCGCCACACGCGGAGAGATGGTGCCCATCCTCGATCTTTGCGACGCCTTCGGGTTCGAACCCGTGCAGGACCAATCGCAGTCCGTCCTGATCCTTGTCGAATGCGAAACCGGACAACGCGCCGCGCTTGAGGTGCGGCACATCTTTGACCAGCGCCAGGTCGTGATCAAAAGCCTCGAAGACAATTACGGCAGCGTGCCCGGCATATCTGCGGCCACGATCCTCGGCGACGGGCGCATCGCCCTGATCGTCGACCCCGAAGAACTCGTCCGGCACGCCACGGCCGACACGCTCTCCTTCCGCCAAGCAGCCAACGGATGACCCATGCGACCGATGACCCTTTCCAACCCTGTTGACCAGAACGAAGTGGTCGCTTTCCGGATCGGAGAGCAGGACTACTGCATCGACATCGGCATCGTCCGCGAAATCCGCGGCTGGACTCCGACCACCGTCCTGCCCCATGCGCCGCCGCATGTGACCGGGGTGATAAACCTGCGTGGCGCCGTCGTCGCCGTCGTCGATTTGGCCGCCCGGCTGGGCCTGGGCAGAACAGCCCCGACCGGTCGCAACGTCGTCATCATCGTCTCGCCGGGGGATCGGACCGTGGGACTTCTGGCCGATGTCGTGTCAGACATTCTCGGGGTAACGCAGGACATGCTGCAGGCCGTCCCCGACGTCGCCTCGGACGCCGCGCGCCGGTTCATCACGAACGTCATCACGATGGACGAAGGCCGGATGCTACGCAAACTCGACCTTGACGCCATCCTTGCAACGGACGGGGCGGACGCGGCGTGATGCAACCTCTGCCGCACTCCGCTGCCGCGGCGGGACCGCCCCCCACAAGGCAGGCGTCCAAGCCGGTCGGTGCCATCCTGTCGGACGGGGCGTTTTCGGCGCTTGCGGCACTCATCCATCGTGAAACGGGCATCGTCATCACCGAAGCCAAGCGCAGCATGCTCGTCTCGCGCCTGTCCCGCCGCCTCCGCTCTCTTGGCCTGCAGGATTTCTCGGCCTACCTGTCCTACCTCGACGGGCAGGACGGCCCCACCGAACGCGAGGTGCTGGTCTCGGCCATCACCACGAACGTGACCGGATTCTTCCGCGAACCCCACCACTTCGACAGGCTGGCGGCCGAAGCACCACAGCTGATCCGCCGCGCGCGCGCCGGTGGGCGGGTGCGGCTCTGGTCGGCTGGTTGTTCCACCGGTCAAGAAGCCGTCAGCATGGCAGCGGTCCTTGCAGACCACGCCCCGGACATCGGGCAACTGGACCTCCGCATCCTCGCCACCGACATCGATCCCGCCATCATCGCGCAGGCCCGTCAGGGACAGTATGACCGCGCGCTCCTCGGCCCATCACCGCCCCCCGCGCTGATGCGCCACATCCAGCCGGGCGCGACGCCGGACCTGTTCGCCGTCTCCCCGAAGCTGCGGTCGATGATCTGCTTCGAAGTGTTGAACCTGCTCGACACGTGGCCGTTCCAAGGGCGTTTCGACGTGATCTTCTGCCGCAACGTGGTGATCTATTTCGACGATGCCACCCGAAACGCGCTCTGGTCGCGGTTCGCCGAACGGCTGCTTCCCGGCGGCCTGCTCTTTATCGGGCACTCCGAACGCATGGATCCCGGGCTGGAGGCCCAGTTGCACCCCGACGGGCTAAAGACCTACCGACGCGGCGGGGCATCGCAAGAGGGGGCCGGTCGGGCCCCGCATGGACGAAAGGCATGACATGTCCCTGAAGAACAGCCTGACCATGATGGTCGTTGACGACATGACGATCAGCCGCTGCCTTGTCGAGCAATCGCTGGACGAGATCGGGATCAAGAATGTCATCTTCGAGAATGACGGTGCCGTCGCCCTCAAGAAACTGGCGGCGAGTCCGGTCCACCTCGTCCTGTCCGACTACAACATGCCCGGGATGGACGGGCTCAGCCTGCTCGAGGCGCTGCGCCTGAACCGGTCCACCCAGCGGATCGGCTTCATCCTCATGACCGGCCGCGCCAGCCGCGAGATCATCGCCCGTGGTCATGCACTGGCCATGAACAACTTCATCACGAAACCCTTCTCCACCGTCGGGCTGAAGGTCTGCATCGAAAAGGTGGTGGGGCCGCTATGATCATCATCGAAACGGACCAGCCAGAGGCCGTTGCCGAGGACCTTCCGCCAGACATCACGGTCGCAGCCCTGCTGCGGTCCTGCGCAAAAGAGGCGGACCGACAGGCAAGGCTTGTCGCGGATCTGGACCGGACGCTTGGTTCGGCGCTGCTTGGGCTTGGCACCGCCCAGGATCAGACCAGCATCACCCGTCTGCGGGCAGCCCTGATCGGCGATCTGCAACTGGCCGACCGGCTGCGTCAGGAAAGTGAAGGTCTCGCCCGCGCCCTGCGCCTGCTCACGGCCGCCAAGACACTGTCTGACCGGCTCGAGGTTGCCGAAGTGCTTGCCATCGTTCCCAATGGCGCCCTGCGGCACCGTCTCTTGGCCCCCGGCTAAGGCCCCCCCGACAGCAGCAGGCCCGACCCACCGCGCAGGGCACGGCTCCGGTGTCTTGTGCAGGTGGACGGCGTGGCGTCGTCGGGCAGCCCTGGCCCGGTCCACCGCGCGCGCAGGCCCCAAGCGCCCTTAGACCAGCCGTTCCAGCAGCGCCAGCACCTGCCGCCGCTCTGCCGCGTCCAGCGGGGCCAGCGTCTCGTCCGACACCTGCGCCGCTGCCGCCAATCCCGACAGACAGAAGGCCCGCCCCGCCTCGGTCAAATCCACGATCAGCCGACGCCGGTCCGACGGATCGGGCGATGTCGCCACGAACCCGTCCCGCACCAGACGGTCCACCACACCCTTGATCGTCGCCGCATCCATCGCCGTCTCGCGCCCCAGCAGGTTCTGGGTCAGCGGTCCCGCCTGCAGCAGCCGCGCCATGGCCGCCCATTGCGTCGTCGTCACCTCGGGGATGCGCGCGGAAAAGATCGCCAGATGCCGCTGCGTGACGCGCCGCAGCAGATAGCCGATCTGTTCGTCCAGCAGGTAATCGGAAGGCGACCGCATACCCCCTTATCCGCCCGCGCCAGCGAACACGCAACCCCGCAGCGCGGCAAGCCTATTGACAGACCCTCCCCCGCCCCGCCAATCTCGTATGCATACGAACAAATCCCGGTCCCCAAATCCCGGTCCCAAGGATGCGCTACGCCCGCCCCCAGACCCTGCCGGACGCGTTGGCCCTTCTGGCCGCGGGCAAGGCGCGCCTGCTGGCCGGGGGAACCGACCTCTACCCCGCCACACAGGCGCAGGACCTGTCGGGTGACGTGGTCGACCTGACCGCCATCCCACACCTCTCTGGCATCACACACACAGCCCAAGGCCTGCGCATCGGTGCCGCCACCACATGGTCCGAGATCGCCGAAACCACCCTTCCCCCCGCGCTTCACGCCCTGCAACAGGCCGCACGGCAGGTGGGCGGCCGCCAGATCCAGAACGCAGGCACCCTTGGCGGCAACCTCTGCAACGCCTCCCCCGCCGCCGATGGCGTCCCACCCCTGCTGACGCTCGATGCCGAACTTCACCTCGCCGCGCCCACAGGCACCCGCCACCTGCCGCTCCGCGACTTCCTGCTCGGCCCCCGCCGCACCGCGCTTGCCGACGCCGAACTGCTCACGCATATCCAGATCCCCGCCCCCGCCCTCCACGGCACCTCCCGCTTCCTCAAGCTCGGCGCGCGGGCCCATCTCGTCATCTCCATCACCATGGTCGCAGCCCGCCTCGTGCTGGATGGCGACCGCATCGCCACCGCCTGCCTTGCCGTGGGTGCCTGCGGCCCCGTCGCCACCCGCCTGCCCGACCTTGAAACCCGCCTCGCGGGCCTCACCCCCGACCAAGCGGCCCGGACCATCACCGAAGACGCCCTCACCCCCGCCCTCGCGCCCATCGACGACATCCGCGCTACCGCCGCCTACCGCCGCAGCGCTGCCGCCGAACTTCTCCGCCGCGCGGTGCAGGAGTGCGCGGCATGTTAGGCTTCACCCTGAATGGCCAACCCGTCACCTGCGATCCCGCGCCCACCCGCCGCCTTTCGGACGTGCTGCGCGAAGACCTTGGCCAGCGCGGCACCAAGGTGGGCTGCGACGCCGGCGATTGCGGGGCCTGCACCGTGCTTGTCGATGGCCGCGCCGCCTGCGCCTGCCTGATCCCCGCCGCCCGCATCGACGGCCGCCGCGTGGACACGGTCGAAGGCGACAGCCCCGAACTCGCCCGCCTGCGCGCCGCCTTCCTGCGCCACGGCGCGGCGCAATGCGGCATCTGCACCCCCGGCATGCTCATGGCCGGGGCCGAACTCCTCGCCCGCACCCCCCACCCGACGGAATCCGAGGCCGAAACCGCCCTTGGCGGCGTCCTGTGCCGCTGCACGGGGTACCGCAAGATCATCGCGGCCCTCTGCGACGCCACCGATGCCCCCGCACCCGCCCCCGCCCCCGCGCCGCAGGACGGCCCCGCCACGGGCCAGCCCCTTCCCCGCGTCGATGGCGCGGCCAAGGTCGCAGGCGACCTCTTCGGGGCAGACCATGTCCCCGACGGCGCCCTCACCCTGCGCGCCATCCGCTCGCCCCACCCCCACGCGGCCTTCACCTTCGGCGACCTCGCGGCCTATGCCGCCCGCCCCGGCATCGCCGCCATCTTCACCGCCGCCGACATCCCCGGCCGCAATGCCTTCGGCGTCATCCCCCCCTTTGCCGATCAGCCCGCCCTCGCCCCCAGCCCCGCCCGCTTCCGGGGCGAGGCGGTGGCCCTGATCGCCTTCGAACCGGGGGCAGAGCCTGACCTCACCGACTTCCCCGTCACCTGGCAGCCCCTTTCTGCCCTGACCGACCCGGTCACGGCGGAAACCGCCCCGGACCTCGTCCACCCCACTCGCCCCGGCAACCTTCTGGTGCAGGGCCGCGTCCGCAAGGGCGACGCTGCCACCGCCCTCGCCGCCTCTGCCCATGTGGTCGAAGGCCACATCACCACCGCCTTCGTCGAACACGCCTATATCGAACCCGAGGCAGGCTCGGCCTGGATGGACGGCGACACCCTCTGCATCCGCGCCTGCACGCAGGCCCCGATGATGGACCGCGACGATACCGCCGCCCTGCTCGCCCTGCCGCCGGACCGCGTGCGCATCCTGCCCTCTGCCGTCGGCGGCGGCTTCGGCTCAAAGCTGGACCTGTCGCTGCAACCCCTGCTCGGCCTCGCCGCGCTAAAGCTGCGCCGCCCCGTGCGGATGACCTATTCCCGCGCGGAAAGCATGGCCTCCACCACCAAGCGCCACCCCGCCCAGATGACGGGCCGCATCGGCTGCGACGCAACGGGCCGCATCACCGCGCTGGAATTCGACGGCCGCTTCGACACCGGCGCCTATGCCAGCTGGGGCCCCACCGTGGCCAACCGCGTCCCCGTCCACGCGACCGGCCCCTACCGCACCCCCAACGTCCACGCCACCGCCCGCGCCATCCACACCCACAACCCCGTCTCCGGTGCGTTTCGCGGCTTCGGCGTCCCGCAGGCCGCCATCTGGCAGGAAACCCTCTACGACCGCCTCGCCGACAAGGCGGGTCTCGACCGCCTCGACTTCCGCCTGCTCAACGCCTTGCGCGACGGCGACGCTTCCGCCACCGGCCAGACCCTCACCGCCACCGGCATCGCCCCCTGCCTTCAGGCCCTCCGCCCCCATTGGCAACGCGCCCTGACCGAAGCGGCGGGCACCCCCCATCGCGGGGTGGGCATCGCCTCCTGCTGGTACGGCTGCGGCAACACCTCGCTGCCCAACCCCTCGACGATCCGCATCGGCCTTACCCAGACCGGAGAGTTGATCCTCCACCAAGGTGCCACTGACATCGGCCAAGGCTCCAACACCGTCATCACCCAGATCGCCGCCGACGCGCTCGGCCTGCCCGTCCACCGCTTCCGCCTGATCGGCCCCGACACCGCCCTCACCCCCGACGCGGGCAAGACCTCTGCCAGCCGCCAGACCTATGTCTCAGGCCGCGCCGCGCAGGACAGCGCCCGCGCCCTTCGCGCCGCCCTCCTGCTGCGCGCCAACGCCTCTGACCGCGCCACCCTCGCCCTCGATGGCCCCACCCTCACCGTCACCGATGCAGGCACGACCCGGCGGATCGACCTCTCCACCCTGCCCCCCGACGCGCGCGGCTACGCCCTGTCGTCCGAAGCGACCTACGACCCCCCTACCGCCCCGCTCGACGCCGATGGCCAAGGCCGTCCCTACGCCGTCTACGGCTATGGCGCGCAGATGGTGGAACTGTCGGTGGACCCCGCGCTCGGCACCGTCACCCTGCACCGCATCACCGCCGCCCACGACCTTGGCCGCACGATCAACCCCCTCCTCGCCACAGGCCAGATCGAAGGCGGCATCGCCCAAGGCATCGGCCTCGCCCTGATGGAGGAATACATCCCCGGCCGGACCGAAAACCTGCATGACTACCTCATCCCCACCACCTCCGACGTCCCCCCCATCACCTCTCTCCTGATCGAAGTGCCTGATCCCGAAGGCCCCTTCGGCGCCAAGGGTTTGGGCGAACACGTCCTCATCCCCACCGCCCCCGCCATCCTGAACGCCATCCGCCACGCCACCGGGGCCGAGATCACGCGCCTGCCCGCCCTCCCCCACCGCATCCTCGCGGCGATGAGGGGGGCCGGGACATGACCCCGCATTTTCCGTTCCCAAATATCCTCGGGGGGAGGCGCGGCCCGCGCCGTGGGGGGCAGACAGCCCCCCGTCCACGCCCGCCCCGCAGTGCAGCGCGGGGGCCCAGATGACCGCGCCCCCCGAAAAGATCCGCTGCGACGCCTGCCCGGTGATGTGCTACATCGCCCCCGGCCAGACCGGGGCCTGCGACCGCTACGCCAATGACGCAGGCCGCATCGTCCGCACCGATCCGGTCCTCTTGCTGTCGGAAACCCTCGCCTCTGGCGGCAAGGTCATCCCCTTTGCCGCCGCCACATGGACCGACGGCCTCGTCCCCGACGACACCACCGTCACGGGCATCGGCGCGGGCACCACCTATCCCGACTACAAACCCGCCCCCTTCATCGTAAGCCAACAGATCGACGGGGCCGACATGGTCACCGTGGTGACCGAGGCGATCTTCTCCTATTGCGGGGTCAAGGTGAAGATCGACACCGACCGCCATCTCGGCCCCGAAGGTGCCACCGTCCGCCATCAGGGCGAACCCGTGGGCCACGTCACCACCGCCGAATACGGCTCGCAGATGCTCTCGCTTGGCGGCGTCCACCACCTGACCGGCGGCGGCAAGGCCGAAGGCCGCCTCACCTGCGCCGCCCTCCTTGCCCTGTGCAACGGCGATGCGGTGGACCTGTCCATCGACGGCGGCTCCACCGTCACCGTGCAGGCAGGCCAGCCCCCCGTCGTGGACGGCACGCCCGAACGGCGGATGCGCGTCGGCTGCGGCTCGGCCACCATCGGCATGTTCGCCAGCCAGTGGAAGGGCCTTGTCGACGAGGTGGTGGTGGTCGACGACCACATCACCGGCGTCGTGTCGGAACATCAGGCGGGCAAGGTCATCGGCTGGGACCCCACGGGCATCCGCATCAAGGGCCACCGCTCCACCCCCGGCCGCTACTTCCGCGTCTCGGAACCCGGCCTCGGCTGGGGCGGGACGAAACTGACCGACCCGCTCGACATCCTCGGCGACTGGAACCCGAAAAAGGGGGCCCGCCCCGGCCTGCGCCTGCTCATGGTCTCCACCACTGGCGAAGATTACGTATTTTACGTATTGGACGAAAACCTCAGGCCGCAGCGCCAGCCCCTCCCCCCCGACCTCCTGCCCACCGTCGCGCTGATAGACGAGAATTGCGAACCCTCCCTCTGCACCGTCCTCTTCATGGGCGGCGCGGGCGGCTCGCTGCGGGCGGGGGTGACGCGCAACCCCGTGCGGCTGACCCGCTCCGTCCAGTCCGGCGAAACCCGCCTCACCTCGGGCGGGGCAGAGTGCTACATCTGGCCGGGGGGCGGCATCACCTTCATGGTCGATGTCACGCGCCTGCCGCGCGGGGCCTTCGGCTATGTCCCCACCCCCGCGCTGGTGGCCCCCCTCGAATTCACCCTTCCCCGTGACGCCTATCTTCGCTTGGGCGGCCATGACGCGGCGATCCGCACGCTGCCCTCCATCCTGAACGACGGCGGCGAATATCCCACCGCCGCGCGGCTGGAACCGAAGGGCGGTGCCGCATGACCGCCCAGATCACATGGCTTCCCGGCGACCGCCTGCACCTGCACCACGGCCCCATCGACGTGATCCTGCAAGGCTGGGGCGACCCCGCCGCGCTGACCCAAGGCTACGCCGCCGTGGCCAACCGTTTCCCCGCCCTCCTGCCCGAACTTTGCGCCGAACTCCCCGCGCTCCGCAGCGCCGACGCCGCCGTGACAGGCCCCGTCGCCCGCCGCATGGCTGCCGCCACCCGCCCCTTCCGCCCCGCCTTCATCACCCCCATGGCCGCCGTGGCCGGGGCAGTGGCCGAACACATCCTGCAAACCTTCCTCCGCCCCGGCATCACCCGCGCCTATGCCAACAACGGCGGCGACATCGCGCTGCACCTGTCCCCCGGCCAAAGCCTGACCTGCGCCATCGCCGCCCGCCCCGGCCTGCCCGACCGCCTGACGATCCGCCACGAAGACCCCGTCCGCGGCATCGCCACCTCTGGCTGGCGCGGCCGGTCCCATTCGCTGGGCATCGCCGACGCCGTCACCGTACTGGCCCGCACCGCCCCCATGGCCGATGCCGCCGCCACCATGATCGCCAATGCCGTCGACCTGCCCGCCCATCCCGCCATCACCCGCCGCCCCGCCCGCGACCTCGCCCCCGACAGCGACCTCGGCCCCCGCCGCGTCACCACCGCCGTCGGCCCCCTGACCCGCGCCGAAATCGCCACCGCCCTTGGCGCAGGCGAAACCGCAGCCCGCCGCTTCCGCACACAGGGACTCATTGAGGCAGCGGCCCTTTTCCTGCACCCTGACCTTCGCACCCTTGGCCCCATCGCCCTCTCTGCGCCGCAACAGGAGCCCGCACTTGTCTGACTTCACCCTCCGCCGCATCACCGTCCAGATCGAGGAGACGCATCACGAAGGCGGCCCCGCGCCCGCGACCCCCCACCTCAAGGGCGCCATCATGGCCATCTGCGCGAACCCCTTCGCGGGCCGCTATGTCAATGACCTCCAGCCTGCGATGGAAACCCTCAAGCCTCTCGCCCTGATGCTGACCGACCGCCTTGTCGCCGCCCTCGGCGGGCGCGACGGGATCGACGCCTATGGCAAGGGCGCCATCGTGGGCGAAAATGGCGAAGCCGAACACGGCGCGATCTGGCACGTCTCGGGCGGCTACGGGATGCGCGAACGGCTGGGCGAATGCCGCGCCATCGTGCCCTCGGCCATGAAGGTGGGCGGCGTCGGTGCCACGCTCGACATCCCGCTCGGCCACCTGAACGCCGCCTATGTCCGCTCGCGCTTCGACAGCATCAACATCCGCGCCGACGACGGCCCCCGCGCGAACGAGGTGCTCTTCGCGCTGGCCATGGCCAAGGGCGGGCGCATCCACAGCCGCATGGGCGGGCTGGAAATCTGGCAGGTAAAGGGGGAAGACGGCCTCAGATGACCCCCCGGCAGCCCCCAAAATTCTTGAAAGAATTTTGCCAAGATTTTTCGAAAAATCTTGGTGTCGCGCTGCCCTGTGCCGTTCTGCTCCTGCCCACGGCCGCCTTTGCCTGCGCGCTGCCGCCCTCGGTCGTGCTGACGCTGCCGACCGGCTGGTACATCACCGGTGCCGCGCTGACCGTGGCGCTGACCGCCCTGATCGGTGCTGCGACCCATGCCCTGCCAGACCCGAAACCCCGCCTGCTGATGGACCGGCGCATCCTGATCCCGGAAACCGTCAGCTCCTATGTCAGCTTCCTTGCTTTCCTCGGCCTGCTGCTGATCGGCTGGTGGGGGGCGCGGGACCCGATGCACAACCTGATGACGCTGGTCTTCTGGACCGGCATCTGGATCGCCCTGCCGCTCGGCTCCATGCTGCTGGGCAACCTTTGGCGGCCCCTCAACCCATGGACCGGCCCCGTCCGCATCCTGCGCACCCTGCTGGGCCGGACCGGGGGCATCGGCCTGTCGCGTGCGGGCCATATCCCCGCGCTTCTTGGCTATGCGGGTTTCGTCTGGTTCCAGATCATCTCGCTCTCGCCCGATGATCCCCATGTCCTCGCCACCACCGCCGCCACCTACTACGCCGTCATCCTGATCCTCGCCACGCTCGAAGGCGAAGACTGGCTGCAGAAAGGCGAATTCCTGACCGTCCTGATGGGCTACCTCTCCCGCGTCTCGCCCCTCTGGCTGGACCTTGCAGACAACCGCGCCCGCCTCAGGCTGGGCTGGCCCGGCGCGCAGGTGCTGCGGATGGCCCCCCTGACGCCCAGCGCCATCGCCTTCGTCACCCTTGCCCTTGCCGCGCTCACCTTCGACGGGCTGGTGGAAACCTTCTGGTGGATGGGCCTGATCGGGGAAAACCCGCTGGAACCCACCGGACGCTCTGCCGTCATGGGGGTCAATACGGCGGGCCTGATCGCCACATGGGCGCTCACCGCTGCCACGATCCTCGGCGCGCTGCGTCTGGGCCAGAGGATCGGCGGCGACTTCCGCACCGGCCCCGTGATGCTGTCCTTCCTCGCCATCGCGGCGGGCTACCACGCCGCCCACTACCTCGTGACGCTGCTGACCGCAGGCCAATACACCCTCGCCGCGCTCAACGACCCGCTCTTTGTCGGCGACAGCTGGCTCGGCCTGTCCGAGTTCTTCGTATCCTTCGGCTTCCTCACTGATCCCACCGTGATGCCCGCCATCTATGGCACCCAGTTCGCGGCGATCCTTCTTGCCCATCTCCTCGGCGTGTACCTCACGCTCAAGCTTTCTGGCCCCGCGACCCGCGCCATCGCCCATCTGCCGATGACCGCGCTCATGGTGGCCTATACCAGCCTTGGCCTGTGGCTTCTGTCCACGGCCCGCAGCGGATGACCCGCTTGACCCCAGAACGACCCAAGGAACGACCAAGCAAGACCCAAGGAAAGACCAGACCCGTAAACAGTAACCAACCGAAGACGCGCGACAGACGCGTCCCCCAAACAGCGGAGAGTGACATATGACGAACCTCATCACCCCGACCCGCCGCACCCTGCTTCAGGGCATGGGCGCGGGCCTTCTCGCTTCGGCGGCCCTGCCCGGCCATGTCTTCGGGCAGGCCTCGCCCATCAAGCTGGGCTTCCAGCTGCACCGCACTGGCATCGGCGCCGCCTATGGCCGCTGGTATGAACGCACCGCGCAGGCCGCGCTCAAGGTCGTGAACGATGCCGGCGGCATCAATGGCCGCCCCGTCGAGATCGTCTTCGAAGACGACGCGACCGATCCCAAGCGTGGTGCCGAAGTGGTGGAAAAACTCGCCTCCCAAGCGGGCTGCGACCTGATCTTCGGCCCCCTCTTCTCTCACGTCGTCATCGGCTCTGCCCCCCGCGCGGGCGAGTTGAAGATCCCCTACCTCGTCTGTTCCGAAGGCTACCACGTCGCCTCGGGCATGCTGAACCGCTGGACCATGCAGCCCGGCATCACGGACGTGCGCGCGCAGGTCTCCTCCATGGCCCCGTGGGTCACGCAGAACCTCGGCAAAAAGGTCACCATGGTCTACCCGGACTACGCCTTCGGCTACGACCACCGCGACTTCTTCACCGAAGCGGTGAAGGCACAGGGTGGCGAGGTGATCGCCCAGATCGCCATCCCGCCGACCGAAACGACCTTCACCCGCTACCTGCCCCAGATCCCGACCGAAACGGAAGTGCTCTACCACGTCATGGTCGGCCCCGCCGTCCTGACCTTCGTCAAGGAACTGGGCGACTTCTACGGCTCGGGCGCGCGGCCCCAGATCTTTGGCTTCATCGACAGCCTCGAAGCGGTGGACACCGCCGCACCGGGCCTTGAATTCCTCGAAGGCACGCATTTCTGGGAAGCGCATAACCGCGTGAAACAGGCCGATGCGTCCGACGCCGAAACCTTCTACCGCGCCGCCGTGGGCGTGGATGACAACGGCGCCTCTGTCAGCGACGCGGCGGATGTCTCCACCTACAGCCACATGTTCTCGGTCTGGGAAACCCTGTCGGTCATCAAGAAGGGGATGGAGGCCGCAGGCTACCAAGGCCCCGCCGACCGCCAGAAGTTCGTCGAGGCCGTGGAAGCCATGACGACCTTCGACGCGGGCAACGACCATCCGCAGGGGAACAAGGTGTTCAACGGCAAGACCCATCAGGTCTTCGGACACCAGTTCATCTCGAAGGTCGAAGGCGGCAAACTGATGCGCGTCCACCAGACCGCGATCGAGGACGGCCAATACGCCGACGCCGTGGACTATACGACGCAGTCCTTCTGATCGACTGTCCCTGAACGCAACCAATAGGGGGCGGGTCCGCCCGCCCCCGACCAGCACGGGTGTCCCCTTGGGTTTCGGTCCCTTCCTTCTTCTGGCGCTGATGGAAAGCGCGGTCACGGCGGCGACGCTGGCGCTCACGGCGGTGGGCCTGTCGCTGGTCTTCGGCGTGATGCGCGTCGTCAACGTGGCGCATGGCGAATTCTTCATGCTGGGCGCGGTCTCGGCATGGTTCATCACCACATGGGTGGGTGGTCCCGCTTGGGCCTCCTTCCTCGTGGCGCTCGCGCTTGCGCCGCTCTTTGTGGCGGCGCTGGCGGCGGTCGCGGACCGGATGGTCCTGAAACGGCTGCACTACGAACCCGAAGCGACCATCGTCGCCACCATCGGCCTGATGTACATCTTCCAGCAGGCGGCACTTTCCCTCTACGGCCCGCAGGCCATGCCGGTAGAGCCGCCCTTCACCTTCCGCATCCAGCTGCCATGGTTCGGCTATTCGGCCTACAAGCTGTCGGTCATCCTCTTTGCCGCGCTGGTGCTGGTGGGCGTGTGGCTGTTCCTGACGCGCTCCAAGGCGGGGCTCGTCATGCGCGCCACGCAGGTGGACCGCGAAACGGCACAGGCCTTCGGGATCAACGTGGACCGCGTCTATGCGGGCGTCTTCGCCCTCGGCGCGGGGCTTGCAGCCATAGCCGCCGTGCTGATCGTGCCGATCCAGCAGGCGCATTACCTGATGGGCCACGACCCGCTGCTTCTGGCCTTCATCACCGTCATCGTGGGCGGCCTCGGGTCACTGCGCGGCACCATCATCGCGGCCCTCTTCATCGGCCTGTCGGACGGTCTGATCGCCTTCTTCTACTCGCCCACGCTGGCCAAGATCCTTGCCACGCTGCTCGTGGCCCTCGTTCTCGTCTTCCGCCCGCAGGGCCTGTTCGGGGCGAAACAGTCATGAAGGTCTGGGCCCTCCACCTTGCCACGCTGGCCCTTGTCGCGGCGCTCCTTGTGACGCTGCCGCCCTATCACGCGACCAACCTCGCCCGCATCCTCGTGCTGGCGGTCTTTGCCATCGGCTACAACCTCGCCTTCGGCTATACGGGCCTGCTGTCCCTCGGCCACGCTCTGTTCTTTGCGGCCGGGGTCTATGGCGCGGCCCTGCCCATCACCTATCTCGGCCTGCCCCAACTTCCCGCCCTGATCGCGGGACTTCTGGCAGGGGGCCTCGCGGCGGCCCTCGTGGGGCTGCTGGCCCTGCGCACCGCAGGCGTCAGCTTCATGATCGTCACACTGATGTTCGCGCAGGCGGGCTATCTGACGCTGCTCTACTTCGGCCCCATCACCGGCGGCGACGAAGGCCTCGTCCTGCCCGACGCCACCACCCTCCTCCCCGGCCTTTCCGCCGATGCCGCCCGCGCCACCATCGCCTTCGCCCTCTTTACGCTGGCGCTTCTCACCTCGCTCCTGATCGTGCAAAGCCGCCTTGGCCGCACCCTCATCGCCATCCGCGAAAACGAGGACCGCTCGCGCATGCTGGGCTACGACACCTTCAAGGTGAAACTCATCGCCCTCGCGCTGTCGGGCCTTTTCTCGGGCGCGGCGGGGGCGGCCTATGCGCTGCTCTTTGGCTATGCGGGCGCAAGCTTCGGGACGATCCAGTATTCCATCCTGCCCATGCTCTGGGTGCTGATGGGGGGCGCGGGGACTGTCCTTGGCCCGCTGCTTGGGACGGCTGCCATGTTCTACCTCGTCGACATCGCGGGCAGCTACACCACCGCCACGCTTCTGTTCGTCGGCGTGGCCCTCGTCCTGCTCATCCTCTTCGCGCCCAAGGGCATCCTCGGCACGATCCGCGAAAGGTGGCTGACATGGCTGCCGTGATCCTGTCGGCCCGCGCCGTCACGCGGCATTTCGGCGGCCTGCGCGCCGTGGACGGGGTGGATTTCGACCTGCACGCAGGCGACATCCACGCCCTCATCGGCCCCAATGGCGCAGGCAAGACCACCTTCGTCGGCCTCCTGTCGGGCCGCATCCCCACCCAATCCGGCACCATCACGCTGGGCGGCGAAGACATCACCAAACTCCCCGCCCATGCCCGCGTCAGAAAGGGCATCGCCTATACCTTCCAGATCACTTCGGTCTATCCGCGCCTCTGCGTCTTCGACAACGTGGCACTGGCCGTCCAGCAGACCGGCAGCCGCGACCTGCATGCCGACGTCACCGCAGCCCTCGCCCGCGTCAACCTCGCCGACCGCGCCGACCAGACCGCAGGCACCCTGTCCTACGGCCACCAGCGCCTGCTCGAGGTGGGCATGGGCCTTGCCCTGCGCCCGCGCGTCCTGATCCTCGACGAACCCACCCAAGGCCTCGCCTCCGGGGAAATCGCGGGCTTCAAGGCGCTCGTCCGCTCGCTCGTCCCGGCCACGACCGTGCTGCTGATCGAACACAACATGGACGTGGTCATGGACCTTGCCACCCGCATCACCGTCCTTGCCGCAGGCCGCCACCTCGCCACCGGCACGCCCGCCGAAATCCGCGCCAACCCCGCCGTGCAGGA
>JBDKFE010000167.1:0-5301 GCA_039798885.1 Pseudomonadota bacterium | reverse complement strand
ATGACCGTGACCTGTGGCGGCAGGCCGTCGCCGTCAGGGGTGTAGAGGACGACGATGCTGTCCTGCGTGGGGTTGAAGTCGGCGATGGTGGACGTGCCGGGGCTGGCGGTTTCGAAGGTGTCGGCACCGGTGCCACCCGTGGCATAGGTGTCTTGCGACAGGCGAAGGATGTCGTCGCCGTCGCCTGCGTTCAGGTAGTCGGCCCCTGCCCCGCCGTCGAGCAGGTCATTCCCCGCACCGCCGTCCAGCGTGTCAGACCCTGCCCCGCCGATAAGGCTGTCATCGCCTGCGCCGCCGGCGAGCCAGTCGTCGCCATCGTCGCCTGACAGGGTGTCCGTGCCATCGCCGCCAAGCTGGGTATCGTTGCCAAGGCCGCCTGCCGCGCGGTCATCGCCTGTCTGGGCGGCTAGGTGGTCGTCGCCCGTGCCGCCCAGCAGCGTGTCGTTGCCCGCGCCTGCGGTGAGGTGGTCCGCGTCGTCACCGCCGTCGAGGAGGTCGTCGCCGTCGCCGCCGTCGATCTGGTCGGCCCCTGCCCCGCCGGTTAGGCTGTCATCGCCGCCGCCTGCTGCGAGCGCGTCATCGCCCGCCGCGCCAGACAGCCTGTCGTCGCCCCCCGCGCCGTTCAGGATGTCGGCGGCATCGCTGCCGTCGAGGGACAGCGGATCGTCGGGGACGTCGGGGATGTCGTCGCTGATGGGCATGCCGTCCGGATCGGAGGGGTCGGCGTCGGGATCATCTTCGTCCGCAAGGAGGTCGTCCACAGCGGGATCGTCGGCGCGGAGCTGGTCCTGTGGCGGTGCGTCGGCGGGATCCGCAGCATCGGCTTCGGGATCGGCTTCGTCCTCTGGCGAAGAGAGCACAGTGTTGGCCAGAAGGCCGGAGGCGAGAAGGCCAAAGAGACCCAGCAAACCCAACATTGCAAATACCCCTGACCGGATGCCTTGCAGCATCCGCACACACGCGCCACCCCCATGCGGAAGGTGCCAGAACGGGGCCATCCGTTCCAGATTGCACAGGCCTTTTGGCCCCGGAATCTGCGGGGCTGGTTAATCGGCGTGGTGAGGCGGCTTCCCTTTTGGCGCGATTTCCCCTAAAGGCACGCATCCGCCCGATTCCGGACGGTTCCATCGGCCCTGCTGGACGACATCCCGGCTTGTGCCACCACCCTCTTAACAGGAGACACCGATGTCGATCACCGTTGAAGAAAAGACCCGCCTGATCAAGGAATATGCGACGAAGGAAGGCGACACCGGTTCGCCCGAGGTTCAGGTCGCAATCCTGTCGTCGCGCATCGCCACGCTGACCGAGCACTTCAAGTCGCACAAGAATGACAACCATTCCCGTCGCGGCCTGCTGATGCTTGTGGCCCAGCGCCGCAAGCTGCTCGACTATCTGAAAAAGACGGACGAGGGCCGTTATGCCCAGCTGATCGCGCGCCTCGGTCTGCGCCGCTGATCCGTCGTCCGAAGACGGTATAGGGAATGCCCGCGCCGCAAGGTGCGGGCATTTTCCGTTTCAAGCCTGCTTTCCCATGCCCGGCACGCGGGTCTTGCACCGCGCGTCCCACCATTCCGTCTGCGCGACCGGAGCGGCGGGGGCCCAATGGTATTGGCCACTCTGCGGCACAGGGGTCAGGGGCACAGGGGTCAGGACGACTCTGCGTCCTTTCCAAGACCCTGATTTCGATTTAGCATCATAGTCCTTTAGTTGAGTGAGTCTTGGCAAACCTGTAGCTAAAGAAACTGTCTTTTTTAGAGGATCCTGATGATCCATCCTGTCCTGCTCTGCGGCGGTTCCGGCACCCGCCTGTGGCCACTGTCGCGCAAGAGCTTTCCCAAGCAGTTCACCCAACTTGTCGGCACCGAAAGTCTTTTCCAAGCCTCGGCCCGCCGACTTTCGGGTGCGGATTTTGCGGCCCCCCTTGTGATCACGGGATCGGATTACCGCTTCATCGTCACCGAACAACTGATCAAGATCGGCGTCGATCCCGGCCCCGTCATGATTGAACCGAGCGCCCGAAACACAGCCCCCGCCGTGCTTGCCGCCGCGCTTTATCTGGCACGGATGGACGACGAGGCGATGATGCTGGTCGCGCCCTCTGATCATGTGGTCCCCGATGCGGCGGCGTTCCGCGCGGCCGTGGCCGCGGGTCTGCCTGCCGCGCGCGCGGGGCGGATCGTGACCTTCGGCATCCGCCCGACCCGCGCCGAAACCGGTTACGGCTGGCTTGAACTTGCTGGGCCTTCTGCCGACGGGCAGCCCGTCGACCTTGCCCGGTTTGTCGAAAAACCGGCCCGTGCCGCCGCAGAGGCGATGTTTGAGGCCGGGACCTTTCTCTGGAACTCGGGGATATTTTTGTTCACTGCGCGCACGATCCTTGCGGCGTTTGGGACGCATGCGCCCGATCTTGTGCCGCCGGTGACCGCAGCGGTCGATGAGGCGCAGGCCGATCTGGGCTTTCTACGCCTTGCCCCCGGTCCTTGGGCGGGGGCTGAGGCCATCTCGATTGACTACGCGGTGATGGAGCGGGCGGCAAACCTTGTTGCTGTCCCGTTTGGCGCGGGGTGGTCAGACCTTGGCGGTTGGGACGCGGTCGCCGCCGAGATGCCGCATGACACGCAGGGTAACGCGCTGGCGGGGTCTGCGACGGCCATCGATTGCCGCGACAGCCTGTTGCGGTCAGAGGATGACCGCGTGGCCCTCGTGGGGATCGGCCTTGACGATATCCTGGCCGTTGCCACGCAGGATGCCGTGTTGGTGGCCCACAAATCCCGCGCGCAAGACGTGAAGAAGGCGGTCGAGGTGCTGCAAGCCAAGGGGGCGCGTCAGGCCGAGGCCTTTCCGCGTGACCATCGCCCTTGGGGCTGGTTCGAAACGCTTGCCCTTTCGGAACGGTTTCAGGTCAAGCGGATCGTGGTCAAACCCGGTGCGGCGCTGTCCTTGCAATCGCACATGCACCGGTCCGAACACTGGATCGTTGTGACGGGCACCGCCAAGGTGACGGTGGATGGGGATGTGCGTCTGGTGACCGAGAATGAGAGCGTTTACATCCCGCTTGGCGCGAAGCATCGGATGGAAAATCCCGGCAAACTGCCCATGGTGCTGATCGAGGTCCAGACCGGCAGCTATCTGGGCGAGGATGACATCATCCGATACGAGGACATCTATTCGCGGGGACAGGGCGCGAAAGGCTGAGGTGACGCGCGCGAAGCGGCCCCGCGTCCCGCCGTGCCGCCTTGAATCTGTGTCCTTCCCAAACCGCCGCTTTTCCTGTATGCGGCGCCCCATCTGCGACGTGAGGCCATGCCCCCGGCCACATGCGAAGGATAGGGGGCGGCGGCAATGGGGCCGCCATGCAAACGGGGGATCGGCAGGGGCCGACGCCTCCAGATAGGATCCGCTGATGTTCAACGTTATCAAGAAATCCATCCAGTGGGGCGGTGAAACGCTCACTCTGGAAACCGGGAAGGTTGCCCGTCAGGCCGACGGCACCGTGATCGCCACGCTGGGCGAAACCTCGGTCATGGCCAACGTCACCTTCGCCAAGGAAGCGAAGCCGGGGCAGGACTTTTTTCCCCTGACCGTGCACTATCAGGAAAAATACTACGCCGCCGGCAAGATTCCGGGCGGCTTCTTCAAGCGTGAGGCGCGTCCTTCGGAAAAGGAAACGCTGACGTCGCGCCTGATCGACCGTCCCTGCCGCCCGCTGTTTGTCGATGGCTTCAAGAACGAAGTCCTCGTCATGGCGACGGTGCTGAGCCACGACCTGCACAACGAACCCGATATCGTGGCGATGATCGCGGCCTCGGCTGCGCTGACCATTTCGGGCGTGCCCTTCATGGGCCCCATCGGGGCGGCACGCGTCGGTTTTTCGAACGGCGAATATGTGCTGAACCCGTCGGTGGACGATCTGCAGAACCTGCGGAACAACCCCGACCAGCGGCTGGACCTTGTCATCGCGGGCACCAAAGACGCCGTGATGATGGTGGAATCGGAGGCCTATGAACTGACCGAGGCCGAAATGCTGGGCGCGGTGAAGTTCGGCCATGCGTCGATGCAGCCGGTGATCGACCTGATCATCGATCTGGCAGAAGACGCGGCGAAAGAGCCTTTCGATTTTTCGCCGCCGGATTATTCGGACCTCTATGCCCGCGTGAAGGCCGCCGGGGAAACCCAGATGCGCGCCGCCTTTGCGATCAAGGACAAGCAGGAGCGCACCAACGCGATCTCTGCCGCCGTTTCGGCCATCAAGGGCGCCCTGTCGGACGAGGACCGCGCCGACATCAACCTTGGCTCGGCGATCAAGAAGCTGGAATCGTCGATCCTGCGCGGCGACATCATCACCGGTGGCGCGCGCATCGACGGGCGCGACAACAAGACCGTGCGTCCGATCGTGTCGGAAACCGGCGTGCTGCCGCGCACCCATGGGTCGGCCCTCTTTACCCGGGGCGAGACGCAGGCGCTGGTCGTGACCACGCTGGGCACGGGCGAGGATGAGCAGATCATCGACGCGCTGCATGGCAATTCGCGGTCGAACTTCCTGCTGCATTACAACTTCCCGCCCTATTCGGTTGGCGAAGTGGGCCGCGTGGGATCGCCCGGCCGCCGCGAGATCGGCCACGGCAAGCTGGCATGGCGCGCGCTGCAGGCCGTTCTGCCCGCACCGACCGACTTCCCCTACACCATCCGCGTGGTGTCCGAGATCACGGAATCGAACGGGTCGTCGTCCATGGCTTCTGTCTGCGGCGGGTCGCTGTCGATGATGGATGCGGGCGTTCCGCTGAAGGCGCCGGTGGCCGGTGTGGCCATGGGTCTGATCCTTGAAGACGATGGCCGCTGGGCCGTGCTGACCGACATCCTTGGCGACGAGGATCACTTGGGCGACATGGACTTCAAGGTCGCGGGGACGGCCGACGGCATCACCTCGCTCCAGATGGACATCAAGGTCGCGGGCATCACGCCCGAGATCATGGAACAGGCGCTGGCGCAGGCCAAGGATGGGCGTCTGCACATTCTGGGCGAGATGAACAAGGCGCTGTCGGCCCCGCAGGGGTTCAGCGAATACGCGCCGAAGATCGAGACGCTGACCATCCCGACCGACAAGATCCGCGAAGTGATCGGGTCGGGCGGCAAGGTCATCCGCGAGATCGTGGAAGTGTCCGGCGCCAAGGTCGACATCAACGACGACGGCGTGATCAAGATCGCGTCCTCGTCCGCAGATGCCATCAAGAAGGCCTATGACATGATCTGGTCGATCGTGGCAGAGCCGGAAGAGGGCCACATCTACACCGGCAAGGTGGT
>JBDKFE010000166.1:0-8161 GCA_039798885.1 Pseudomonadota bacterium | reverse complement strand
GCGCCCGCACCGTGACAGACTCCGACAGATCAAGGTTCAGGTTGATCCGGCTCTGCCCCTGATCATCCACCTCCACCCCGGTATAAAGGTTCTCGCTCAGATATTTCCCCGCCCGCAGCGTGGCCCCGCCCTCAGCCCCCGTCTGCACGTCCAGATCATCCAGCCCGAACCCCTGCCGCAGCCGCCCCACGATCCCGACGCCACCCTTCCCCGCCAGCGTCGCCACCGCATTCGCCAGTTGCGCCGCCTGCAAGGCCGACAGGTTCTGTATCCCCCGCCCGAACAGCAGATGCGACAGCACCTCTTCCTCGGGCAGCGGCGGCGAGGAGGTAAAGCTCACCACCGGTTCCGTCGCCGGCCCATCGATCCGCACGAAACTCGTCACGCCATCGCTTTCGTTCGACGCCGCGACCGCCACGACAGGGACGAAATCCCCCTCCAGCGCCAGCGTCGCCTCGCTCAGGTCCAACCGCTTGCCAAGGATGTCCAGCCGCCCGCGGATCAGGCGGAAAGACCCCGAAGGCACCACCGCCGCCGTCGTCCCACCCAGCCGTAATTCGCCACCCAATTCGGCATCCAGCCCGCGCCCCCGAACATAGATCCGCGACGGGGCCGAGATGGTCAGGTCAAGACCAAGGGGCCGCGTCGCCACTCTGCCACCCCCCGCCGCCATGCCCAGCAGCCCCGCCCGCCCCCGCGTGGCCCGCACCGCCGCAGGCTCGTTCACATGGCGCAGGTCTGGAATATCCGCCGCCCCGCCAAGTCCGGTCGACGGTATCTGCACCTCTGTCCCCGACAACACGATCCGCCCGGCGACAGTCCCGCCCCCGGTCAGCGGCCCGCGCAGCGTCACCTCGCCATTCGCCACCGTCCCGAACAGGTTGGGGTCCCGCAGCACCGCATCCGCCAGCCCGATCCGCAAATCCGCCGCAAAGGGCGCCGCCATCCCGACCGACCCCCCGAAACTCAGCCCCCCGCCGCTTGTCAGCCCCGCCCCCCCGGAAATCCGCGCCTGCCCACCCGACAGGTCCGCCGTCACATCCACACCCTGCAGCGCAAAGAACACCGACGGGTCCGCGATGCGCCCCCCGGTCAACGACACCCGCCCCGACACCGACGAAAGCGTCAGCGGCCCCCGCAGCCCCAGATCAAACCGCACCGGACCCGAAATCAGCCGCCCCGACAGGAACGCATTCGCCAGCCCCGCCTGCGCCGCCCCCGCGATGGTCAGATCACCACCCGATCCATCCCGCGCCACCGATCCCGCAATCCGCGCATCTATCCCCCCCGGCCCTTGCGCCCGCAGGTCAAGCACATAGCCGCCGTCCCGCTCGCCCGCCGTGCCGTTCATCGTCACGGCCCCCGGAAACTCCGGCAGCAACAGCGCCAGATCAGACAGCCGTGCCGATAGGTCCAACGCTGCCGGATCACCCTTCGCCACCAACCGCAGCTGCGGGTTTGCCAAGTCCACTCCGTTCAGCCGGACGCCCCCCTCGGCCAAGGTCAGGTCCACCGCCAGCGTGGTTTCCCCCCGCAGCAACCGATCCGCCTCCGCCTGCCCGACGCCCAGATTGCGCGCCGTTCCGTCCAGCGTCACCCGCGCCGCCTCTGCCGTTCCATCCAGCGTCAGCGTCCCGCCGACCGCCCCGCGCAACCCGCCGCCCAGCACGGACAGATCGCTGAAATCCACCGTCGCGCCAATCTGGCTCCGCCCACTGGTCACTGTCCCCGACGCCTGCGCCGTCAAAGCGCCAGCCGCAACGGAAAGCTCCCGCAGCACCGTCCCCTCAGGCGTCCGCGCCGCCGACAGCCCGATCCGCGACTTGCCCCGCAGCACCGCATCCGCCTGCACCTGCGCGACCGTCACATCCGACCCAACGACCGCCGCCACCACGTCGAACGCCCCCGTCAACGGCGACGCTTCCCCCTCCACCGTCACCTCCGCCGCCCCACCCAAAGGCCGCCCCGCCACCGCCGAAAGCCGCGACAGATCCCCCATCCGCGCCACCGCCGAACCCGAAACCTTCAGCGCCGTCTCCAACCCTTCGACAACCGCCCGCCCCTCCAGCCCATAATCCTCGCCCCGCAACACAACGCGCGGCAAACGAAGCCCATCCCCCCCCTGCGTCCAATGCAGAATCACCTGACCGCTCACCGCCGACCCAAGCGCCGCCGCGACCCCCGCATCCCCCGGCACCATGCCAGCGCCCACGAAATCCACCGTCGCCCCCACATGCGCCGCGCCATCCCGCCGCCAGATCCGCCCCGACGCTTCCAACGCCAACCGCTCCGCCGTTAGCCCGACCCGCTCCAACCCCTCCACCACCAGATCGCCGGACCAGCCCTCGCCCCGCATCCGGTCATAGCCCACGTCCAGCACGACCGACCGCACCCGCGTCTGGCCCGCGCCCGACAACGGCAGCAGCACCGCCTCCCCACTGTCCAGCCCAATCCGCCCCGTCACGTCAAAGGCCAAGGGCAACCCATCCGCCCCCAACACCATACCGCCCGACAGGTCCACCGCCCGCGCATCGACCGAGAAGTCCCGCAGCCGCACCACCCCCTCGGGCGACGTATCCCCCGCCGCCCTCAGCGCGATCCGATCCCCAAAGAAGGCCGCGTATTCAGGCACCCACAAAGGCGCCAAGTCCCCCGCCAGATCGACCGCGAACCCCCGCGTCCCATCCTCCGCCCCCAGCAGCTCCACCGTCCCCGCCAGCCGCTCCTGCCCATCCGTCCGCAGGCCCACGGTCGCGACGAAATCCGTCACCGGCCCCGCCCCCTGCACCGCCAGCCGCGCCGAAGGCGCACCGGGTATCCCCAGCTTCCGCACCGCGATCCCCCCCGCCGCCTCTTCGGCCAGCAGGTCCACCACCAATTGCCCCGTCGCATTGGCAAAGGACGCCGTCAGGTCCAGCTTCCCCGCAGGCCCGCCATCGACCCGCTCCAGCGCCACATCCACCGCCCCCTCACCGCCCGAAAGCGACGCCGAAGCCTCCAACCGCCCCTCCAGCGCCTCGCCCAGCACCGCCTCGCCCAGCACGATCCGATCCGCCGCCAGCCGCCCGATGCTCACCGACACCGGCAATTCCGGCAGCGCAAAGGTCCCCGCCTCCGCCGAAGGCCCGCTCTCCCCCGCCTCCGGCATCCGCTCCAGCACGATCCGCTGGGCGGAAAGCTCCGACACATCCACCACACCGCGCAACAGCGCCGACCGCGACCAGTCCAGCACCACCCCTTCCAGCGTGATCCAAACCCCCGCCTCATCCGCGATGGTCAGCCGCGCGATGCTTGCCCGCGACGACAGCGCGCCCTCGAACCCCGTGATGACGACCGCCCGCCCCGCGCCGGACAGGTTGTCCTCCAGCAAAGCGGTCAGATACCCCCGGTCATCCTCCTGCGCGGCGGCGACCCCCGGCAGACAGCACAGCACAAGGACAGGCCATACCCGCATCAGAACGCCTGCCCCAGACCGACATAGATTTGCACGCCATCCCCCGTCTTCCCGCCCACCGGCGCGGCCACGTCCAGACGGATTGGCCCGAACCCCGTGTGATAGCGCACTCCAACCCCGGCACCCGAATGCCAATCCCCGGCATCCCCGAAAAAGCCGCCCACGTCGATCCGCCCCACATCGTAAAAACCGACAACCCCCATCCGCTCGGTCACCATCGCCCGCGCTTCCAGTTGCGCGCCAAGGAAATGCGACCCGCCGATCTTCGTGTCGACCAACCCGCGCCGCAGGTGCACGCCCAGCGACTGATAGGGCTGCCCCCGCACCGTCCCGCCCCCGCCGCTGTAGAACAGGTCATCCCGTGGCGTCTCCAGCAGCGCAGGCCCCATGACGGCCCCCATCTGAACACGCCCCGCCAGCACGAACCGATCCGCCGCGCCGATCCCCAGATAGCCGCGCCCGTCGACCGTGGACCGCACCCCGCTTCCCGTCGTGCCGAAACCGAAAAAGGGCTTCGCCTCCGCATCCAGATACCAGCCCCGGGTCGCGTTGGTCTTGTCGTTGCGGCGGTCCCACCTCACACCCACCGGAACCGACACATTGCGGAACAGGAACCCGCTCAACTGGTCGCGCCCTTCGGCATAGTCATAGTTCAGCCCGACGCGCCCGGTCACAGCCTCGCTGAAGTAATGCGTCGCGCTGATCCCTATTGTGGCAAGATCGGCGAAGTAATCCTCCTGATCCTGATGCCCCACCTCTGCATTGATCCCCACCGTCGTATCCGGGGTGAATGTCGCGGGCCGCTCCAGCGTCACCCCCAAGGACCAGTCGATGCCGCTGCCCTGCGCGCCGATATTCGCCACCTCTCCATCCACGCGCAGCCGCTCCGCCCCGCCCAGCAGGTTCCGGTGCAGCCAGTACCCCGTCAGCGACAGCCCCTCCGCACGCGCGATCTCGGCCCCAAGGCTATAGCGGCGGGGTTTCTCCTCCACCACTGTCGCCGTGATGGGCAGCAGATCGGGCGACAGAACCTCCCCCTCGGTCAGGGTCACCGAACGGAACACTCCCGTCCGCCGCAGCCGCTCCGTCGCGCGGCGCAGCTCCTCGGGCGCATAGACCTCACCCTCCGGCAGGCCCGCGATCTTCACCACCCGCCCTTCGCGCATCCGCGCCGCGCCCACCACGGCCAGGGGCCCGAACCGCAACCGCGGCCCCGGTTCCAGCCTGATCCGCGCGGCCAGCGTGGCCTCGGCATGGTTTGCCGTCACCTCCTGCCCGGCCACCGCCGCCTTGGCATGGCCCTGCGCGCGCCAGCCGTCGATCCCCGCCACCGCCGCCTCCCGCACCACGCCCGACAGGGCGGGCTGTCCCACGGCAAATCCCTCCGGCACCACCGTCCCCCGCGCCAGCGGTGCCATCCGCGCCTCCGAGAAGCGGAACCTCGGCCCCGGCTGGACCACCACCTCCACCACATCGATCCGCCCCGGCGCATCCAGCGGCGCGATCTCCGCCGCTTCCCGCCCGTCGATCAGGATAGAGATCACGCCCGAATAATGCCCCGCCGCATACAGCGTCCCCAGCAGTTTGCCGTAATCCGCCCGCGCCGCCGCAAACAGGTCCTGTGCATCGTGCTGCCCATCCGCCTCGGACGTGATCAGCAGCGATGCCCCCCGCAACGCCGCCACCAGATCTCCGCTTCCCCCCGGAACCCGGAACTCCAGCCGCTCCAACGCCCCCGCCGGCAGCGCAAGGCCGGCACAGGCCGCCAGCCACAGCAGGGGTCGAAGGCACCGTAAAAGGGCAGGGGACACGTCAACCTCCGGGGCGGGCCTTAAGAACTATTGCAACTCCCCTAAACCCGCGCAATCGCCCCGGTTCCCCCACCGCCGAAATCCGCCGCTCGCCCTCTGCCATTTTCCGTTCCCAAATATCCTCGGGGGAGGGTCGCGCGTCCCGCGCGGCCCGTGGGGGCAGACAGCCCCCGGCCGCCACCTCCACCCCGCGCGACGCTGCAGACAGGACGCCCCCCTCTCCCCGGCGGGGGAGAGGGTCGGGGAGAGGGGGGGGCCCCAAACCTAATGAGTCCTCGCCACACCGTCCGCTGCGTGCTGACAGTTTGCGGTACAGTTTACGGCACAGAATCCGGTATGGCCGATGCGGCTACTGCGCCGCCATCTCGCGCACCGGCACCAAGAGCCCCTCGCTCACATAGGAAAGCGCCAGCGCTGCCGCCCCATGTGCCCAAAGCAGATCGCCCCAAGCGTGGATCTCGATGGGCGGACGGGGTCGCCCGGTCTGGATCGCCAGCGCCTCCATCTCGGCCAGCGTCTCTTGCGCGTAAAGGTAGTCGTACCGCATCCGCTCACCCGACAGGATGATTAGGGCGGGATCGAAAAGATTGATAACATTGGACAATCCGACCGCCAGATAGCGCCCCGCCCGCCGGAAAATGGACCGCGCCGCCGCATTCCCGGCCTTGGCATGGTCATAGAGGGACTCCAGCAGGACGCTGATCGACTGCCCCTCCCGATGCGTCCAGTTCAGCGCCGTCGTCGCCTCGCGCGCCAGCGCGTAATCGGCGATATAGGCCTCCAGACAGCCCCGTTGCCCGCAGCGGCACAAGGCGCCGTCCAACTGCACCTTGGTATGGCCCAGTTCCATCCCAAGCCCTTGAGTTCCCCTGTAAATCCGGTGGTTGATCACATAGCCCATCCCCACGCCATGCTCGATCGTCACCACCGCAAAATCCGCCAACCGCCGCCCCGCCCCGAACCACAATTCGGCCAGCGTCACAAGGTTTGCATCGTTGTCGATCACCACGGGCAACCCCAAACGCGCCTGCGCAACAGCGGCCAAGGGCACCCGCCGATCCGCCAGCACAGAGGACCACATCACCATCCCTCCCGCCGTATCCACGAAGCCCGGCACCCCGATCCCCACCGCCGAAAGATCGCTCCTCGACAGCCCCGCCTTGGCGCAAACTCGGTTCAGCAGCGTCTCGATGGCCGACAGCATCTCGGGCACCGTCATCGGCCCCGGACGGCGCGGGATCACGTCATCCGCAATAAGGTTTCCTGCAAAATCAACGATAACCGCCGTATGCTCGCGGTCCGACAGCTTCATCCCTGCCACGCGATGCGCCGTCGCCCGCACGCCCAGCAGCACCGCCGGACGTCCCCGCCCCTGATCCCCGTCCCGCGCCGCCGCGATCTCCTCGATCAGCCCAGCGTCAATGAGTTCCGAGGTGATCGTCGTCACCGAAGCCGGGCTCACCCCCAGATCCTTGGCCACTTGCACCCGGGGAATCAGCCCCGCCGCCCGCACCCGCTCGAACACCTGCTGCCGCAGCGGGCGCAGCGTATCGGACAGCGGAGGAATCAGCGGACCGCAGCCACGGCGGCCATCCGTTGCCTCTTCCACTGGCGTAAGCGGCGGCATTTATTTGGTCTCCGAACTAAAGACGGACAGAATTGCTGCCCCAACCTTTGCCCCATGCCAGAAAATTGCTGCGCTGCCGCATGAAAATGCCGGTTTGGTGGGCAGGGGCAGCTTTGACGATCAATTTTATTTTGACAACTGAAATTATTCACGCCAATTTCCGCCCGTACCGACGAATCCGTCGGACCGGCCATACGCTGGCCGCATCCATAGGGAGGATACTTATGCGTAACGCAATCCTCGTCGCCGTTCTGGCGACGGTCGGCTTCTCTTCGGCCGCGCTGGCAGAGGGCAAGAAGATCGGCGTGTCCTGGGCCCAGTTCCAGGAAGAGCGCTGGAAGATCGACGAAGCCGCGATGAAGGCCGCCATCGAAGCCGCTGGCAACGAATACATCTCGGCCGACGCCCAGTCGTCCGCTGAAAAGCAGCTGTCCGACATCGACGCGCTGATCGCTCAGGGCGTTGACGCCCTCGTCATCAACGCTTGGGACAAGGACGCCATCGGGCCGGCCATCGAAAAGGCCGCTGCCGAAGGTATCCCGGTCGTCGGCTACGACCGTCTGATCGAAGACAACCGCACCTTCTACCTGACGTTCGACAACGTCGGCGTGGGCCGCATCATCGCTCAGGAAGTGTTCAAGGTCGCGCCGAAGGGCAACTACGCGATCATCAAGGGCGACCCGGGTGACCCGAACGTCGGCTTCCTGCGTCAGGGCATGGAAGAAGTCATCGGCGCGGCTGTTGCTTCAGGTGACATCGTGATCGTCGGCGAAGCGAACTCGGACGGCTGGAAGCCGGAGAATGCCCAGAAGAACATGGAGCAGATCCTGACCGCCAACAACAACGCCGTTGACGCCGTTCTGTCGGAAAATGACGGCATGGCCGGTGGCGCTGCTGCTGCGTTGGCCGCACAGGGCCTGAACGTTCCGCTGGGTGGCCAGGACGGCGATCTGGCTGCGATCAACCGTGTTGCACGCGGCACCCAGACCGTTTCGGTCTGGAAGAACGCACGCGATCTGGGCAAGGCCGCTGGCGACATCACCATCGTCGGCGAAGCGAACTCGGACGGCTGGAAGCCCGAGAACGCGCAGAAGAACATGGAACAGATCCTGACCGCCAACAACAACGCCGTTGACGCCGTTCTGTCCCAGAACGACGGCATGGCCGGTGGCGCTGCTGCCGCTCTGGCTGCTCAGGGCCTGAACGTTCCGCTCGGCGGTCAGGACGGCGACCTCGCCGCCATCAACCGCGTCGCTCGCGGCACCCAGA
>JBDKFE010000165.1:0-21820 GCA_039798885.1 Pseudomonadota bacterium | reverse complement strand
ACAGCGTGCACCCCTTCTCCCAGCCGTTTGACTTCAATGGGGGTCAGTTCTTTTGCGCGCCTCGGCATCCGACAATCCATCCCGCCATACTACCCGCCATAAAAGATAGGATGCCAAGCGAAGTGAAGCAACGCTTTGCGACAAAGAAGAGGCCCAAACCACAAGAAAAATTGGATTATTTTTCTTCCATGAGGCTGCCTGCTACGGGATGCATTTTGGCTGCGGGTCCGGTACCCGCCTCCAAAATTCCACGTAAGTACATCAGATATTGGTACTTTTGTCTGGAGTTTCCTGTGCCTGTTGGGCGGCGTTTAGACCGCCAGAGCCCGCGCCCCTTCGGCGGCGGAGTGTTCGGCGCGGTCGAGCAGTTTCTGCAGCGCCGCGCCACGGGCGAAGTCGGGCAGGGCGGGGCCTTCGCCACGGATGGCGGCGATGAAACGCTCATAGACCGTTGGGACGGGCGGGCAGTCGACCGGGGTCCAAATCGCCTGTTGCAGATCGGGTTCTAGGCAAGCCGACAGACGGCTGATGCGGTTTTCGAAGCTGACCTCCAGACCGCCTTTGTCGCCGTAGATGCGCAGCCGCAGATCGTTCAGATGGCCCGAGGCGAAGCGGGTCGCGGCCACGGTGCCAAGCGCGCCGTTCGACAGGCGGACCTGCATCGTCGCGCTGTCATTGGCGTCGAGGACGTAGTCGCCGATGCGGCCCCCCGGCGCCTTGTCGAAGGTGGCAAGGCGGCAGGAGATGTCGGCCACGTCGAGGCCCGCGACAAAGGTTGCGAAATCAAGGATATGGATGCCCACATCGCCCAGCACGCCCTTTGACCCATGCGCGGTGGACAGCCGCCAGAGCCATTGCGCCTGTTCGTTCCACGCGCCCCATGCGGGTTGGGTGAGCCAGCTTTGCAGGTAGGACGCCTCGAAATGGCGGACGGTGCCGATGGCGCCTTGGGCCACCATCTGCGCGGCCTTTTGCAGCGCGGGGACGTTGCGATAGGTCAGGTTGACCATGGCCACAACGCCTGCGCGGTGGGCGGCTTCGGCCATCTCGGCGGCGTGGCTTTCGTTTGTGGCGAGGGGTTTTTCGCAAAGGACGTGCTTGGCCGCGCGCAGCAGGGGCAGAGTGGTCGGGTGATGGGCCGCGTCGGGGGTGACGTTGGTCACGGCGTCGAATGCGCCCCAAGCAAGGGCGGCGTCAAGGCTGTCGAAGCGGTTGGCGATGCCGTGCTGGTCGCAGAAGGCGGTCAGTTGGGCGGGCCGCGTGTCCACGCCCGCGACAAGGGTGACGCCGGGGATGGCGGCGAAGCTTTCGGCATGGTTGCCCGCCATGCCCCCGGTGCCGAGGATCAGCAGGCGGATAGGTTTCGGGTTGGCCATCAGCGGAACCCCTCTTCGCCCGCCTGATGCAGGCGCGGGCCGCGTTCTTCAATCTTTTCGGGGGCTTGATCCACCGGAACATTCGGCGCGGCGTTCGGATTGGCCAGACGCGCGGCGGGGTTCGCGGCCCATTTCACGGCGTTCAGGATCACGCGCTGGACATTGGCATCGTGATAGGTCGGATAGGTTTCATGGCCGGGGCGGAAGTAGAACACGTTCCCCGCGCCGCGCTTGTAGGTCAGGCCAGAGCGGAACACCTCGCCCCCTTGGAACCACGAGACGAAGACGGTTTCCATCGGTTCCGGCACGCCAAAGGGTTCGCCGTACATCTCTTCATGTTCCAGTTCAAAGCTGTCGGGCAGCCCCGCCGCGATGGGGTGGTTGCGCGAGGTGAGCCAGAGGCGTTCCCGCTCGCCTGCCTCGCGCCAAGTGAGGTTGCAGGGGCTGCCCATCAAGCGCTTGAAGGGTTTGGAGAAATGGGCGGAGTGCAGGAAGATGACGCCCATGCCGGACCAGACGGCATCGCAGACACGGTCAACGATGTCGTCGCGCACATCGCCATGGGCGGCGTGGCCCCACCAGATCAACACGTCGGTCTGGGCCAGTTTCGCGGGCGTCAGGCCGTGGTCGGGGTCTTGCAGGGTGACGGTCGAGGCGGTCACGGCGGGGTCGCGGTTCAGCGCGTCGGCGATGGTGGCATGCATGCCCTGCGGGTAGATCCCTGCCACGATGCGGTTCTTGCGTTCGTGGACGTTCTCGCCCCAGACGGTGACGCGAATGGACATGGGACCCTCCTTTGAAAGCGGTTTGGAAGGGCTAGTGCCGCCGCCCCGCGACTGTCAAGGATTCGCGGGGCGGGGCTGTTCAAATCGGTTTGGTCAGCGCGGGTCGGTGGCCGTGTCGGGATTGGCGCGGTTCCAGCGGATCGAGGACCAGAGCGACAGCCCGATGAGGACTGCGCCGCCAAGGCCCGTGATCACCTCGGGGATATGCACCAGCGTCTGGCTGAACATGATCACCGACAGGATCAGGATGGCGTAGAAGGCCCCGTGTTCCAGATAGCGGTACTGTTGCAGGGTGCCCTTTTCCACCAGCATGATGGTCATGGACCGCACATACATCGCCCCGATGCCAAGGCCGATGGCGATGATGAAGAGGTTGTTCGACAAGGCAAAAGCGCCGATCACCCCGTCGAATGAGAAGGACGCGTCAAGGACTTCCAGATAGAGGAAGGCACCCAAGCCGCCCTTTGCCGCCGCCGACATGGTTTCCTGCGATTTGTCGAGCAGTCCCCCCACGGTTTCCACCACGAGGAAGGTGACGAGGCCGTAGATGGCCGACGAGACAAAGGCCGTGGATTCAGCGCCTTGCAGGAATTTCGAAAAGACGAGGATCAGGATGAGGACCAAGCCCACCTCGACCCCGCGGATGGTGGCGGTGGAGGCGACCTTTTGTTCGATCCAGTGGACCCAGTGGACGTCTTTTTCGGCGTCGAAGAAGTAGGTCAGGCCGACCATCATCAGGAAGGCCCCGCCAAAGGCCGCGATGGGCAGGTGGGCGTCGTGCATGATGCGGCTGTATTCCTCGGGCTGGGTAGAGGCGAGGATGATGGCCTGCCACGGGCCGATATTGGCGGCCACCACCACGATCAGCAGCGGGAAGACGATCCGCATCCCGAAGACCGCGATCAGGATGCCCCAAGTCAGGAAGGCGCGCTGCCATTCGGGGCGCATGTCCTTGAGTTTGTTGGCATTCACGATGGCATTGTCGAAGGAGAGTGAGATTTCCAGCACCGCGAGGACGCAGCAGATGAAGAAGATCGACAGCATGCCGGAGACGGTTCCGGTCGTCTGCCAGCCAAGCCACGCGCCAAGCGCGAGGCCGGCTGCGGTGACGATGAAGGCCCAGGTGAAGTATTGAAGCGTGGGTTTTTGTGCCGTGGTGGAGGTCATGGGGAAGTCCCTTGCCTAGGGCGGAGATGGCAGACGGGCTGGGGCGCGGCGCAAGGGGTGCGTCGTGGAAATCCGGCGGGTCGGTCAGGTCCTTGCGACTGTTTCCACAAGGTGCCGACATCGCGGAAGCGTCGCAGGACTTCCGCCAGAGGGGCCCGGTCACCAGGGTTTCGCCACCCCCTTGTCAGGGCGCGGCTGGGGTTGTTCATACGGATTGGCATATGAAAATCAAACGATTTCTCTGCCCACCCCGTAACCCCTTGCGAACGCAGGGCGAACCGTCTGGTTCCGGCGGTCAAGGCGCGTACCGGGTTCTGTGCCGGAACCTGTGCCGCAAACTGTACAGACGCACGGGGCGTCAGGCGATCGTTAACCGCGTTTTCGCCGGGGTGAGTCGCGCAGGGCAAAGGCCATCTGGACTCATGGCGACCCTTCTTCTGGCCCTATCGGCCGGGGGCCAGTCGGGGGCATTATGGGGGCGAGGGTGCCCTGCCTTTCGCGGGGCATATCGGCATTTCACGAAAGGACGCGCCCATGGAAGGGTTGGACCGGTTCAACGACATCTCTGAGGTGGTCGAGGCAGACCGCGCCCATGTCTGGCACCATCTGAGCCAGCACAAGCAGTACGACACCGGCGTCGATCCGCGCGTGATCGTCGAAGGCAAGGGGATGAAGGTCTGGGATGCCAAAGGGAAAGAGCATATCGATGCCGTCTCTGGCGGCGTCTGGACGGTCAACGTGGGCTATGGCCGCGAAAGCATCGCCAATGCGGTGCGCGACCAGCTGATCAAGATGAACTATTTCGCGGGCGCGGCCGGGTCGGTGCCGGGCGCGATTTTCGCCCAGCGGCTGATCGAGAAGATGCCGGGGATGACGCGGGTCTACTATTCCAACTCGGGGTCGGAAGCGAACGAGAAGGTCTATAAGATGGTGCGCCAGATCGCGCATCGGCACCATGGCGGCAAGAAGTGGAAGATCCTGTACCGGGATCGCGACTATCACGGCACGACCATCGCCGCGCTTGCCAGCGCCGGGCAGGACCAGCGCGCGATGCAATACGGGCCTTTCCCGGATGGGTTCGTCCGCGTGCCGCATTGCCTTGAATACCGCAAGCAGTGGGATGTGGAGAACTATGGCGAGCGCGCCGCCGACGCCATCGAAGAGGTGATCCTGCGCGAAGGCCCCGATACCGTGGGCTGCCTGATCCTTGAACCCGTCACGGCGGGCGGCGGCGTGATCGTGCCGCCAAAGGGCTATTGGGAGCGGGTGCAGCACATCTGCAAGAAATACGACATCCTGCTGGCCATCGACGAGGTCGTCTGCGGCGTGGGCCGGACGGGGACGTGGTTCGGCTACCAGCATTACGGGATCGAACCGGATTTCGTGACCATGGCGAAGGGCGTGGCCTCGGGCTATGCGGCGATCTCTTGCACGGTGACGACCGAGCGGGTGTTCGAGATGTTCAAGGACAACCCGTCCGATCCGATGAGCTATTTCCGCGACATCTCGACCTTTGGGGGCTGCACCAGCGGGCCTGCGGCGGCGCTGGAGAACATGGCCATCATCGAACGCGAAGGCCTGCTGGAGAACACGGTGAAGATGGGCGACTACTGCCTGTCGAACCTGCAGGCGCTGATGGACAAGCACAAGGTCATCGGCGACGTGCGCGGCAAGGGGCTGTTCCTTGGCGCGGAACTGGTGGCCGATCGCGCGACCAAAGAGCCTGCGGACGAGAAGAAGGTGCAGGCCGTGGTGGCCGACTGCATGGCGCAGGGGGTCATCATCGGGGCGACCAACCGGTCGCTGCCGGGGCTGAACAACACGCTTTGCCTGTCGCCCGCGCTGATCGCCACAAAGGACGACATCGACCACATCACCGGGGCCATCGACGCCGCGTTGACCCGCGTCTTTGGCTGATCCTTGCCCGCCGTTTAGGGTCATGTGCGCGGCCCCAAGGGGCCGCGCTTTCCTTTTGTCTCGCCTGCGCGCAGGCGCGCTCCGGCTCGGGTCAGGGGACGCACGCGTCCCCTCGGCGCGGTCCGCGCCTCACCCCTTGTGGGTATTTGGGCCGGGATGAAGGGGCGGGGTCAGGCTGAGGCGTCCATCCCGTCCGAGGCCCTCTGCCGGGGTCGCGCCCCCTGCGATGCCGCCATCGCGGGTTGACGCCGCAGGCTGGGGCGCGCCTTATGGCCAGCAAAGGGCGGGGGATGAGTCCAGATGGCCATTGCGGTGGAGCGTTTCTATCTGGCGGAGGGGGGCAGCGGGAGCCTGCAGCAGCGCATCCGCGCGATGGTGGCGGATGGCATCCTGACGGGGCGGTTCCGGGTGGGGGAGAAGATGCCCTCGACCCGGGCGCTGGCGGGGCATCTGGGGGTGAGCCGGATCACGGTGTCGCTGGCCTATACCGAGTTGGTGGCGGCGGATTACCTGACGGCGCGGGGGCGGTCGGGCTATTTCGTGAGCGAGGGGGTGCCGGTGCAGCCGGAGTTCCGGCCCGTGCCGCGCGCGCCGGGGACGGTGGATTGGGACAGGCTGTGCGGGGGGCGGTTTTCCCGGATGGAGCGGGTGGAGCGGCCCGAGGATTGGCGGGCCTATCCCTATCCCTTCATCTATGGGCAGGCGGACCCGACCCTGTTCGACCATCAGAATTGGCGGCTTTGCGCGCTGCAGGCCTTGGGGCGGCGGGAGTTCGAGACGCTGACGGCGGATCGCTATGAGCGGGATGATCCGCTGCTGATCGAATATCTGCTGCGTAACATCCTGCCGCGCCGGGGGATCGAGGCGCGACCGTCTGAGGTGCTGGTCACGATGGGGGCGCAGAATGCGCTGTGGCTGGCGGCGCAGGTGTTGTTGCGGCCCGGCGGGCATGCGGTGGTGGAGAATCCGGGCTATCCGGGGTTCCGGGCGATGGTGGCGCAGGCGGGGGCGCGGGTGACGCCGGTGGCGGTGGATGAGGGGGGGCTTTCGGTGGAGGCGCTGCCCGAGGGGGTGGATGTGGTTTTCACCACGGCGAGCCATCAGAGCCCGACCAATGCGACCATGCCGGTGGCGCGGCGGACGGCCTTGTTGCGGGCGGCGGAGGAGCGGAATTTCCTTGTGGTGGAGGATGATTACGAGTTCGAGATGTCCTTCCTGAAGCCCGTGTCGCCGTCGATCAAGAGCCTCGATTCCGGGGGGCGGGTGGTGCATGCGGGGTCGTTTTCGAAGTCGATCTTTCCGGGGTTGCGTTTGGGCTGGTTGGTGGGACCCGAGCCTTTCATCCGCGAGGCGCGGGCGCTGAGGGCGCAGGTGCTGCGCCATCCGCCGGGGCAATTGCAGCGGACGGCGGCGCATTTCCTGAGCCTTGGCCATTACGATGCGCTGGTGAACCGGATGAAGGCCGCCTTCCGCAAGCGGCGGCAGGCCATGGAGGAGGCGATTTCCGAGCAGGGTCTGAGGGTTGCGGGGCAGGGGGGCTTTGGCGGGTCGTCCTTCTGGATGGAGGCGACGGGCCATATCGACACCGAGGAATTGGCGCTGCGGTTGCGGGGGGAAGGGGTGTTGATCGAGCCGGGGCGGGTGTTCTTTCACCCCGGGACGGAGCGGCGGAATTTCTATCGTTTGGCCTATTCGTCGATCCCGGTGGGGAAGATCCCGGAGGGGATCGCGCTGGTCGCGAAGGCCATGCGGGAGGTCTGAGGGTCTGGGCGTCGCGGAGGGGACATTCTGTCCCCTCTTGGCCTGCGGCCAATTCACCCCCCGAGGATATTTGGGGACGGAAAATGGGGCAGGGCGGGGCGCGCCAAGTCCTTGCGGGCGCTGGGTTTATCTTTGGGCTGTGGCGGAGTTGGGCGGTCCGGTTTCTGTGCCGGAAACTGTGCTGCAAACTGTGCATACGCACGGGGGACAAACGGGGCGTTAACCACGTTCTGGTGGGGCGGGTCGGGGAGGGGGGGGCGGGGGGGATTTTCCATCTGGCCTTAAGCGGTGCGATTTTCTGGCCCTAAGCCTTGGGGCCGCGCCGGGGGTAGAAGGGGCGCAAAGGCGCCCTGCGGGGCGCGGCGGAGCGATCAAGGAGACGGCCCATGCGGATGACCACGGAAGAAGCCTTTGTGAAGGTGTTGCAGATGCATGGCATCGACAATGCTTTCGGGATCATCGGGTCGGCCTTCATGCCGATTTCGGACCTGTTCCCGCGCGCGGGCATCATGTTCTGGGACTGCGCGCATGAAGGGTCGGGCGGCATGATGGCGGATGGGTTCACCCGCGCTTCGGGCCGGATGTCGATGATGATCGCGCAGAATGGCCCCGGCATCACCAATTTCGTGACGGCGGTGAAGACGGCCTATTGGAACCATACGCCGCTGCTGCTGGTCACGCCGCAGGCGGCGAACAAGACCATCGGGCAGGGCGGGTTTCAGGAAGTGGAGCAGATGGCCCTGTTCAAGGACATGGTCTGCTATCAGGAAGAGGTGCGGGACCCGACGCGGGTGGCAGAGGTGCTGAACCGCGTGATCCTGAACGCCAAGCGCCATTCGGCCCCGGCGCAGATCAACATGCCGCGGGATTATTTCACGCAGGTCGTCGATATCGACCTGCCTGCGGTGGTGGAGTTCGAGCGGCCGACGGGTGGCGAGGCCGCGATTGCAGAGGCGGCGGCGCTGTTGTCGGGGGCGAAGTTCCCGGTGATCCTGAACGGGGCGGGCGTGGTGATCGGGGGGGCCATTCCGGCGTCGATGGCGCTGGCCGAGCGGCTGTCGGCCCCGGTCTGCGTGGGCTATCAGCACAATGACGCCTTCCCCGGCAGTCATCCGCTGTTTGCGGGGCCTTTGGGCTATAACGGGTCCAAGGCGGGGATGGAGTTGATCCAGCAGGCCGATGTGGTGCTGGCGCTGGGGACGCGGCTTAATCCGTTCTCGACCCTGCCGGGCTATGGGCTGGATTACTGGCCCAAGGAGGCCAAGATCATCCAAGTCGATATCAACCCGGCGCGGATCGGGCTGACGAAGCGGGTGACGGTGGGCATCGTGGGCGATGCCAAGAAGGTGGCCGAGGGGATTTTGGCCAAGCTTGCGCCGTCGGCGGGGCAGGCGGGGCGGAAGGAGCGGCTGGACCTGATCGCCACGACGAAGAGCCGTTGGGCGCAGCAATTGGCGTCGATGGATCATGAGGATGACGATCCGGGCACCACGTGGAACGAGCGGGCGCGGGCGGCCAAGCCGGACTGGATGTCGCCGCGCATGGCGTGGCGCGCGATCGAGAGCGCGCTGCCGAAGGAGGCCATCATCTCGTCCGATATCGGGAACAACTGCGCCATCGGGAATGCCTATCCGACCTTTGAAGCGGGGCGGAAATATCTGGCGCCGGGGCTGTTCGGGCCTTGTGGCTATGGTCTGCCTGCCATCGTGGGGGCAAAGATCGGCTGTCCGGATGTGCCGGTGGTGGGCTTTGCCGGGGACGGGGCTTTCGGGATTGCGGTGACGGAGCTGACGGCCATTGGGCGGCCGGAATGGCCTGCGGTGACCATGGTCGTGTTCCGCAACTATCAGTGGGGGGCGGAGAAGCGGAATTCGACGCTGTGGTTCGATGACAATTTCATCGGGACGGAGTTGAACGACAATGTGAGCTATGCCGGGATCGCGCAGGCCTGCGGGTTGCAGGGCGTGCAGGCCCGCACGATGGAGGGGCTGCGGGAGGCGCTGTCCAAGGCCATCGAGGACCAGATGGTGCATGGCAAGACCACGCTGATCGAGGCGATGATCAATCAGGAACTGGGCGAGCCCTTCCGGCGCGATGCGATGAAGAAGCCGGTCGCGGTGGCGGGGATTTCTGCGGCGGATATGCGGCGGCAGGTCGTTTGATGCCCTTTGATCTGTCCCTTGCGGGGACGGTCTGGATGGGGGTGGCGGTGCTGATTGCCGCCTTCATCCGGGGCTATTCGGGGTTTGGCTATTCGGCCATGGTGATTGCGGCGTCATCCTTGGTGATGAACCCGCTGAACATGGTCGCCGTGGTGGTGATCCTTGAGACCGCGATGAGCCTGCAGGCGGCGCGGGGGATATCGCAGGACGTCGATTGGCGGCGGGTGGGGCTGTTGCTGGCGGGGGCGGCGGTGGGGCTGCCTTTGGGGCTGTTGCTGCTGACGGGGATATCGGAGGATGCGGCGCGGGCGGTGATTTCGGCCTATGTTCTGGTGATGTGCGGCGTGCTGCTGGCCGGGTGGCGGTTGGCGGGCGAGGCGCGGGGGCTGTCGAACCTTGGGATGGGGGTGATCTCGGGTCTGGCCAATGCGCCGGGGATGGGGGGGCTGCCGATTGCGGCCTATTTCGCCGCGCAGCCGATGCGGGCGGCGGTGTTTCGGGCGACGTTGATTGCCTATTTCCCTTTGTTGGACCTTTATTCCGCGCCTTTGTATTGGTGGGCGGGGCTGGTGAGTTGGGACACGTTGACGGCGTCGCTGATTGCGCTGCCGCTGACCTTTCTGGGGAATTGGCTGGGGGGGCGGCATTTCCTGAGGACTGATCCGCAGGATTTCCGGCGGTTTGCCATCCTTTTGCTGGCGGGGCTGGCGGGGATGGGGTTGGTGAAGGCGGTGCTGTGATGGCGGTGCTGGTGGTCAATGCAGGGTCGTCGAGCCTGAAGGTCGCGGTCTTTGACGCGGGCTTGCGCGAGGTGCTGGCGGGCCGGGTGACGGAGATCGGCGGGGCGGCGCGGGTGGAGGTGGGGCCGCTGGTGGGGGCGCGGGTGGTGCCGGATCATGCGGCGGCGCTGTCGCTGGTGTTTGAGGCGATGGAGGAGGCGGGGGTTCCTGTGGCGTCGCTGCGGGCGGCGGCGCATCGGGTGGTGCATGGGGGGGCGGGGCTGGTTGCCCCCTGTCGGGTGACAGAGGCGGTGGTGGCCGAGGTGGAGGCCTGCGTGCCGCTGGCGCCGTTGCACAATCCGGCGAACCTGACGGGGATGCGGGCGCTGGGGCGGTTGGTGCCGGGGCTTCCTCAGTTCGCGAGTTTTGATACGGCCTTTCATGCCCGTGTGCCAGAGGTGGCGCGGCGTTATGCGCTGCCTGCGGAGGCAGAGGCGCTGGGTCTGCGGCGCTATGGGTTTCATGGGATCAGTTACGCGTCACTTGTTCGAAAAGTGCAAGAAATGGGGCGCGGTGGGCTGCCAAAGCGGGTTCTGGCGTTCCATTTGGGTAATGGTGCGTCGGCTTGTGGGATCGTGGATGGGCGGTCTGTGGCGACGACGATGGGGTATTCGCCCTTGGACGGGCTGACCATGGGGACGCGGACGGGAGAGATTGACGGGAATGCCGTTCTGAGACTGGCCGAGCTGCATGGCGTGGCCGGGGCGGGGCGGATTTTGAACCGGGAGAGCGGGCTTTTGGGCCTTGGCGGGGCGTCGGATATGCGGGCGCTGCATCGGGCGGCGGCGGGGGATGGGCCTGCGGCAGAGGCGGCGCGGTTCGCGGTGGCGCATTTCTGTTACTGGGCCCTGCGGCATGGGGGCAGCCTGATTGCCGCGATGGGGGGCGTGGATGCGGTCTGCTTCACCGGCGGGATTGGCGAGAATGATGCGGCTGTGCGGGCGGAAATCCTTCGGGGTTTGCGCTTTGCGGGGGTAGAGTTCGACGAGGGCGCGAATGGCGCGGGCGCGGCGGTGTTGCATCCCGAGGGGGCGCGTGTCGCTGTCTGGATAGTCGCGGCAGAGGAAGAGCGTCAGATTGCCATGGAGGCCATGCATCTGATGGCGGAGGGTCTGTGATGGGACAGCCGAAGGTCGAGACATCGCCGAAGGTGTCGGACGAGGTGAAAAAGACCACCTGCTACATGTGCGCCTGCCGCTGCGGGATCAATGTGCATCTGACAAGCGGGAAGGTCACCTATATCGAGGGGAACCGGGATCACCCGGTGAACAAGGGGGTTCTTTGCGCCAAGGGGGCGTCGGGGATCATGCAGGTGACGGCCCCCAGTCGCCTGCGCGCGCCCTTGCGGCGGGTCGGGCCGCGCGGATCGGGGGCGTTCGAGGAGATTTCTTGGGAAGAGGCGCTGGAGACGGCGGTGGCATGGCTGAAGCCGCTGCGGGAGGACGCGCCGGAGAAGCTGGCCTTCTTTACTGGGCGGGATCAGAGCCAGAGTTTTACGGGCTGGTGGGCGCAGCAGTTCGGCACGCCGAATTATGCCGCGCATGGGGGGTTCTGTTCCGTCAATATGGCGGCGGCGGGGATTTACACCATCGGCGGGGCCTTCTGGGAATTCGGGCAGCCGGATTGGGCGCATACGAAGCTTTTCGTCCTGTTCGGGGTGGCCGAGGACCATGACAGCAACCCAATCAAGATCGGCATCGGCAAGCTGAAGGCGCGGGGGGCGAAGGTCATCGGGGTGAACCCGGTGCGGACGGGCTATAATGCGGTCGCGGATGAATGGGTGGGGATCACGCCGGGGACGGATGGGCTGCTGATCCTGTCGCTGATCCATTGCCTGTTGCAGGCGGGGCGGATCGATCTGGATTACCTTGCGCGGTGGACCAATGCGCCTTTGCTGGTGAATTCCGCCGAGGGGCCCGAAAAGGGGCTGATCCTGAAGAATGCCGAAAGTCAGCCCTTTGTGATCGACACGCGGACGGGGATGCCTGCGCCTTGGGACGGGGCGGGGGTGCAGCCTGATCTGGGGGCCGTGTGGCAGGGGCATCGGACGGTGTTTCAGCACATGGCCGAGCGGTATCTGTCCGACGACTATGCGCCAGAGGCAGTGGCGGGGCGTTGTGGCGTGCCTGCGGGGCGGATACGGGCGCTGGCGGCGGAATTGGCGCGGGTGGCCTTTGACGAGGCGTTTGAATTGCCCGTGGAATGGACGGATTTCCGGGGGGACCGTCATGCGTCCATGACGGGGCGGCCTGTGAGTTTCCACGCGATGCGGGGGATTTCGGCCCATTCCAACGGGTTCCAGACGGCCCGCGCGCTGCATCTGTTGCAGATATTGTTGGGGACGGTGGAGGTTCCCGGCGGCTATCGGTTAAAGCCGCCCTATCCCAAGCCCGTGGAGGCGCATCCGACGCCGCATTTCGTGGCGGCACCGGGCAAGCCGTTGAGCGGGCCGCATCTGGGCTATGTGCGGGGGCCAGAGAACCTTGCCCTGAAGGAGGACGGGACGCCTTGGCGGATCGACAAGGGGTTTACGTGGGAAAACCCGTTCAGCGCGCATGGGTTGATGCATATGGTCATCCCCAATGCCCATGCGGGCGATCCCTACAAGGTGGATACGCTGTTCCTGTACATGGCGAACATGTCGTGGAATTCGTCGATGAATTCGGCGCGCGTCATGGAGATGCTGACCGACAAGGGCGCGGATGGGGAATATGTCATCCCGCGCATCATCTATTCCGACGCCTATGCGTCCGAGATGGTGGCCTATGCCGATCTGATCCTGCCCGATACGACCTATCTGGAGCGGCATGACTGCATTTCGCTGCTGGACCGCCCGATATCCGAGCCGGATGCGGCGGGGGATGCGATCCGCTGGCCCGTGGTAGAGGCGGACCGGGATGTGCGGGGGTTCCAGTCGGTGCTTTTGGACCTTGGGGTGCGGCTGGGCCTGCCGGGGATGACGAACCCGGATGGCAGCGCGAAGTTCAAGGATTATGCCGATTACATCGTGAACCATATCCGGCGTCCCGGTGTGGGGCCGTTGATCGGGTTCCGGGGCGCGGATGGACAGGCCGAGGGGCGGGGAGAGGCCAACCCGGACCAATTGGCGCGGTATATCGAAAACGGCGGTTTCTATCAGGCGCATGTTCCCGAGGGGGCGCAGTATATGAAGCCTTGGAACGCGGCCTATCAGGATTGGGCGGTGGCGACGTCCTTTTATGAATCGCCCCAACCTTACCTGTTTTCGATCTGGTCCGAGCCGATGCGGAAGTTCCAGCTTGCCGCCGAGGGGCATGGGTTCCTGCAACCCCCCGATCATCTGCGCGCGCGGTTGACGGTGGCGATGGACCCGCTGCCCGTCTGGTATCCGCCGTTCGGGGAGGCGGCGGCAGAGGGGTTCCCGGTCCATGCGATCACGCAAAGGCCGATGGCGATGTATCACAGCTGGGGGTCGCAGAATGCGTGGCTGCGGCAGATTCACGGGAAGAATTACCTCTATGTCCCGACCGCGATCTGGGAGGGGCAGGGTTTCGCGGAAGGCGACTATGCGCGGGTGACATCGCCCACGGGCGAGATCGTGGTGCCGGTGGCGCATATGGCGGCGCTGAATGCGGATACGGTCTGGACGTGGAATGCGATCGGCAAGCGGCGGGGGGCTTGGGCGCTGGATGAGGCGGCGGCGGAGGCCAATCAGGGGTTCTTGCTGAACCACCTGATTTCCGAGCTGCTGCCGGGGGAGGGGCGGGTGTCGAACTCGGACCCTGTGACGGGGCAGGCGGCGTGGTTCGATTTGCGGGTGCGGGTGGAGCGGGTGGGGCCGCGCGCGGTGGCGGAGCCTGTGTTCGACGTGCTGCCGCGCGTCGTGCCGAAGGGGAGGGCGCGGGGGTGAGGCGAGATTCTTTGAAGACTTCGGCAAATCTTTTCGAAATGGTTTGTTGGGGGCGATTTCTGGCGCAGAAATCGCGCCGAATTCTGGCGCAGAATTCGGGTGGTGGCGTGGGGCACTGTGGTTTGGCGGCGGAATTTGCGCCAAATTCCGCGCCGTTTTCTGCGTCAGAAAACCGGGGTGCGGCATGACCTGTCTTCCGCCGCGGACGGATAAGAAGCTGGGTCTTGTCATCGACCTTGATACCTGTGTGGGCTGTCATGCCTGTGTGACCGCCTGCAAAGGGTGGAACGATCAGGGCTATGGCGCGCCGCTGTCGGATCAGACGCCTTATGGGGCCGAGGCTTCGGGGACGTTCCTGAACCGGGTTCACAGCTATGCCGTGCAACCCGATGACATGCCTGCGCAAATCATCAATTTCCCCCGGTCCTGCCTGCATTGCGAGGATGCGCCTTGCGTCACGGTCTGCCCGACCGGGGCAAGCTATAAGCGGGCCGAGGATGGCATCGTTTTGGTCAATGAGGATGCCTGTATCGGCTGCGGGCTTTGCGCTTGGGCCTGCCCTTATGGCGCGCGGGAGTTGGACCTTGCGGCGGGGGTGATGAAGAAATGCACGCTTTGCGTGGACCGCATCTACAATGACGGGCTGCCAGAGGAGGATCGGGTGCCCGCCTGCGTGCGGACCTGCCCCACAGGCGCGCGGCATTTCGGTGATCTGGGCGACCCGGAGAGTGACGTGAGCCGTCTGGTGGCCGCGCGCGAGGGGTTCGCGCTGATGCCCGAGATGGGGACGAAGCCGGTCAATCGGTATCTGCCGCCCAGAAAGAAGGACAGGCCAGAGGAGGCGTCGCTGCTGGCGCCGCTGTTGGATATAAAGGCTACGGGGCTGGCCGGGTGGCTGGACCGGGTGTTGGGGAAATTGCCGTGAATCCAGCACCTTCCGTCATCATCTTTACCACGCTGTCGGGGATGGGGTTCGGCTTCCTTGCCCTGCTGGGCCTTTATGGCGCGCCGGGGTGGATTGGGTTCTTCCTGTGGGGAACCGGCTATGGGCTGGCGGGGGTGGGGTTGATGGCATCCACCTTCCACCTTGGGCATCCAGAGCGGGCGCTGCTGGCCTTTACGCAATGGCGGACGAGTTGGCTGTCGCGGGAGGCTTGGGCGTCGGTCGTGACGCTGGGGCTGCTGGCACCGCAGGCCTTGTCGGATTGGCTGGGCTGGGGGTTGGGGCGCGGGTTCGGGATGGCGGGGGCGGTGGGCTGTGTCGTCACCGTGCTGTGCACGAGCATGATCTACGCGCAGTTGAAGACCGTGCCGCGCTGGAACCATTGGTCGGTGCCGCTGGTCTATCTGGCCTTTGCGGCGGGAGGGGGATTGATCCTGTCCGGGGTGCGGGGGCTGGCGATGCCTGCGCTGTGCCTGCTGGGGATTGCGATGGCGGTGCAGTGGTTCGCGACGGCGGGGCGGTTCGCCAAGGCGGGTGCCACGATGGAGAGCGCGACGGGGCTGGGGCGGATCGGGCGGGTGTCGGTATTCGAGCAGCCGCATACGGGCGGCAACTACCTGATGCGCGAGATGATCTTTACCGTGGGGCGCAGGCATGCCGAACGGCTGCGGATGATCGCCATGGTCGGGGCTGTGATGCTGCCGGTGGTGTCGCTGGCCTTTGTGCCGGGGGTGCTGGGGATCGGGCTGGCCGCCGTGCTGCATCTGGCGGGCGCGATGGCGCATCGCTGGCTGTTCTTTGCCGAGGCCGAGCATGTGGTGGGCCTGTATTACGGCAAGCGCTGAGGTTGCCGTCGCCGGGGCTGCGGCCTAGACAGGGGCGGAGTGAACCGTCGGGGGCCATTGCATGGATGGGATGGAGCTTGCCACGCTATTGCCGGTGATCGGCGCGTTGGTCGTGGCGGGGGCGGCGATCGGGCTTTTGGCCGGGATGTTCGGCGTGGGGGGCGGCGCCATCTCGGTTCCCGTGTTCTTTGAGCTGTTTCGGGTGCTGGATTACCCCGAAGAGGTGCGGATGCCGATGGCGGTGGGCACGTCCTTGGCGGTCATCATCCCGACATCGCTGAATTCCGCGCGGGGGCATTGGCTGAAGGGGACGGTCGACATGGAGCTGTTGAAGCTCTGGGCTGTGCCGGTGGTGCTGGGCGTGCTGGCGGGGGCGGCCATCGCGCGGCACGCGGACCCGGTGGTGTTCCAACTGGTCTTCATCCTTGTCGCGGTGGTGAACGCGGCCAAGCTGCTGTTGGGGGGGGCGGGCTGGCGGTTGCGCGCGGGCTTGCCGGGGAAGGCTGCGCTGCGGGCCTATGGCGGGGTGATCGGGGTATTATCGGCGCTTATGGGGATCGGGGGCGGGGCGATTACCAACCTGATCCTGACGCTGCATGGCCATGACATCCGGCGGGCGATTTCGACGGCGGCGGGGGTGGGGGTGCTGATCGCGCTCCCGGGGACCTTGGGCTATGTGGCGGCAGGGTGGGGCAAGCCGGGGCTGCCCTTCGATGCGCTGGGCTATGTCAGCGTGATGGCCTTTGCGCTGACCATACCCACGACGCTGTTGACGACGCGGCTGGGGGTGCGGCTGGCGCATAGCCTGCCGAAGCGGGCGCTGGAAACGGGGTTCGGGCTGTTCCTCTTGACGGTCTGCGCGCGCTTTGTCTGGGATATTCTGGGTTGAGTTTCTGGGTTGAGTTTCTGGGTTGAAGGTCTTGGCTGACGGGGGGAGGGGCGCATGGCGCTGGCGGTGGTGACGGCGGGCACGTCCGAGATCGGGCGGCATCTGGTGGTGGCGCTGGCCGGGGCGGGGCATGACGTGGCGCTGACCCATCTGGGCAGTGCGGCGGTGGCCGACCGGGTGGCGGCCGAGGTGGCGGCGCTGGGGCGGCGCTGTCTGGCGGTAGAGGCGGATGCGGGCGACGAGGCGGCGGTGGAGGCGTTCCACGCGCGGGCCGAGGATTGGGCTGGGCGCGCGCCGGAGATCTTGATCAACAATGCGGGCATCCAGACTTGGGCCGGGTTGATGGACCTGCGGGTGGAGCAGTGGGACGCGGTGATGCGGACCAATCTGCGCGGGACGTTCCTGAACACGCAGGCCGCCGCGCGGCGGATGATCGCGGCGGGGGTGAAGGGGTCCATCGTGAACCTTGGGTCGGGGTGCAACAAGGTCGCCTTCCCGCGGCTGGTGGATTACACGGCGTCCAAGGGCGGGATCGAGCAGTTCACCAAGGCGGCGGCGAGCGAGTTGGGGCCGCAGGGCATCCGCGTCAACTGCGTCGCCCCCGGTGCCATCGCGACCGAGCGGACGGCGGCCGAGGCGGGGGATTATGCGGGGGCGTGGTCGCCTCTGACGCCCTTGCGGCGGGTGGGGACGCCTGCGGATATCGCGGGGCCGGTGCTGTTCTTCTGCTCTGCCGCGGCGGATTTCGTCACGGGGCAGACGCTGTGGGTGGATGGGGGCGTCTTTTCGCAGGCGCCGTGGCCCTATCCGACCTGAGGTCGCGGGCGCGCGTCAGTTCCGGTGCGGGTTGGAGGCTGCATGCCCCTGGGCGGCGGATGAAGCCGCTGCCGAGTTCAGGGCCTGTGACGACAGGTGCTGACGCCGGGGAATGGGGCCGGATCGCGCCCGCCCTGATCCATCTGATCCCGGCGCTGATCGTCTAGGCCTTGCCGGGCCAGAGTTGGGCGGCCTGTTCCGGCGTGTAGCGGCCCAAGCGGATGTCTTCGGCCACCAGCGCGGGGTCGCGGTCGGCGGGCGGGCCGTAGCCGCCGCCGCCGGGGGTGCGGACGCGGACGCGGTCGCCGGGGGCAAGGGGAATGTCCTGCGCCTTGGACAGGTGTTCGGGGATGACGGTGCCTTGGGGGGTGGTGATTTCCACCCGGTTGACGGCGCCGTCCTGCCCGCCCCGCGCGCCCTGCGGGCCGGTGCGGCCATGGTCCATGACGAAAGAGGCGCGGGCGCTGCCGCGCAGCAGTTCGATTTCGTAATCCAGCCCGAAGCCGCCGCGATGTTTGCCCGCGCCGCCGGACCCTTCGTGCAGGGCGTAGCGGCGGTAGAGGATGGGGAAGGTCTGTTCCATGATTTCCACCGGCGGGGCCTTGGAGATGCCGATGGTGGAGCAGCCGTTGGACAGGCCGTCGTGATGGGCGTTGCCGCCGTAGCCGCCGCCGGAGATCTGGTACATCACGAAGTCGCGGCCTTTTTCGGGGTCATGCCCGCCAAGGCCAAAGTTGCCCGACGTGCCGGCGGGGGCAGCGGTGACGCGGTCGGGCAGGGCCTGCACGAGGGCCGCGAAGACGGCTTCGGCGATGCGCTGGGACACTTCGGCCGCGCAGCCCGAGACGGGGCGGGGGTAGTGCGCGTCGAGGAAGGTGCCTTCGATGCCGGTGATGGTCAGGGGTTCGAAGGCGCCCGCGCTGATCGGCACGTCGGGGAAGATATGGCGCATGGCGAGGTAGACCGAGGACAGCGTCGTCGCGCGGACAGAGTTCATGGGGCCCCTGCAGGGGGGCGAGGAGCCCGCGAAGTCGAAGGTGAGGCCGTCGCCATGGCGCGTGACGGTGAGGGCGATGGTGAGGGGTTCGTTCACCACGCCGTCGGAGTCGACGATGGCCTGCGCGCTGTAGCGTCCTTCGGGGATGAGGGTCACGTTGGCGCGCATCTGGCGGGCGGCGAGGGCGCGCATTTCGGCGATGGCTTGGGTGACGGTCGCGTCGCCGTAGCGGTCGAGGAGTTGGGTCAGGCGGTCTGCGCCGACCAGAAGGGCCGAGGCCTGCGCCTGCACATCGCCGATGCGCTGTTCGGAGACGCGGATGTTGGAGCAGATGATCTGGTAGATTTCGGCGTCCATCTGCCCGCGTTTGAAGAGTTTGACGGGGGGCAGGCGGAGGCCTTCCTGTTCGGCGCTGATGGCAGAGGCGGAAAACCCCCCCGGCACCGCGCCGCCGGTGTCGGGCCAGTGGCCGGTGTTGGAGAGCCAGCAGAAGATGTGGCCGTTGCGCCAGAAGGGCATGGCGAAGCGGACATCCATCAGATGCGTGCCGCCGAGGTAGGGGTCGTTGACGATGTAGATGTCGCCGGGTTCGGGCGGCAGCGTTTCGCCGCGCGCGATGCGGTCCACGAGGTGGCGGGTGGAGAATTGCATCGTGCCCACGAAGACGGGCAGGCCGCGCGCGCCTTGGGCGATCAGCGCGCCGTCGGTGGCGGCGTAGATGCCGTCAGAGCGGTCGTCGGCTTCGGCGATGACGGGCGAGAAGGCGGCGCGCGAGAAGGTGAGGTCCATCTCGTCGCAGACCTGCTGCAATCCGGCCTGAATGACGGCGAGGGTGACGGGATCGATCATTGCGGGACCGTGACGATGAGGTTGGCGTCGGCATCCAGCGTGACGGTGCAGCCGGGGTCGATCAGGGTGGTGGTGTCCATCTGTTCGATGATGGCGGGGCCGTGGATCGTGGCCGAAAGGGGCAGGTGGTCGCGCCAGTAGACCGGGGTGTCATGGGGGGTGCCGAACCAGACGGTGCGGCGGGCCTTGGGGGCGGCGGTGGCGCGCCGCTCGGCCGGGTCGATCAGGCGCGAGAGGTCCGTTTCGGGGCGGTGGCCGATGACGGAGCAGTTCAGGTTCACGAGGTTGGCCCGGATGGAGGGCAGCGAGACGCGGAAGCGGGCGTGGTAGGCGGCTTCGAAGCGTTCCTGAAGATCGGCCCGCGTGGGGGTGGCGGAGGGAAGCGGGATGCGGAGGAGGTGGGTCTGGCCGATGAACTGCATGTCGGCAGAGAATTCGGCGCTGGTGCCGGTGAGCGCGATGCGTTCGGCGGCGATGAGGCGGCGGCCTTCGTCCTCTTGCGCGTGCAGGATGGCGTGGACGGTGTCCATGTCGGCGCTGTCGAGGGGCCGGTTGAGGGTCCGCACGAAGTCATGGCGCAGGTCGGCCACGACGCAGCCCAAGGCATTGGTGATGCCGGGGCGGGCGGGAATCAGGACGCGCGGGATGGCGAGTTCGCGGGCGAGGGCCGTGGCGTGCAGCGGGCCTGCGCCGCCAAAGGCGAAGAGGGCAAAGTCGCGCGGGTCGGCCCCGAGCGAGATGGAGACCATGCGGATGGCGCCTGCCATATGGGTGTTGGCGATGCGGATGACCGCTTCGGCGGCGGCTTCGGTCGAAAGGCCGAGGGGGCGGGCGATTTGGTCGTGCATCGCGCGGCGGGCGTCTTCGGCGGCTTGGCCGAAGCGGTCGGCAGGCAGGCGGCCGAGGATCAGGTTGGCGTCCGAGATGGTCACGCGCGTGCCGCCCCGGCCATAGCAGATGGGGCCGGGGGTGGAGCCTGCGCTTTCGGGGCCGACGCGCAGCATCCCGCCCGCATCCACCCGCGCGATGGACCCGCCGCCCGCGCCCACGGTGCGGACATCGACCATGGGGACGTGGATCGGCATGGCATATTCCACCTCGATCTCGTTCGACACCGGGGCGCGGCCGTTGCGGATCATGGCGACATCGGTCGAGGTGCCGCCCATGTCGTAGGTAAGCAGGTTGGGACAGCCCGCGCGGCGGCCCGTGGCCAGCGCCGCCATGACGCCCGAGGCGGGGCCGGACATAACGGTCTTGACCGCCTCGCGCGAGACTTTGGAGGCTTCGACCATGCCGCCGTTGCCGTTCATGACCAGCAGGTCGCGGGGATAGCCGCGGCCGCGCAGTTCGGTGGCAAGGCGGGCGACGTAGCGTTCCAGCAGGGGTTGGACGGCGGCGTTGACGGCGGCGGTGACGCCGCGTTCGAATTCGCGGCTTTCGGACAGCAGGTGGTGGCCGCAGGTGATATGGGCATTGGGCCAGAGGTCGCGGGCGATTTCGGCGGCGCGGATTTCGTGGGCAGGGTTGGCATAGGCGTGCAGGAAATGGATGCAAAGGCTTTCGCAGCCCTGTTCCAGCAGCGCGGCGATGGCGGCGCGGAGGGCGGTTTCGTCCAGCGGCGTGACGACGCGGCCCTGCGCGTCCATCCGTTCGGGGATTTCGAGGCGGAGGTCGCGGGGGATGACGGGGGTGAAGGTGCCGGTCATGCCATAGGGTTGCGGCCGGGTGCGGCGGCCAAGTTCCAGCACGTCGCGGAAGCCTTGGGTGGTGATGAGGCCCGTCTTGCACAATGCGCGTTCGAGGACGGCGTTGGTCGTGGTGGTGGTGCCGTGGACGATCAGGGCGAGGTCGGCGAGGTCTGCCCCCGCCGCGTCGAAGGCATTCAGGACTCCGGGGGCCTGATTGGGCAGCGTGGTGGGGACCTTGGCGAGTTTCACCGCCCCGGTGGCCGGGTCGAGGATGACGAGATCGGTGAAGGTTCCGCCGACATCCACGCCAGCGACGAGTCCGGTCATTCAGACACCTACGTATTTCTGGAATTGCGGGGCCTGCGGGGTGAGGGTTTTCGCCTGCACCATATCGGCCACGGTGCCGCCGGACATGAAGGCCACGCGGTCGGCCATGCGCAGGACCGCATCGGGGCGCTGTTCGACAAGGATCGTGGCGACGCCGGTTTCGCGCAGGCGCAGCACGACGTCGCGGATCAGCGCGATCATAGAGGGTTGCAGCCCTTCGGTCGGTTCATCAAGCAAGAGGACCTTGGGTTCAAGGCAGAGCGCGCGGCCGATGGCCAGCATCTGCTGTTCGCCGCCCGAAAGGGTGGAGGCGGTCTGCGAGAGCCTTTCGCGCAGGCGCGGGAATAGGGTGAGGACACGCTCGCGCGTCTCGTCGCCCATGCCGCGGGTCATCAGGCCGATCTCAAGGTTTTCGGCAACGGTGAGCGGGCCAAAGAGGCGGCGGCCCTGCGGGACATAGGCCACGCCATGCAGGGGGACGCGGTGGGCGGGCAGGGCGTGCAAGGCGGTGCCGTCCAGCGTGATCGTGCCGCTGCGGGCGGGGACGAGGCCCATGATGCATTTCATCAGGGTGGACTTGCCCGCGCCGTTGCGGCCCATGATGCAGGTGATTTCGCCCGCGCGCGCCTC
>JBDKFE010000164.1:0-4489 GCA_039798885.1 Pseudomonadota bacterium | reverse complement strand
CGTGTGCGTGGGAATGGCCGTCGTGCGAATGGTCGTGGACGTGCTGGTAGAGGGCGAGCGCGCCTTGGGTGCCAAGGCCGAAAAGGGCCCGGTATTCCGGCGCGGTGGACACGACGCGGGGCGTGCCTTCGCAGCAGATATGGCCGTTCAGGCAGATCACGCGGTCGGACGCCGCCATGACGACATGCAGGTCGTGAGAGACCATGAGGACCGCCACGCCCGTGTCGCGGCGGACTTCTTCGATCAGGCGGTAAAAGGCGGCTTCGCCCGGCTGGTCGAGGCCTTGGGTGGGTTCGTCGAGGATGAGGATATGCGGGTTCGACAGCAGGGCGCGGGCGAGGAGGACGCGCTGGAACTGACCGCCCGACAGGTCGGCCATCTGGCGTTGGGCGACATCGGGAAGGCCCGCGCGGTGCAGGGCCGCTTCGGCGGCGGCGTCGGTGACGCGGGTGGGCAGCGACAGGAAGCGGCGGACGGTCATGGGCAGCGTGCGGTCGATGGCAAGGCGCTGCGGGACGTAGCCGATGACGAGGCCCGGCTTGCGGGTGACGCTGCCCGCGCTGGCGGGAAGGATGCCAAGGAGCGCGCGCAGGAGCGTGGATTTGCCCGATCCGTTGGGGCCGAGGATGGTCACGATCTCGCCCGGTTGGATGGCGAGAGTGATGTCGGACAGGACGGGGTGGCCATCCAGTTTGACCGAAAGATGGGCGGCAGAGAGCAGGGTCATGCGGCGGCCCCTTCGGCTGTGGCGCAGGCGGGGCAGAGGCCCAGCGCCTCGATATTGCTGCGTTCGATGGTGAAGCCGAGGGCGGAGGCCGCCGCGTCCAGCGCGCTGCGGACGGGGGTGGCGGGGGCTTCGGCGACGTGGTTGCAGGTGCGGCAGATGAGGAAGGCGGGGGCATGCGCCTCGCCGGGGTGGAGGCAGGCGGTGAAGGCGTTCAGGCGGCGGATGCGGTGGGCAAGGCCGAGGTCCACAAGGAAGTCGAGCGCGCGATAGGCGACGGGGGGCTGGTTGCCGAAGCCTTCGGCGGCAAGGCGTTGCAGCACGTCATAGGCGCCCAGCGCGCGGTGATCTTCGAGCAGGATTTCCAGCACGCGGCGGCGGACGGGGGTCAGGCGCGCGCCTTGGGCCTGTGCCAGAGCCTCGGCCCGGGCGAGCGTGTCGTCGGTGCAGTGGCTGTGGTCGTGGCGCGAGAAGGCCACCTCGGGCGTGCTGGCGCAGCCGGGGCAGGCGTCGGAATGGGGGTACTGCGCCATGGGGGCCTCTTGACATGTTATCTTATAACATACATAGGCCCATGCGACTTGCCTAAGAAGGGCCAATCGATGCGTTATATCATATCCTGTGCCGTTGCCAGTCTTGCCTTTTCGCTGCCCACCGTGGTGCCCGCCTTGGCCGAGGTGCCGAAGGTGATGACGGATATCCATCCGGTGCATGCGCTGGTGGCGCAGGTGATGGGCGATCTGGGGACGCCGGGCCTTCTGTTGGAGCGCGGGGCGAGCGAGCATGACTTCCAGTTGCGCCCGTCGCAGGCGGCGGGGCTGGCCGAGGCGGGCCTGGTGGTCTGGATCGGGCCGGACCTGACACCGTGGCTGGATCGCGCGCTGGAGGGGATCGGGGGGGACGCGGCGCGGCTGGGTCTGCTGGCGGTGCCGGGGACGGTGGTGCAGGGCTGGTCCGAAGACGGGGCGCATGGGCATGAGGGGCATGACCATGGGGACAGAAAGGCTGGGGCGGACGCCGGGCATGACGATCATGGGCATGACGCGGCGCATGACCACGCGCATGGGGGGGCTGATCCCCATGCATGGCTAGAGCCAGAGAATGCCAAGGTCTGGCTGGGCGCGATTGCGGCCAAGCTGGCAGAGTTGGACCCAGAGAATGCGGCCATCTATGCCGCCAATGCAGAGGCGGCGGTGGCGCGGGTCGCTGCGGTGGATGCCGAAGTGGCGGCGCTGCTGGAACCGGTGAAGGGCAAGCCTGTCGTGGTCTATCACGATGCCTATGGCTATTTCGCGTCGCATTACGGGCTGGAAATTTTTGGGTCGGTCGCCTTGGGCGATGCGACGGCACCGGGGGCGGCGCGGCTGGCCGAGTTGCGCGACGGGGTCGCGGGCGGGGCGTCGGTCTGCGTCTTTCCAGAGGCGCAGCATGATCCGGCGTTGATCGAGCAGTTGGCCGAAGGGACCGGGGCGAAGGTCGGGGCGGCGCTGGACCCGAACGGGTCGATGCAGGAACCCGGGCCGGGGGCGTGGGAGGGCACTCTGCGGGCGCTGGCCATGGCCATGGCGGACTGCGTGGCGGCAGAGTGAGGCGGGGCCGCCTGACCCATGCGACCCCGCCCCGGGCTTGACCTGGGGCAAGGGCCGTCTTCTTTGCCGAGACTTGCGGAATTCTTCGAAGATCCTTGCCCGGACGGCGGGGCGGGTGCGCCAGTGCTTGACCCCGTGCGCTGCCCTTGTCAGGACTGCACAAGGGACGGGGATTGAATGATGCAGCAAATCGGCGTGGCCCCTTTCGGGGTGACGGCACAGGGAGAGGCGGTGCAGCGGATCACGCTGGGGGGGCACGGGCTGACCGTGTCGGTCCTGACATGGGGCGCGGTGCTGCAGGGCGTCTGGCTGGAAGGCGTCGCGCGCAGCCTGACGCTGGGGTCAGAGCGGCTGTCGGATTACGAGGGGGCGATGCGGTATCACGGGTCGCTCATCGGGCCGGTGGTGAACCGATTTTCCGGGGCGAAGGTGGTCTCTGGCGGGCGCGCATTGCGGTTCGAGGCCAATCAGGACGGCAAGCATTGCCTGCATTCGGGCAGCGCGGGGACGCATCTGAAGGTCTGGCGTCTGGTCGAGGCGACCGAGGATGCGGTGCGGCTGGAGCTGGACCTGCCGGATGGCGAGGGCGGGTTTCCGGGCAACCGCCGGGTTGCCGCGACCTTTCGGGTGGAAGGGGTCAGCCTGCATCTGCATGTCCATGTGACAACGGATGCTGTCACGCCGGTGAACTTTGCCAATCACAGCTACTGGAACCTCGATGGCAAAGAGACTTGGGCGGGGCATCGCCTGTGGGTGGCCGCCGACCGCTATCTGCCGACGACGGGGGATTTCACACCGACGGGCGAGATCGTGCCCGTCGCGGGCGGCGAGATGGACTTCCGCGTCGCACGAAAGGTAGAGCCGGGATCGCCGCTGTTCGACAACTGCTTCTGTCTGGGCGACGGGCCGGGACCGCTGCGCGAGGTGTTGCGGCTTTCGGGGCAGTCGGGCATCGGGATGTCGGTGTCGACGACCGAGGCTGGCGTGCAGGTCTATGACGGGCGCAATGCCTATCGGCCAGGGCGCGGGCCGCATGAGGGGCTGGCAATCGAGGCGCAGGGTTGGCCAGATGCGCCGAACCATGCAGGTTTCCCCCCGATCGACCTGTCGCCGGGACAGGACTATGAGCAGCACACCGTCTGGCGCTTTTCGCGCGGTTGACGCGCGGGTCGGAATGCCGGGCGGAATGCGGGCCGGAATGCGGGCCGGGGTGCCGAGTGACATAAAAGGTTAACCTTTCAGTAACGAAATACCCCCTATGCAACTTTGGCGGGCATGCTAGGTTGCGGGCCTCGCCGTCTGGCGGTCGCTTTGCCGATGTTCGGCCGGGGCGCGACCATGGCAGCGCCAAGTTGGTTTTGTATAGGTGAGCGGTCATGTCGACCCATTCTGTCTTGTGTGACGCCATGGGGCCATCCGGTGCGATGCCCGTCGCGATCCGTCGGACCGCTCTTGCTTTAGCGGAGCGTGAGAGATGGAATTCACCGGCACGAACAATTCGGAACTGAGGTTCGGAAGCGAAAGCAACGACATCCTGTCGGGTGGCGGTGGCAATGACACGCTGCATGGCGGGGCATCGGTTGCGGGCGGCGGCGGGGATGACCGGCTGTCCGGCGATGCCGGGAACGACCTGCTCTACGGCGGGATCGGCCGGGACACCCTGTTCGGCGGCACGGAGAACGACCTGCTGGACGGCGGGGCGGACAATGACAGCCTGCGCGGTGATGCGGGGAATGACTCCATCGTCGGCGGGGCCGGGGTGGACGAACTGCATGGCGATGACGGAGAAGACAGCCTGTCCGGGGGGGCGGATGGCGACAGCCTGTTCGGCGGCATCGGCCATGACACCCTGAACGGCGAGGCGGGGACGGATTCCCTTGAAGGCGGGGCCGGGAACGACCGGATGCTGGGCGATCTGGGCAATGACTCTCTGTTCGGCGGCGATGGCAAGGACAGCCTGTTCGGCGGGGCCGACAACGACGTGGTCGATGGCGGCGCCGAGGATGACAGCCTGCGCGGCGATGCGGGGAATGACACCATCCTTGGCGGGGCCGGGGCGGATGCGCTGTTCGGGGATATCGGCAATGACAGCCTGAACGGCGGCGCAGAAGCGGACAGGCTGGAGGGCGGGGCGGGGAACGATGTCCTGCTGGGCGAGGATGGCGATGATAACCTG
>JBDKFE010000163.1:0-10864 GCA_039798885.1 Pseudomonadota bacterium | reverse complement strand
ATCCCCACCGCCCCGATCGTCGGCGTGGGCAGGATCGCCCGCCCATCGGTTTCATTGTAAAGCGACACGTTGCCCGACACGATGGGCATATCCAGCGCCGCCACCGCCGCCCCGATCCCTTTGATCGCGCCCACGAATTGCCCCATGATTTCGGGCTTTTCCGGGTTGCCGAAGTTCAGGTTGTCGGTCGTGGCCAAGGGCTTTGCCCCCACTGCCGTCAGGTTGCGATAGGCTTCCGCCACCGCCTGCTTGCCACCCTCCACCGGGTTCGCCTTCACATAGCGCGGCGTCACGTCAGACGTGAAGGCCAGCGCCTTGCCCGTCCCATGCACCCGTACCACGCCCGCAGGCAGGCCCGGCGTCACCACCGTATCCGCGCCCACCTGACTGTCATACTGTTCCCAGACCCAGGCCTTGTGGGCATAGGTCGGGCTGCCGATCAGCGCGCGCAGCCCCGCCAAGGGCGCAATCGCCGGAACCTCGCCCAAGGGTGCCGCCTTCGGCGTCTCCACCCAAGGCCGATCATATTCCGGCGCGCTGGAGGACAGCTTGGACAGCGGCAGGTCCGCCTTAACCTCATTCCCATGCACGATCAAAAAGCGGTCCTCGGGGATCGTCTCGCCCACGATGGCGAAATCGAGGTCCCATTTCACGAATATCGCCCGCGCCTCGGCCTCCATCGACGGCTTCAGCACCATCAGCATCCGCTCTTGGCTTTCCGACAGCATCATCTCATAGGCGGTCATGCCCGTCTCGCGCTGGGGCACGTTGTCCAGTTGCAGCCGGATGCCCAGACCGCCCTTGTCGCCCATCTCCACCGCCGAACAGGTCAGGCCCGCCGCCCCCATGTCCTGAATGGAAATCACCGCGCCACTGGCCATAAGCTCCAAACAGGCCTCAAGCAGCCGCTTTTCGGTGAAGGGGTCGCCCACCTGCACCGTTGGCCGCTTCTCCTCGATCGTGTCGTCGAACTCGGCAGAGGCCATGGTTGCCCCGCCAACCCCGTCACGCCCCGTCTTGGCCCCCAGATAGACCACGGGCATCCCCACGCCGCTTGCTGCGGAATAGAAGATCTTGTCCGCATCCGCCAACCCGGCGGCAAAGGCGTTCACAAGGCAGTTGCCGTTATAGGCCCGGTGGAACCGCACCTCGCCGCCCACCGTGGGCACGCCAAAGGCATTGCCATAGGCCCCGATCCCCTCGACCACGCCCTTCACCAGATGGGATGTCTTGGGATGCGACGGCTCGCCAAAGCTCAAGGCATTCATCGCCGCGATGGGCCGCGCGCCCATGGTAAAGACGTCGCGCAGGATGCCCCCCACGCCCGTCGCCGCGCCCTGATGCGGTTCGATATAGGACGGGTGGTTATGGCTCTCCATCTTGAAGATCACCGCCTGACCGTCGCCGATATCCACCACCCCCGCATTCTCGCCGGGTCCACAGATCACCTGCGGCCCGCTCGTCGGCAGCGTCCGCAGCCATTTCTTCGACGATTTGTAGGAACAATGCTCGTTCCACATCGCGGAAAAGATGCCCAGTTCCGTGAACGTCGGCGCGCGCCCGATGATCTCCAATATCCGCTGGTATTCGTCCGGCTTCAGCCCGTGGCTGGCGATCAGGTCGGGCGTAATGGCGGGCTCGGTCATGGCGGCATCCCTCGGTCTGGTGCTTGCCCGCGCGTCTAGGCGAAACGGGGCCGAAGGGAAAGGGGGAACCGCCCCGAACCAAGCGGAGCGCGCGTTCGCCGCGCAGGTCCCTTGGGTCGCCTGCGCGGCGCCTGCGCCGCTTGTCTCCGCGCGGGGCCTCCTGCCCCGCACCCCGGGGGTATTTGGGCCAAGATGAAGAGGCGCATTCTGCCCAAAAGACGGGCGCGCAACACAGGAAGCGGCGCGAAACGCGGCAGGTCCGGCGACATCGGCGTCAGGCGAAAAAAAAGGCCGAGCAGAAGCTCGGCCCAAGTCCAACAGGGAGGTATGAGGGGGTGAGAGAAGTCTCAATCACCGCCTCGACGCTGCATTTAGGGGCGGCGGCGGCCCCGTGCAAGGGCAGGAATGCCGCAGATGCATCATGGCCGCTATGCGCCTGATGCATGGCTGTGCGCGCAGGTATGGAAACGGTTCCACACTGCCCCTGAAAGCTGACCTGCAAAGCCTGTCGGATCAGCTTTGTTCGCGCTTGCGGTACTTGAAGATTTCCTCGGTCACGAATTCGCGGAACGCCGCCACGCGCTTGGAATGCCGAAGCTCCTCGGGATAGGCGAGGAAGACCGGAACCTCGCCGCTTTCCACGTCTGGAAGCACGCGCACCAGATCGGGGAAATCCTCGGTGATATAGTCGGGCAGCACGCCGATGCCGATATGGTTCAGCACCCCCTGCAACACCCCGAAATAGTTGTTCACCGTCAGCGTGGACGAGATGTCATTGCTCATCAACTGCTGAACGAGGCTTGCCCCCGCCGCCACTTGCGCCGTTCCCGGATGCTGGCAGATCAGCCGGTGGGCCGCGAAATCCGCCATCGTCTGCGGCGTGCCATGCTGGGCCAGATATTCCGGCGTCGCATACATGCGCATCCTTATCTGCATCAACCGCTTGCGGATCAGGTCGGCCTGCGACGGCTCTTTCATCCGGATCGCCACATCCGCCTCGCGCATGGGCAGGTCCAGCACCTTTTCTTCCAGCATCAGGTCGATCTTCAGACCCGGATATTTCTGGTAGAGCGTCGCCAGACGCGGGGCCAACCACATGGTGCCGAAGCCCATCGTCGTCGTCACCCGCAATTCGCCAAAAACCTCGTCCTCGGAATCGCGGATGCGCGCCGCCGTTGCCTCTAGCCGCTTGACCATCTGGGTCGTCGCGTCGAACAGCAACTCGCCCTGTTCCGTCAGGATCAGCCCCCGCGCATGGCGGTGGAACAGCGTCACATTCAGGCTTTCCTCCAGCGCGCGGATTTGCCGACTGACCGCGGACTGGCTCAGATGCAGAACGTCGCCTGCATGGGTCAGGCTGCCCTTGTCCGCCACCGCATGAAAGACGCGAAGCTTATCCCAATCCATCATCATCTCACCTGCGAATTCCCGTCACGCTATCATGGGAGACGCCACATAAGAAGTAGAACGGCCATGTAAAGGACGCATGGCTCCGAATTTCGCGTGACCGGGCCGGAACCCTTTCCCCTTGCCGACTTCGCGCCTATGCTGCGGCGCAGGAACGACGATCCGGCCTTGGGCCGGGAAGGGGGCGGTATGGCGGTGGGCGTGTTCGATTCGGGGCTGGGCGGTCTGACGGTCCTCGACGCCGTGGCGCGGCGCCTGCCTGACGTGCCCTTCGTCTATCTTGGCGACAATGCCCACGCTCCTTATGGCGTGCGCACTGCCGACGACATCTTCAACCTCACCTGCGCCGCCACCGAACGCCTTTGGGCCGAAGGCTGCGACCTCGTCATCCTCGCCTGCAACACTGCCTCTGCGGCCGCGCTGAAGCGGATGCAGGAAACGTGGGTTCCCCCCAACAAGCGCGTCCTCGGCGTCTTCGTCCCGCTGATCGAGGCGCTGACCGAACGCCAATGGGGCGACAACTCGCCCCCGCGCGAGGTGGCGGTCAAGCACGTCGCCCTTTTCGCCACCCCCGCCACCGTCGCCTCGCGCGCATTCCAGCGTGAACTGGCCTTCCGCGCCATTGGCGTGGACGTGGAAGCACAGCCCTGCGGCGGTGTGGTCGACGCCATCGAACAGGGCGACGAGATCTTGGCCGAGGCATTGGTGCGCAGCCATGTCGAGGCGCTCAAGCGCCGGATGCCTGCGCCTGAGGCCGCGATCTTGGGCTGCACGCATTACCCCCTGATGGAAAAGGTCTTCCAAGACGCACTGGGGCAGGGGGTCAAGGTCTATTCTCAGGCCAATCTTGTGGCCGAGTCGCTGGCCGACTACCTGACGCGCAGGCCAGAGTTTCTGGGGTCTGGCACGGAGTCGAAGTTCCTGACGACCGGGGACCCCAAGGCGGTGTCGAACAAGGCGACGCAGTTTCTGCGGCGGCGGATTGAATTCGAAGCTGCCTGACGCAAGGCCGGGTTCGCCCCGCCACCCCTGTCCCAAGGTACCAACCCCTACATCCCGCGGGGCGTTCTTCATCATTCGTTAACCCCACAGACCGCATCCTGTTCGCGGGTGATAGTTTTTGTAGTAACAATAATGCAGATCAGCTATGATCCCGCCAAGCGCGACCAGACTTTGGCGCTGCGCGGTATCGATATGGCCGATGCGGGCGAGGTTCTGACCGGTCTCTGCGTTACGGTAGAGGATGAACGGTTCGACTATGGCGAGACGAGGCTCATCTCGGTTGGCTATCTGCGCGGGCGCATGGTTGTGATCGTTTGGACCCCGCGAGACGACGGCGCTCGCATCATCAGCATAAGGAAGGCAAATGACCGCGAAATCGAACGCTACGCCCCCGCCCTCCGAAGCAACTTTGGATGATGACGCACCTGACCTGTCCACCCCCTATTGGGTCGACCGCTTTGCAAAGGTCAAACCGTCCCGAGGAAGACCAACGCTGCCCGTCACCAAAGTCTCCACCACCCTCCGCCTCGACCCCGACATCCTCGCCGCCTACCGCGCCACCGGGCCGGGCTGGCAGGGGCGGATCAACGCCGATCTCCGCCGTGCGCTTGGCCTCTAGGGCGGGGTTCACCCCGCCTTCCCCCGCCCAAAACCCTTAACGGACCTTCCGGGTACCGTCCGCTGCGTGCTGACAGTTTGCGGTACAGTGTGCGGCACGGAAAGCGGACAGCCGCCGCAGCCCAAAAACCCCTTGCCCTCGGTCCCTACCTGGCCCATCAACGCGGCATCGGGAAAGGGGGTCGCCATGACCAAGAAAGTCGCCATCCTCGGGGCATCCGGTTACACCGGCGCGGAACTCGTCCGCCTCATCGCGACTCACGAAGGCCTTGAAATCGCGGCGCTTTCCGCCGACCGCAAGGCCGGGATGGACATGGCTGACGTCTTTCCCTTCCTGCGCCACCTGACCCTTCCGCGCCTGCAGAAGATCGACGAGATCGACTTTTCCGGCATCGACCTCTGCTTCTGCGCCCTTCCCCACGCCACGACCCAACAGGTTGTGGCCGCACTTCCCCGCACCCTCAGGATCGTGGACCTCTCCGCCGATTTCCGCCTGCGCGACCCGGCCGAGTATGAACGCTGGTACGGCCAACCCCACACGGCGGTGGACCTGCAACAAGAAGCCGTCTATGGCCTGACCGAATTCTACCGCGATGCCATCGCCAAAGCCCGCCTCGTGGCCGGAACCGGCTGCAACGCAGCGACCGGGCAATACGCACTTCGCCCTTTGATTGCAAAGGGTTGCATCGACCTTGACGACATCCTGATCGACCTCAAGGCCGGTGTCAGCGGGGCAGGGCGCAGCCTCAAGGAAAACCTCCTCCACGCCGAACTCTCTGGTGGCACCCACAGCTATTCCGCAGGCGGCAAGCACCGCCACTTGGGCGAATTCGATCAGGAATTCAGCGCCCTAGCTGGCCGCCCCGTCCGCGTCCAATTCACCCCGCACCTTCTGCCGATGAACCGCGGCATCCTCGCCACCGTCTATGTCAAGGGCGACCCCAAGGTGGTTCACGAAACCCTTGCAACCGCCTATGAAACCGAACCTTTCCTGAAAGTGCTACCCTTTGGCGCACTCCCCTCGACACGCGATATCGCAGGCTCCAACTTCTGCCATCTCGGCGTGATCGGCGACCGCATCCCTGGTCGTGCCGTGGTCATCGCCGTGCTGGACAACCTGACCAAAGGCTCCTCTGGTCAGGCCATCCAGAACGCCAACCTCATGCTGGGTCTGCCCGAAACCCAAGGGCTGCTGCTCGCCCCCGTCTTCCCGTAGGAGGGATCATGGCCGGTCTGAAAGGCCTTAAGAAACAACGCCGTATCCAGATCATCGCCCTTGCGGCGGTGGCCTTGGTGGTCGCAACGGGTCTTGTCGGCTACGCCATGCGCGACGGGATCAACTTCTTCCGCTCGCCCACCCAAGTTGTCGAAGCCCCCCCGTCCGAGGGCGAAGTGTTCCGCATCGGTGGTTTGGTAGAGGAAGGCTCGCTCATCCGTGGGCAAGGTGAGACGGTGACCTTCAAGGTGACCGACATGAACCAATCCGTTGCCGTGGCCTACACCGGCGTCCTGCCCGATCTCTTTGCCGAAGGTCAGGGCATGGTGGGCACCGGGTCCATGGTCGACGGCACCTTCCAAGCCACGGAAATCCTTGCCAAGCATGATGAAACCTACATGCCCAAGGAAGTCGTCGACGCGCTGAAGGAACAGGGGGTCTATGTCGATCCCAAGGCGCAGCCGGGAAGCTGAGCGCGCGGTCCCTATCTGCGTCGTTAATGCTTTGGCGCAAAGCTTGGCCGTCATGCAAAAGGATGCGCCATGCTTGAACCCGCCCTGTCCCGACTAGCCGCCGCCGCAAAAACTGTGGCCCAAGCCCTGCGCTTGCCCGCAGGCACTTCGCAGAAAGGCCGCTATGATCGCCTGATCGATGCCGCCAACCGCCTTCCGCGCCCCGTGTTGGTCTTTGGCGTGCTGGCACTTTTCGCGCTTGCCCTGCTTGATCCGCTCCGGTTCGAACGTGTCATGGACAGCCTGCGCCAGATGCCCGAAGAACTCTGGTGGCTCGTCGCTGCGATCCTTGCTGGTCATTTCGGCGCACGCGAGGCGCATCACCTGCGCGAACGGCCAAAGGATGCCCCCAAGGCCCCGCCGCACAGCGCGCCGTGACGCGCCGTCCTTGACCTGTCAGGTCGCCTCTGGCATTGCCGGAGGCAACCAGACAGGAATGTGATCAAATGAACCTCTTCTCGGATATCCGGGACCTCGTCGTCGCATCGCTCACCGATCTTGCCGCCGAGGGCGTGCTGCCCAAGGGGCTGGACCTTTCCGCCGTGGCGGTGGAACCCCCGCGCGATGCGGCGCATGGCGACATGGCGACCAATGCCGCCATGGTGCTTGCCAAACCCGCCAACATGCAACCCCGCGCCATTGCCGAGGCGCTGGCTGCCCGCCTGATGGCAGACCCGCGCGTCGCCGGGGCGGATGTTGCGGGTCCGGGTTTCCTCAACCTTCGTCTCGATCCCGCGCTCTGGCATATGCTGGTTCGCGCGACCCTCGTCGCGGGCACCGACTATGGCCGCTCCGCGCTGGGGCAGGGGCTGAAGGTCAATGTCGAATTCGTCTCTGCCAACCCCACCGGCCCCATGCATGTGGGCCATACCCGTGGCGCGGTCTTCGGCGATGCGCTGGCGCGGCTTCTCTCCTTTGCCGGCTGGGACGTGACGCGGGAATATTACATCAACGACGGCGGCGCGCAGGTCGATGTCCTTGCCCGCTCGGCCTATGAACGCTACCGCGAGGCGCATGGTCTGGAACCCGCGATTGCCGAGGGTCTTTATCCCGGCGACTACCTGATCCCCGTGGGCGAGGCGCTGAAGGCCAAATATGGCGACAGCCTGCTGGAACAGCCTGAATCCGTCTGGCTGAAAGATGTGCGCGATTTCGCAACCGACATGATGATGGCGGAAATTCGCAACGATCTCAAAGTGTTGGGCGTCGAAATGGACGTCTATTCCTCGGAAAAGGCGCTCTATGGCACGGGCGAGATCGAAGCGGCCATCGCCACCCTGCGGGGCATGGGCCTGATCTATGAGGGCACGCTGGAACCCCCCAAGGGCAAAGAACCCGAGGATTGGGAACCCCGCGTCCAGACCTTGTTCCGGTCCACCGCGCATGGCGATGACGTGGATCGTCCGGTGCAGAAATCGGATGGGTCTTGGACCTATTTCGCCCCCGACATCGCCTATCACTACAACAAGGTGAAGCGCGGCTTCGACCAGTTGATCGACATCTTCGGTGCCGATCACGGCGGCTATGTCAAGCGGATGAAGGCCGCCGTCTCGGCCCTGTCGAATGGCCGCGTGCCGCTGGACATCAAGCTGATCCAGCTGGTCAAGCTTTACAAGAACGGCGAACCTTTCAAGATGTCCAAGCGGGCAGGGACCTTCGTCACCTTGCGCGATGTGGTGGAACAGGCCGGGGCCGATGTCACCCGTTTTGTCATGCTGACCCGCAAGAACGACGCGCCCTTGGATTTCGACTTTGACAAGGTGCTGGAACAGTCCAAGGACAACCCGGTCTTCTACGTCCAATACGCCAATGCCCGCGTCAACTCTGTCCTGCGCAAAGCGCGCGAGGCCGGGATCGACGTGTCCGAAGCCGCCCTGCAAGGGGCCGACCTGTCGGTCCTGACGCATGAGGCCGAACTCGCCATGGCCAAGAAGATCGCCGAATGGCCCCGTCTGGTGGAAATCGCCGCGCGCAACAACGAACCGCACCGCGTCGCCTTCTACCTCTATGAACTGGCGTCCGAATTCCACGGGCTGTGGAACCGCGGGAACGACGACACCACCCTGCGCTTTGTGCAAGAGGGTGACGTGGCCACCTCGCAGGCGAAAATCGCCCTCGCGCGGTCCGTTTCCGTTGTCATTTCCAGCGGTCTTGCTATCTTGGGCGTCACTCCGGTCGAGGAAATGCGCTGACAAACGGCGCCCCGTCCGGTCGAGCAGGCAAGGAAAGCGGGTGCGGCACGTATCGCTCCCCGATTGAGGCGTGGCATGGCGGACGTGGACTTCGATGATTTCGATGGGGCCCATGACGGGGCTTGGCATGGCGTGTCCCACGGGCATGGCCGTCTTTCGCATATCGCTCATCTTGCCGGGGCAGCCTGTTCCATCGCGCTGCTGATTGGTTTGGGCTGGTGGGGCTACAAGCTTGCCGTCCGCGACGTGAACGGCATTCCGGTCGTCCGCGCGCTCGAAGGCCCGATGCGGATCGCCCCCGAAAACCCGGGCGGCACCATCGCAGATCATCAGGGCCTTGCGGTGAACATGGTCGCTGCCCTTGGGACCGCTGCGCCACCGCCGGATCGTCTGGTCCTTGCCCCGCGCCCGGTGGAATTGAGCTATGAGGATACGCCCGGTCTCGCCGCCGCAGGCGCGCCGCAACCGGTGCAGGCCTCGGCCTCTGTCGGCGGCGCGACCCTGACGCCGCAACTCGCCGCGCCGCTGCCCGCCCCTGCGCCCGTCGCCGTGGCCCCGGTCGCGCCAGAAAGCACCGGCCCCGATCCTGACGCCGTCGCGCAGGCCCTTGCAGAGGCGCTGGCAACCCCTGTTGATGAATCGGGCGCCGAACCCCTGCCGTCCGAAAGGATTGACGTGGCTGCCGTCGAAACCGCCACCTCTGGCGTCCGCCCGCGCCCGCGCCCGGTTGCGCCCAGCACCATGTCCTCGACAGCGGTCCAACCGGTTTCCTTGACGGATCCGTCGGTTGTGCCCCCCGCCGCGACCGAGGTCGATCCCTCGCTGATCCCCGCAGGCACCCGCCTCGTCCAGCTTGGCGCCTTCGACACGCCAGAGATGGCGCGGTCCGAATGGGTTAGGCTTGCCAACCAGTTCGGCCCTCTCATGGATGGCAAGGCGCTCGTCGTGCAGGCGGCCGAAAGCGGGGGGCGCACCTTCTACCGCCTGCGCGCCCATGGCTTTGCCGATGAAACCGAAGCGCGTGGCTTCTGCACGACCATGCTGGAACAGAACGCCTCTTGCATTCCGGTAGAGCAGCGATGACGGCGACCGGAACGGGCGCCACGATCTTTGGCTGTTCCGGCCCCGTCTTGACCGCCGATGAACGCGCCTTCTACCGCGACGCAGACCCTTTCGGTTTCATCCTTTTCGCCCGCAACGTCGAAACGCCCGATCAGCTGCTGCGCCTGACGTCGGACCTGCGGGATGCAGTGGGGCGCGACGCGCCAGTCCTTGTCGATCAGGAAGGTGGCCGCGTCCAGCGCCTGCGTGCCCCGCATTGGCGGGAATGGCTGCCCCCGCTGGAACAGGTGGCGGCAAGCGGCATGCAGGCCGCGCGGGGCATGGCGCTTCGGTCCCGCATCATCGCGCACGAGCTTCGTGCCGTCGGCATCGACGCCAATTGCGCGCCCTGCGCCGATCTTGCGACAGGGTCCACGCATCCCTTCCTGCGCAACCGCTGTTACGGGACTGACCCCGCGCAGGTGGCAGATGTCGCCCGTGCCGTCGCTGATGCGCATCTTGCGGGCGGTGTTTTGCCCGTGCCCAAACACATGCCGGGCCATGGCCGTTCCATCGCCGACACGCATCATGATCTGCCAACGGTCACGACCGATCCTGCCACGCTGGATACCACCGACTTCGCCCCGTTCCGTGCACTGGCCCATCTGCCGTTGGCCATGACCGCCCATGTGGTTTTTGCGGCCCTTGATCCGGATCGCCCAGCGACACAATCCCCGGCGATGATCGATGTGATCCGCAACCGCATCGGCTTCAAGGGTCTGTTGATGACGGACGACCTGAACATGCAGGCGCTGTCGGGCACGCTGGCCGACCGCGCGGCCCGCGCCATCGCGGCGGGCTGCGACATCGCGCTTCACTGCAAGGGCGACATGGCCGAAATGCAGGCCGTCGCCGCCGCCGCAGGCCGCATGGGCGATGCGACGCTGGCCCGCGCCGCCGCCGCGCTGGCCTGCCGCCGCGCACCCGATCCCGTTGACATTGCCGCGCTGGAGGCCGACCTTGCACGGGTCCTTCAGGGAAGCGCGCATGTCTGATGACGACTGGTCCGAAGCGGAACGCCTGTCGCCCGCCGAACGCGTGGCGGCCGAATCCCTGATCGTCGATGTGGATGGCTTCGAAGGCCCGCTCGACCTTCTCTTGATGCTGTCGCGCACCCAGAAGGTCGATCTCCGCCGCATATCGATCCTGCAACTGGCCGATCAGTATCTG
>JBDKFE010000162.1:0-11205 GCA_039798885.1 Pseudomonadota bacterium | reverse complement strand
GCATTGTCGGGTCGGTCGGCGGGGAGGGTGGGGGTTGAGGTCCCGGGGCAAGCCCGGGACGGGGTTTCTCGGGGGGTGAGCCGGGGGGCAGAGGACCGGCGCGAAAAGGTCCAGTGGACCTGTTCGCCGGTCCGATTGCGGCTGAGGCAACGAAGCCGCACGGGGATGTCCGTTTTGGCAAAGGTTGGGGGCACGGGACGGCCCCGCCCCGGTGGGGGCGCTTGCGCCCCCGCCGCCCGGGGGGCGGGGGCGGCCCGTGCGCGGGCGCACGGGCGGGATGGGTGGACATCGGTCGTGGCGCGGGCGGCGATGGCCGCCCGCTTCGGGGGCCGTGGGGCGGGTTGGATGCTGCGAAACGCGTCGGTCCTCTGGACCCGGCGATGTGGGGGGGCGGTCCTTTCACCCAGCCACGGTTGACATTCGCCCCCCGTGGCGCAATGGAAAGCCCATGATCCAGAGCATCCTTCTTGTTGCCTTGGGCGGGGCCGCGGGTTCCGTCGCGCGCTTCCTCGTTGTCAGCGGGGCGGCGCGGGCGTTTCCCGGCTGGCCTTGGGGCACGCTGGCGGTGAATGTCGCGGGGTCCTTCGCCATCGGGGTGCTTTACATCGCGCTGGCCCAGCGGGTGCAGATGGCGCCGCTGCTGGTGGCGGGTTTCCTTGGCGGGTTCACCACGTTCTCGGCCTTTTCCCTCGACACGCTGAAGCTGTGGGAGGGGGGGCAGGCGGTGCAGGCCGCCCTTTACGTCGCGGCCTCGGTCATCCTTTCCCTTGCCGCCGTGGCGCTTGGCGCGGCCCTTGCCCGGAGTATCGCCCCATGAGCGGCGTGAAGACCCTGACCGTATCGGAAGACGAGGGTGAGCAGCGGCTGGACCGCTGGTTCAAGCGGCGCTTTCCGCATGTGACCCAAGGCGCGGTGGAGAAGATGTGCCGCACGGGGCAGGTGCGGGTGGATGGCGCGCGGGCCAAGGCGTCGGACCGGGTGATCCCCGGTCAGGCGATCCGCGTGCCGCCCCTGCCGGACCCGAATGTGGAGCGGCCGCGCATCGAGGGGATCAGCGCGGCGGATGCCAAGATGATCCAAGACTGCGTGCTGTGGATGGACGAGCATATGATCGTGCTGAACAAGCCTGCGGGGCTGCCGTCCCAAGGCGGGTCGGGGCAGGGCGAGCGGCATGTGGACGGTTTGGCCGAGGCGTTGAAGTTCGGCTACAAGGAGCGGCCGAAGCTGGTGCATCGGCTGGACAAGGATACGTCGGGGCTGCTGATGCTGGCGCGGACGGATCGGGTGGCGCGCAACCTTTCAGAGGCGCTGCGGCATCGGAACACGCGCAAGATCTATTGGGCGGTGGTGGCGGGCGTGCCGAACCCGAAGAAGGGGTCCATCAAATACGGGCTGATGAAGGCCCCCGGCCATGGCAAGCGCGGCGAGGGCGAAAAGATGCTTTGCGTCCATCCCGCGAAGATGGCCGAGTTTCCCGATGCCAAGCGGGCACATACGGATTACTTCGTGCTGTGGTTCCTTGGCACGCGGCTGAGTTGGATGGCGCTGGAACCCGTGACGGGACGGACGCATCAGTTGCGCGCGCATATGGCCGAGATCGGGCATCCAATCATCGGGGACGGCAAATATGGCGGCGGCGATGCGGACAATCAGGGCGATGGCTGGGGGGCGGCGGTCGGCGGCGACATCAGCCGCAAGCTGCACCTGCATGCGCGGATGCTGGTGGTGGAGCATCCGGTGACGAAGACCGAGATGACCTTCACCGCGCCCTTGCCCGACCATATGGCGCGGACGTGGAAGGCGTTGGACTGGAAAGAGGATGATGTGCCGGCCGATCCCTTCACGGTGTTCAAATGAGTGCATGGAAGGCAAAGCGCTTTTGGACCGAGGCGCGGGCAGAGGCCTGTGACGGCGGGTTCACCGTGCGGCTGGACGGGCGGCCCGTAAAGACGCCCGCCAAGGTGCCGCTGGTGGTGCCGACGCTGGAGATGGCGCAGGCCATCGCTGCGGAATGGGACGCGCAGACGGGCGAGGTGAAGCCCGACACCATGCCGGTGACGCGGGCGGCCAATTCGGCCATCGACAAGATCGTGCCGCAGCGCGCGGCGGTGGTAGAAATCGTGGCGGCCTATGGCGGGTCTGACCTGCTATGCTATCGCGCTATGGGTCCGGCGGAATTGATCGCGCGGCAGGCGGCGGGGTGGGACCCGCTGCTGGTCTGGGCGGAGGCGGCGCTGGGCGTGCGGCTGGCGGTGACGCAGGGCGTGATGCATGTGGCGCAGGACGCAGAGGCGCTGGCGCGGCTGACGGCGCGGGTGGATGGGTTCGATCCGTTCCGGCTGGCGGCGTTCCATGACCTTGTGGCGATATCCGGGTCGCTGGTGCTGGGGCTGGCGGTGACCGAGGGGCGGCTGGCGGCGCAGGAGGCTTGGGCCCTGTCGCGCATCGACGAGCATTGGCAGGTGGAGCAATGGGGCGAGGACGAGGAGGCCGCAGCGTCCGAAGCGGCGCGACATGCGGGCTTTGTCGCGGCGGCCCGATTCTTTGCCTTGTGTGGGTGACAATCGTGCCGAAAAAAGCGGCAAAGGCCGCTTGAAACGCGACAGGATTGTCCCAACTATTTGTCGCGGAAGGGCTTTCTCGTTTAGCGCGGGTTGGGCTTGACCTTTCAAACCGCTTCGGAAGAAACTGGCCCGCACTGGGGAGAGGCTCACTCCGACAGGTTCAGCCCCTGCGGTGATTCAACGCACCTGCGGGGACCAATAACCGCCGACCCGTGAACGGGCGGCAAACTCAGGATGAGGTAAGAATGAAGAAATCCGTATTCCTCGGCGTGGTCGCAGGTACCGCGATGCTCGCCGGTGCAGCGTCGGCTCAGGCCACGCTGGAAGCCGTGAAGGCGCGTGGCGAGCTGATCTGCGGCTCGAACACCGGTCTGACGGGCTTTGGCGCGCCGGATGCGAACGGCAACTGGGCCGGGTTCGACGTGGACCTGTGCCGCGCCCTTGCCGCGGCAATCTTCGGCGATGCGACAAAGGTGAAGTTCGTCCCGACGACGGGCGAAACCCGCTTCACCGCGCTGCAGTCGGGCGAAGTGGACCTGCTGGTCCGCAACTCCACCTGGACGGCAAGCCGTGATTCGGAACTGGCGCTCGATTTCGTGGCGGTGAACTACTACGATGGTCAGGGCTTTATGGTGAAGAAGGACCTCGGCGTCTCTTCGGCCAAGGAGCTGGACGGCGCGACGGTCTGCATCCAGACCGGGACGACGACGGAACTGAACCTCGCCGACTTCTTCAAGCAGAACAACATCAGCTACCAGCCGGTCACCGTGGCCGACGATTCGGAAGCGCAGCGCCAGTATGTGGCGGGTGCTTGCGACGCCTATACCACGGACGCGTCGGGTCTGGCCGCGTCGCGCGCGACCCTGCCGGATGCCGAGAACCACGTGATCCTTCCGGAAATCATTTCGAAGGAACCGCTCGGCCCGGTCGTGCGTCATGGCGACAACAACTGGGGCGATATCGTCCGCTGGACCTATTACGCGCTGCTGATCGCCGAAGAGAAGGGCATCACCAAGGCCAACGTGGGTGAGTTCGGTGCTTCGACCAATGACGAGGAAGTGAAGCGTCTGCTGGGCGTCGAAGGTGCGGGCGATCTGCCGGCAAAGTTCGGCCTGTCGAACGACGCGTTCAAGAACGCCATCGCTGCCGTCGGCAACTATGGCGAGATCTTTGCCGCCAATATCGGCGAAGGCACCTCGATCAACCTGGCGCGTGGTCTGAACGCGCTGTGGACGCAGGGCGGCCTGCAGTACGCACCGCCCTTCCGTTGATCTGATCGGGGGCGCCCGGCGACCGGGCGCCCCCCTTTTTTTGCTTTTCTGATGCCTGCACGGACACGTGGGGCAGAGTTTCATGGACACCCGGAAAACCGGGGTTCGCGTCGCGAGAAACGCACAGCTACAGGGGAAGATGCATGGCCGTGGCCAGTGACGTGCCGAAGGAGTCCTTTCGGCTCTCGATGCTTATCTACGATACGCGGTATCGTTCCATCACAATCCAGATCTTCGTCCTGATCCTGTTCGCGCTGTTCCTGTCCTGGCTTGTCAGCAACACGATCAGCAACCTTGCGATCCGGGGCAAGGAATTCAATTTCGGTTTTCTGTGGTCGCGTGCCGGATATGACATCGGGCAGGCGATCATTCCCTATACGAATGACTCGACGCATTTCCGTGCGCTGTTGGTGGGACTGATCAACACGCTGGTGGTGGCGGTGCTGGGCTGCATCTTTGCGACGATCCTTGGGGTCATCATCGGGGTGCTGCGGCTGTCGAAGAACTGGCTGATCGGGCGGTTGATGACCGTCTATGTCGAGATGTTCCGCAACGTGCCGCTGCTGCTGTGGATTCTGCTTTCCTATGTGATCCTGTCCGAGACGACGCCGCAGCCGCGCGATTTCCGCGTGACGGATGAGATGGCGGCAGCGGGGACGGAGCCTGCGGCGTCTATGATGATTTTCGATACGGTGGCGGTGACGAACCGGGGGACGAACATCCCCGCGCCGCTGTTCAACGTGGACCTTGGGTCGGTGGACCTTGGGGTGGTGTCGATCAATCTGACGATCCTTGCCTATATCCTTGTCATTGCGGGGTCCGTCTGGATCAACCGCCGCATCCTTGCCAGTGCGCGGGCGCGGCAGGAGGCGACGGGGGACAGGCCCGTGACGTGGTGGAAGTCGATCCTTGTCCTGTTCGGGCCGGTGATCGCGCTGAGTGTCGCGCTGGGCCTGCATCTGGAGGTGCCGGAGTTGAAGGGGTTCAACTTCGCGGGCGGCATCCTTGTGGCGCATAGCTTCACGGCGCTGCTGATTGCGCTGACGCTGTATACGGCGGCCTTCATCGCGGAAATCGTGCGGGCGGGTATCCTTGCCATCAACCGTGGGCAGTCAGAGGCGGCCTTTGCCCTTGGCCTGCGGCCGGGGCGGACGATGAACCTGATCATCCTGCCGCAGGCGCTGCGCGTTATCATCCCGCCGCTGATCAGCCAGTTCCTGAACCTGACGAAGAACACGTCGTTGGGGATTGCCGTGTCCTATCTGGACCTGCGCGGCACGCTGGGGGGGATCACGCTGAACCAGACGGGGCGCGAGTTGGAGTGCATGTTGTTGATGATGCTGATCTATTTGACGATCAGCCTGATCATCAGTTCGCTGATGAACCTGTATAATTCCTCTGTCCAGATCAAGGCGCGCTGAAATGGAAAAGCATTTTGCCCGCACCGAGATGCTGCCGCCGATGGCCCCGCCCGTGACCGAACGGGGGGTGGTGAAGTGGCTGCGCGAGAACCTGTTTTCCGGCTGGTTCAACACGATCCTGACGTTGGTCGGGCTGTGGGTCATCTATACGCTGGTCACGGCGGCGCTGCCGTGGTGGCTGAATTCCGTGTGGACTGCGGGGTCTTTGGCGGAATGCCGGGACATCGTGGTGGCCACGGCGGGCGAGGGGGCGACGGGTGCCTGCTGGGCGATGATCCGTGAGCGGTGGCATCAGTTCATCTTTGGCTTCTATCCGGCCGAGGCCTATTGGCGGCCCGTGTTGGCCTTTGGCCTGCTGTTCGCGGCGCTGGGGCCTGTACTGTTTGCGGGGCAGAAGCGGAACCTGACGGTGCTGCTGGCCGGGGTGGCGGTGTTCCTGCTGGTGACGCTGGTTCCGGCCCATGCGCCGTTGGCGGCGGTGGTGGCGGCGGTGGTGCTGCTGGCGGTGTCCCTTGGGCTGGCGCAGGTGGCACCCGGCAAGCTGTTGTGGTTCACGGCGGTGTTTCCGGCGCTGTGCTTTTGGTTGCTGTGGGGCGGGTCGGTCTGGACGCCCATCGTGGCGATGCTGGGCTTTGCCGTGATGGGCGGGGCCTATCTGGCGCTGGTGGGGCGGTTGGGGCCGACGTCGTCGGCCTTGATCGGGGTGTTCCTTGCGCTGCTGTGGTGGCTGTTCCTTGACGTGCCTTTGACCGGGGTGATCGACGGGGTGCTGCCTTGGGGGCTGATGTCGGTGAATTCGGATCAGTTCGGGGGGTTCCTGCTGGCCATCACCATCGGGGTGACGGCGATCACCTTTTCGCTGCCCATCGGCATCCTGCTGGCGCTGGGGCGGCAGTCGGACATGTTGATCGTCAAGACGCTGTGCGTGGGGTTCATCGAGTTCATCCGGGGTGTGCCGCTGATCACGCTGCTGTTCACGGCATCGCTGCTGTTGCAGTACTTCCTGCCGCCGAACACCAACTTCGACATCATCCTGCGGGTGATCATCCTTGTGACGCTATTTGCCGCGGCCTATCTGGCCGAGGTGATCCGGGGTGGTCTGGCCGCGCTGCCGCGCGGGCAGTATGAGGCGGCGGATGCGCTGGGGCTGGATTATTGGCGCGCGCAGCGGTTGATCATCCTGCCGCAGGCGTTGAAGATTTCCATCCCGGCCATCGTGTCCACCTTTATCGGGCTGTTCAAGGATACCACGCTGGTGGCCTTTGTCGGCCTGATGGACCCGCTGAAGGGCGTCACCCAGATCGTCCGCGCCGACATCAACTGGAAGGGCATCTATTGGGAACCCTACATCTTTGTCGGCGCCATCTTCTTTGTCATCTGCTTCGGCATGTCGCGCTATTCCATGTATCTGGAGCGCAAGCTGAAGACCGATCATCGGTAAGGAACACGCTATGTCTGACGTTGCTATCGACCGCTCGAAGATGAAGGTTTCGGATGAGGTTGCCATCCAGATCGCGGGCATGAACAAGTGGTACGGGACGTTCCACGTGTTGCGGGACATCAACATGACGGTGAACCGGGGGGAGCGGATCGTCATCTGCGGGCCGTCGGGAAGCGGGAAGTCCACGCTGATCCGCTGCATCAACCGGCTGGAGGAGCACCAGCAGGGGCAGATTGTGGTGGACGGGACGGAGTTGACGAACGACCTGAAGAACATCGACAAGGTGCGGTCCGAGGTCGGGATGGTGTTCCAGCATTTCAACCTGTTCCCGCATCTGACGATTTTGGAGAATTGCACGCTGGCGCCGATTTGGGTGCGGAAGGTGCCGAAGAAGGAAGCCGAAGAGACGGCGATGCATTTCCTGCGGAAGGTGAAGATTCCTGAGCAGGCGAACAAGTATCCCGGTCAGTTGTCGGGCGGGCAGCAGCAGCGGGTGGCCATCGCGCGGTCTTTGTGCATGCGGCCGCGGATCATGCTGTTTGACGAGCCCACGTCGGCGCTGGACCCCGAGATGATCAAGGAAGTCTTGGACACCATGATCGAGTTGGCGGAAGAGGGGATGACGATGCTTTGCGTGACCCATGAGATGGGGTTCGCGCAGGCGGTGGCGAACCGGGTGATCTTTATGGATCAGGGCCAGATCGTGGAGCAGAACGAACCCAAGGAGTTCTTCAACAACCCCAAGAGCGACCGGACCAAGCTGTTCCTGAGCCAGATTCTGGGGCATTGAGTGGTCAAGGGGGGCCGTCGGCCCCGCAGACCCCGCTGGTGGGTATTTGGACCGAGGGGAAGGGGCGCCGTTGTGCGCCCCTTTTGCGTGGTCAGGCCACGATTTCGCGCGGGACGATGAAATCGTCCACGATGCCGGAGCCGAAGGTGACGGACTCCCAACCGGGGATGTTGAAATCGGCGACGAGGGTCGCGCCGGTGGGGTAGCGGCTGAATTCCGGGCTGCGCGGGGCCTGCGCCACCAACCGCGCGGCGAATTCGGCGATGCCGGGGTTGTGGCCGATCATCATGACCGTGTCGCCCTTGGCATGGCGCAGGACGGCGAGCATGACATCGGGGCCCGCGTGGTAGAGCGCGGGTTTCAGTTCAAGGACAGGTGTGCCGGGCAGGGCGGGGGCGATCCCGCTCCAGGTTTTGCGGGTGCGGAGGGCGTCGGAGCAGAGCACCTCGTCCGGGATATAGCCGCGCGAGGCGAGCCATTGGCCCAGATCGGCGGCGGCGGCCTTGCCGCGTTCGTTCAGCGGGCGGTCATGGTCGGGGGTGAGGGGGTCGTCCCAGCTGGATTTCGCGTGGCGCGTCAGAATCAGGCGCTTCATTCTTCCTCCCCGAACGGGGGGTGCTATGCCGCCCCGCTTCCTTTGTGGAATCGGCCCATGTGATAGGCCGACTGTTCGGGAAGTCTTGCATAGGCCTGTGACACCGGGCAAGCGCGGCGGACTTCGCAGCCCGTGGTCAGGCAGGGTTGACCTGCGGGCGTGTCGAGGAAGGCGTGGCAGGCGGGGACGTCGTAGCCTTGGTCGGTGAGGGCGGCGGTGGGGCAGGCCGTCAGGCAGGGCTGGGCGCAGCTGTCGCAGGGGATGGCGACGGGCGGGGGAATGTCGATGCGGTCCTTGAGCGCGAGCGCGCCGCGGAAGCTGACCATGAGGCCTTGGTCGGCGCTGACCAGCAGGCGGACGGGGCTTTGCCAGATGCGCCCCGTGCGGAGCGCCCAACGCTGGATGGGCTGGTAGGGCGGCCCGCCAAAGGGGAAAAGCGCCTTGGCCCCAAGGTCGCAGGCGATGCGGCCTATGGTGCGGCGGGACCAGCGGTCCATCGGGTCGGGCTGGCCGTCCAGCCATTCGGGCTGGGCCGTGAAATGCGCCCAGAAGCCCGGTTCAAGCGGCCCGAGCATCAGGAGGGTCTGGGTGCCTTCGGGCGTGCCATCCTCGGGCGTGGGGTGAAAGCCGCCGAGGATGGTGAGGTGGTGCTGCGCGAGGGTTTCAGAAAGGCTCACCGCTTCACCCGTGGTTTGACGCGGGGTTCGGTGGAGCGGATCTGCGATCCCGCGCCGTGGTCGGTGAAAAGTTCCATCAGGCAGGCATTGGGGACGCGACCGTCAAGGATGGTGACGGCGCGGACGCCTTCTTCCAGCGCCTTCAGCGCGGTTTCGGTTTTGGGGATCATGCCGCCCGCAATGGTGCCAGAGGCGGTCATGGCGCGGACTTCTTCGGGGGTGATCTGGGTCATCACCTGACCTTCGGCATTCTTGACGCCTGCCACATCGGTCAGAAGGAGCAGGCGGTCGGCCTTGAGCGCGCCTGCGATGGCGCCTGCGGCGGTGTCGCCGTTGACGTTGAAGGTTTCGTTATCGGCCATGCCCGTGGCGACGGGGGCGACGACGGGGATGATGCCCGCGTTGTAGAGGTCGCGCAGGACTTGAACGTTCATTTCCACGGGGCGGCCCACGTAGCCCAGTTCGGGGTCGTCGGCTTCGCAGACCATGAGGTCGTCATCCTTGCCGGAAATGCCCACGGCGCGGCCGCCTGCATCCATGATCGCTTGCACGATCCGCTTGTTCACAAGGCCGGAGAGGATCATTTCCACCACCTGCACGGTGGCCTTGTCGGTGACGCGCTTGCCGCGGACGAAGTCGGATTTGATGCCCAGCTTGTCCAGCATTTCGTTGATCATGGGGCCGCCGCCGTGGACGACGACGGGGTTCACGCCGACTTGGCGCATCAGCACGATGTCGCGGGCGAATTCGGCCATGGCGGCATCGTCGCCCATGGCATTGCCGCCGAATTTCACCACCACCACGGCGCCGGAATAGCGCTGCAGATAGGGGAGGGCTTCGGACAGCATCTTGGCGGTGTTGGCGGCGTCGGACATGGTGCTCGTCTGCGGTTTCATGGGGGCCCCCGTGGCGGTTGCGGGTCTTCGTAATGCGTGACGGCGCGCGTGCCAAGCGGCAATGGCCTTTGCCGCCCAAAGGGGGGATGATGGGGCGGAAAAGTGGAGGTCGAGTCGGATGGATGGTCAGAAGACGCTGGTGCTGACAGGGGCTTCGCGGGGGATCGGCCACGCGACGGTGAAGCGGTTTTCGGCGGAAGGCTGGCGGGTGCTGACCTGTTCGCGCCAACCCTTTGACGCGCGCTGCCCATGGCCGGGGGGTGAGGAGAACCATATCCAGATCGACCTTGCGAGCCCCGACAAGACGATTGCGGCGATCGAGGTGATCAAGGGCAAGATCAACGGGCGGCTGGATGCGCTGGTCAACAATGCGGGGATCAGTCCCAAGGGGCCAGGGGGCGCGCGGCTGAACACGTTGGAGACGGATTTGCGGACATGGGGGCAGGTGTTCCATGTGAACTTCTTTGCCTCTATCGTGCTGGCGCGGGGGTTGAAGGACGAGTTGTCGGCGGCGAAGGGGTCGGTGGTGAATGTCACGTCGATTGCCGGGGGGCGGGTGCATCCTTTCGCCGGGGCGGCCTATGCCACGTCCAAGGCGGCGCTGGCGGCGCTGACGCGGGAAATGGCGCATGATTTCGGGCCGCTGGGCGTGCGGGTGAACGCGATTGCACCCGGCGAGATCGAGACGGCGATCCTGTCGCCGGGGACGGAGAAGATCGTGGAGGGGCTGCCGATGCGGCGGTTGGGGCAGCCCAAAGAGGTGGCGGATGCGATCTGGTTCCTGTGTTCGGATCAGTCCAGCTATATCAGCGGTGCGGAGATCGAGGTTAACGGGGCGCAGCACGTCTGAGTCGGGTTGCTTCGGGCCGGGGGAATGGTACCTTCCGGTTGTGGGCTTGGCCCCTGTGCCTTGGTTCGGGTGCGTGGAGTGTGGTGGTTTGTGGTGCGGGGCGTGCTTGTCATGCTGACATCGGGTGCGGTTCTGGCGGGGGCTTCGGGGCCATCGGTCCGTCTGGCCTGTGTGGCCGCTTTGGGCGTCGATGGCGGGCGGGTGCCGGTGCTGTGCCGCGCGGTGGCGGCGGGCATGGCCGAGGTGCTGGGGCGCGAGGTTGCGGTCGTCGCGGGCGCGGCGGATGTGGCGCTGGTGGTTTCGCGGTTGGGCGAGACGCAGGTGCGGGCGCGGCTGGACTGGTCCGGAGAGAAGCCGGGGGCGGAGGTTGACCTTGGGTCGATGGATGCCCCGCTTTCGGAACGGGCCTATCGGGGGATGGCGAAGGGTCTGCTTGCGGTGTCGCCGCCGCCCTGATGGGGCGCCGGCGGGGTGTTTGTGGTAGCGATTGAACGGGTGTTTGAATGTGCCAGATGTGTGCGATGGTGCGACCAGCCGAGGTCTGCGGGTTCAGCCAGACGGGACCCATCCGGGCGACATTGCTGGAAGGTCAGGATGCGCCGGGTCAGTTGCCGGGTCGGACGCCCTATTCCGTCCGTCCGGGAGACGAGTTCATCGGCGCACTCAGCCCGCGTGATGTTGATCTGATTTCCATCACGCT
>JBDKFE010000161.1:0-9284 GCA_039798885.1 Pseudomonadota bacterium | reverse complement strand
TCGATGCCGTGGCCGCGGTCGCCGACAAGGTCGGCCTGCCCCTGATCGTCGACAACACCTCTGCCACCCCCTGGCTCTGCCGCCCCATCGAACATGGCGCGACGCTGGTCGTCCACTCGGCCACCAAATACCTGACCGGCAATGGCACCGTCACGGGCGGCGTGGTCGTCGATTCCGGCAAATTCGACTGGTCCAAGTCCGGCAAGTTCCCCTCGCTCTCGGAACCCGAACCCGCCTATCACGGCCTTGCCTTCCACCCCGCCCTCGGCGCGATGGCCTTCACCTTCCACTCCATCGCGGTGGGCCTGCGCGACCTTGGCATGACCATGAACCCGCAGGGCGCGCATTACACGCTGATGGGGATCGAAACGCTGTCGCTCCGCATGGACCGCCATGTCGAAAACGCCCGCAAGGTCGCGGAATGGCTGGAGAAAGACCCCCGCATCGACTACGTCACCTATGCGGGCCTGCCCTCCTCGCCCTACCACCACCGCGTCGCGCGCATCTGCCCCAAAGGGGCCGGCGCTCTTTTCACCTTTGCGGTCAAGGGCGGCTATGACGCCTGCGTAAAGCTGATCGACAACGTGAAGCTCTTCAGCCATGTGGCGAACCTCGGCGACACGCGGTCGCTGATCATCCACTCGGCCTCCACCACCCACCGCCAACTGACCGAGGAACAGCAGACCAAATCCGGTGCCGCCCCCAACGTGGTGCGCGTGTCCATCGGCATCGAACATGCCGACGACATCATCGCCGATCTCGATCAGGCCCTGACAAAGGCAACGGCCTGATTTGATTGCATAACGGCTTTCATCCGGGTCTTTTGGCCCGGATGAAAGCCGACCCGTGCGCCCGCTGTTTCCCTCATCAGGGCACCCCGGACTTGATCCGGGGCCCCGCTCGCCCGCGCGTCGCCAATCGAAAACGCGGCCCCGGGTCAGGCCCGGGGCAGGCAGCCCCAAAGGATTACTGCGCGATCTCCCAAGTGATCGTGACGCTCGCCGTCACGCCCACTTCGCCGCCTTCCACCGGCACCGGAGCGGCGGCAATCGCCGCGTCCATCCGGTACATCGGCATCGGCGCAGCATAGCCCCCGCTTTCGGAAATCGACAGGATCCGCCCCAGCGACACGCCCGCAGCCCCCGTCAGCAACTCTGCCCGCGCCCGCGCCGACGCGACGGCCTCCTTGCGCGCCTCATCCATCACCGGATCCGGTTCCTGAAACCCGAAGCTCACGCCGTTCAACGTATTGGCCCCATCCGCCACCGCCGCATCCAGCACCGGCCCCAGCGTCCCCATCGCCCGCACCCGGATCGACAGCACGTTCATCGCCACATAGCCCGAGATCGTCGCGGCGGAACTTCCGTCCGTAGTCACCCAATTCGGGTTCAGGTTCAGCGTCGATGTCTGGATGTCCCGATCCTCCACCCCCGCCGCCTTCACCCGCTCCAGCACGGCGGCCAGCGCGGTAGAATTGGCCGCCATCGCCTCGGCCGCCGTCGCGCCCTGCGTGGTCACGCCAAGGCTGACCGTCGCCAGATCCGGCGGCGCGGTCACCGTGCCCTCGCCCGTCACGGTGATCGTGGCCGGCGCATGGTCGTCAGCCAGCGCCGACCCGGCCAGACCGAGCCCACCCGCCGCAAGACCGAATGTCAGGAAAAGGATCGGAAGAATACGCATCATCTGCACTCCTGTCGTGCGGCTTGCCCAAATCATGCACCGCCCGCACATTTCCACCCTTGGCAGCCCATCAGGCAAGGCACATCCCCGTGCACGCGCCTTTCCTTCGGCGAAAAGCTGCTGTAGGAAACACTCCACCCTCCGCGGCGCATTCCCGCATCGCCGGAAGCTGTGCTAGACCCGCGCCATGAAGCCGAATTTCGCCCTGAACTTCACCGATGACGGCATCACGCTGCTGCACCGCACCAAGCGCGGCTGGGCCGAAGTCGGCAGCACGCCCTTCGCCGTGGACGACCTGCCCGCCGAACTGGCCAAGCTGCGCGAACAAGCGCTGGAACTGGCCCCCGAAGGCATCACCACGAAACTTGTGATCCCCAATTCCCAGATCAAATATCTGGAAATCGCCGCCCCCGGCCCCGATGCCGCCAAGCGCCGCGCCCAGATCGACGCGGCACTGGAAGGCCAGACCCCCTATGACGTGGCCGACCTCGTCTGGGACCACTGGGGCAAGGGTCCGACGGTGCAGGTCGCCGTCCTCGCCCGCGAAACGCTGGACGAGGCGGAAGGCTTCGCCGTCGCCAACGGCTTTAACCCCATCTCTTTCGTGGCGATCCCCGACGATCTCGCCTATGCGGGCGAACCGTGGTTCGGCCCCTCGGCCCATGCCGCGACCCTTCTGAAAACGGGCGAGAAGGTGGACCGCGATCAGGACCCGATCCGCCTCGCCGACGCCAAGCCCGCCACGCTGACGCCGGCGCCTGCCCCTGCGCCCACCCCTGTGGTGCCAGCAGAACCGCACCCCGAACAGGAACCGGAACAGGAACCCGAACAGGAACCGGACCCCGCGCCGCAGCCCGAGACGACGCCCCTGCCCGATACCGAACCGGTGCAGATCCCGCCGCCCGCGCCGGAAACCATCCCCGAACCGCAGCCTGCCGAAACGCCCGATCCCGGCACGGATCCGCAGCCTGCGCCCGAACCCGAAGGCATCCCGCAACCCGACCTGACGCCCCCGGCACCGGTCGAATTGCCGCAGGACGCCCCCGCCTATGATCCGATCCCGGAACCGCTGACCGCTGATCTTGAATTCGCGGCGGCCCCCGATGCGGCGCTTTCTGCCTATGATCCCGCCTCCATCGCGGCGACCCTGTCGGCCGATGACCCCCCGCAACCCGCGCCCGACCCGGAACCGGTTGCGTCCACGGCCACGGCCTCGGTCCTTGTTCCGACGATCCCTGACATGGACGAAGCGCCCATGGCGCTCGATGTCGAAGAGAGCGATCCGCCGCACAAAGGCCCCGTCCTCACCGACCCCTCGGTCGAGGATGACCTGCCGCCCCTGCCGTCGACCGCCGCGCTTTCGGCCTTCGGCGCACGTGGCAAGGCCGACGCGGCGACCGCCCCACGCCCCGCCGCCATCCGCCCGGCCCCCGCCGTGCCCACGGCGGACCGCCCGGCGCCCAAGGGCGAACGTCCCGCACCGCGCCCCCCGAAGTTCGGCTATGAATCCCCGAACGACCGCCCCGCCCCCACCGTTGGCAAGGGCCTGCGTAGCCTCGGCGCGCTCGTCACCGCACCCTCCATTCCCGGCGGCCGCAAGGCCCGCCCCGCGCCTGCCGCCCCGACTGCCGCCCCGACTGCCGCCGTCGCCGCCCCTGCCACGTCCGGCGCGACCGACGCCGCAGCCGCTGCCACTGCCAGCGCCACTGCCACCCGCCGCCCCAACGGCCTCGGCACCCGTCCGATGCCCGTGCGCGGCAAACCCCGGCACTTGGGCCTCATCCTGACGGGCTTGCTTCTGATCATGCTTGCCCTCGCTGCGGGCCTCTCGTCCTTCTACATCAGCCAAAACGACACCGCCTCTGACGTGGAAACCGCCGCCGCCGACCTTCCCGCGCCCGAAGACGAGATGGCCGCCGATGGCATCCTCGCCGAAGAAGAGGTGTTGGCCGACGGCACCCTTCCCGAAGACGTCGCCCCCGCACAGGATGTCGCGGAAACCGCCCCGGATGCCCCGGCCGATGGCGTCGTGATGCAGGCGCAGGACCCCAACGCCGCCGGACCACAACCCGCACCGCAGAACGTGGCAGGCGGCGCACCCGAAGCCGCAGCCTCCCCCGGCACCGATCCGCAGGACGAGATCTTCCTCGCCTCCTCTGACACGGCCCCGCGCATGGTGGACCCCGCCGCCCTGCCGCCCCCGGTGGCACGGGCCGACGCGCAGCCGCAGGCCCCACCACCGCCACCGCCCTTTGGTACGGTGTACCAATTCGACGAGAACGGTCTGATCCGTGCAACGCCCGAGGGGATCGTCACTCCCGAGGGCGTTCTGCTTACCGCCGGTCGGCCCGCCCGCGTCCCTCCCCCGCGTCCCGAAAGCGTGACCCAGGCCGCAGCCGCAGCAGCCGCCGCCGCCGCGACCGCCCCCGGCACGGACGCCGCCGCCATCGACAGCGCCATCGCCGAAGCCACGGCCACGGCCCCCGCGACCGAAGAGGTGGTGATCCCCGCCGACCCCGCGCTCGCCAATGCCCGCCCGCTGCCGCGCCCGGCCACGCTGGTCCCCCCGCCCGTCATCCCCGCCGATGATGGCGCGGCCCTCGCCCCCCTCGCCGATCCGCGCCTTGCGGGCATCCGCCCCGCCGCGCGCCCCGCCGACGCTGCCGCCACCGCCGTCGCACAGGGCATCGTCGCCCCCGTCACCACCTCGAACAACGGCAGCCTCGCCCTCGTCGCGCCCGAAGGCACCGTCACGCCCGTGGGTCTTGCAATCTCGCGCCGCCCCGCCGCCCGCCCGCAAGACATGGCCCGCGCCATCGAAGAGGCCGTCGCCGCCGTCGCCCGCCTTCCCGAACCGCCCCTCACCGAAGACATCGCCCCCGAGGCAGAGCCCGAACCCGAAGAGGTCGCCGCCACCGCCCCGCGCATCCCCTCCACCGCCAACGTGGCCAAACAGGCCACGCTGCGCAACGCGATCGACCTGCGCGAAGTCAACCTGATCGGCGTCTACGGCACAGCCTCCGAACGCTACGCCCTCGTGCGGAACCCCAACGGCCGCTACATCAAGGTCGGCGTCGGCGACCGCCTCGACGGTGGCCGCGTCGCCGCCATCACCACCTCGGAACTGCGCTACGAAAAGCGCGGCCGCATGGTCGTGCTGTCCCTGCCCAACAGCTGATCCATTCTCCCGCCCCGGTAGAAAAGCGGGTTGCAGCGCCCCCCCGCTTGCGCCCATCATCGCCCCACACCCCACCGCCTGACCCGAGGAGCCGATGGAAGGCCTTCTTCTCGAAGCCAGTATCTATCTCGGCGCCGCCGTCCTTGTCGTGCCACTGGCGGTGCGCTTCGGGCTGGGCTCGGTGCTGGGCTACCTTGCCGCTGGCATCCTTGTGGGCCCCGTCTTCGGCCTCGCCGGGGCCGATACGGCGGACCTCCAGCATTTTGCAGAATTCGGCGTCGTGCTGATGCTCTTCCTCATCGGGCTGGAACTCGAACCCCGCACCCTCTGGGACATGCGCCACCGCCTGATCGGGCTGGGCGGGGCGCAGGTCCTGCTCACCTCGGCAGCCATCGCCGCCTGCGTCCACGCGCTTGGCTATGCGTGGCAGGTCTCGGTCACGCTGGGGCTTGTCCTGTCGCTTTCCTCCACCGCCATCGTCCTTCAGACCCTGACCGAGAAAAGCCTGATGCGCACCGCCGGGGGGCGCGCCTCCTTTTCGGTGCTGCTGACGCAGGACATCGCGGTCATCCCCATGCTTGCCCTGCTGCCGCTGCTGGCGCTCCCCGCCATCATCGGCCCCACCGCAAACCAGTTCGGCATCACCAACCCCGTGGACGAAGCCACCGCCCATGGCGCGGACAGCGCCGCCGAACCCCTCCTCACCCTTGTCGACCAACTGCCCAACTGGGCCGCCACGGGCCTGACGCTGGCCATCGTCGCGGGCATCGTACTTGCAGGCCATTTCCTGTCGCGCCCCGTCTTCCGCTTTGTCCACGCCTCGCGCTTGCCCGAGATGTCGACCTTCATCTCGCTCCTCATTGTGCTTGGCATCGCCTTCCTGATGATGCTCGTGGGCCTCTCGCCCGCGCTCGGCACCTTTGTCGCGGGCGTGGTGCTGGCGAACTCGGAATTCCGCCACCAGATCGAGGCGGATATCAAACCCTTCAAGGGGCTCCTCCTCGGCCTCTTCTTCATGACGGTGGGCATCGGCATCGACACCCGCGCGCTGTTTTCACAGCCCGCAACGATCCTTGGCCTGACACTCACGCTCATCGCGATCAAGGCAGCGATCCTCTTCCTCCTTGCGGTGATCTTCAAACTCCGCAGCCACGACCGCTGGCTCTTCACCCTCGGCCTCGCACAGGCGGGCGAATTCGGCTTCGTCCTCATCAGCTTCGCCCGCCAACAGGGTATCCTTTCGCTCCATCAGGGGCAGGTGACACTGCTGGTCATCTCCCTTTCGATGCTGCTGACGCCCCTCCTCTTCATCGCCTATGAACAGCTTGCCAGACGCCTGCGCGCCCGCACCCCCGTCCCGCAACCCGACGAGATCGACGAAAAGGGCCGCGTCATCATCGCGGGCATCGGCCGCTTTGGTCAGGTGGTGAACCGCCTCGTGCGGATGTCGGGCCTGTCCACCGTGGTCCTCGACAGCGACATGGCCACGATCGAAACCATGCGCCGCTTCGGCGTGAAGGGTTTCTTCGGCGACCCCGCCAACCCCGCCATGCTCGACAGCGCAGGCCTTGCCGAGGCCGCGATCCTCGTCGTCGCCGTGGACGACCGCGACAACGCCACCCGCATCGTCCAATACGCCCGCAGCCAGCGCCCCGACATCCACATCGTCGCCCGCGCCCGCGACCGCGTCCATGTCTACGAACTCTTCCAAGCGGGGGCCAATGACATCGTCCGCGAAACCTTCGACTCATCCATCCGCGCGGGCCGCTACGTTCTGGAAAACATGGGCTTCACGGAATACGAGGCCGCAAAACTCTCGCAAACCTATTTCAAGGTGGACCGCGCCGCGATGCGCGATCTGGCCCAGCTCTGGGTCCCCGGCCAACCCGTCCATCTCAACGACGCCTATGTCGACCGGGCCAAGCAACTTGACCGCGACCTCGAAACCGCCCTGATCGACGAGCTTTACGAAACCCGCCCCATGCAGGGCGAAGACGTCCCCGCCCCCTTCAGCGACGCCACAGCGGACGAGGTCGAAGACGACATCCTCGCCGACCGCGGCCCAAAGGCCGAAGCGTCCTGAACAGACAGCCATAGGCCCAATCGCAAGGGCCTTCGAAAGGCCCCAGTGGGGCGTTTCGAAGGCCCGCCGTTAGGGCCGCGCAGGACCCGCCGGGGCGGGCGCCTCTGGCGCACGACCCGAGGGGGCGGGTCGTGCGCGGCCCGTGCCTATAGCACGGGCCAATCCAACCGCTGCGCGAAAGGTGAACAGCCTTGGAAAGGCGAGAAGAATTGCCAAGGTATCGTGGCGCGCCTCACCCCCCCGAAACACCGGCCTCGGCAAAGGTCGCCATCCCCGAATGGCAGGCCAAGGCCCCCTTCACCACGCCCAGCGCCAGCGCCGCCCCCGACCCCTCGCCCAGCCGCAGCCCAAGGTCCAGCAGCGGCACCTTGCCCAACGCCGCCAGCAGCCGCGCATGGCCGCCCTCGGCACTCACATGCCCCGCCACGCAATGATCCAGCGCCCCCGGCACCGCCTTTTCCAGCACGGCGGCAGAGGCCGTGCAGATGAACCCGTCCAGCACCACGGGCACCCGCTCCACCCGCGCCCGCGCGATGGCCCCGGCCATGGCCGCCAATTCCCGCCCGCCCAGACAGCGCAGCACCTCCAGCGGATCGCCCAAGACCCCCGCATGCAGCGCCCGCCCCCGCGCCACGGCATCCGCCTTGCGCGCCATCCCCGCATCGTCGACGCCCGTCCCGCGCCCGACCCAAGCCCCCGCATCCCCCCCGAACAGCGCCGCCGCCAGCGCCGCCGCCGGGGTGGTGTTGCCGATCCCCATCTCGCCCACCACCAGCACATCCGCCTCCGGGTTCACCGCCTCCCACCCGGTCCGCAGCGCCGCCACCACCTCCGCCTCGCTCATCGCAGGTCCGGTCGTGAAATCCACCGTCGGGCGCTCCAACTCCAGCGCATAGACCGCCATCTCCGCCCCAAAAGCCTTGGACAACTGGTTGATCGCCGCCCCCCCGGCCCGGAAGTTGGCCACCATCTGCACCGTCACCTCTGCCGGAAAGGCCGAAACCCCCTGCGCCACCACCCCGTGATTGCCCGCGAAAACGATGACCTGTGGCCGATCACAGCGCGGACGGTCCGTCCCCTGCCAGCCCCCGAACCAGACCGCCAACGCCTCCAGCCGCCCCAGCGCCCCCGGCGGCTTCGTCAACTGCCCGTTGCGCGCCTCCGCCGCCGCCCGCGCGGCCCCATCCGCCGCAGGGGCCCCCGCCAGCAGCGCACGGAATTCGGAAAGCGAGGCAAAGGAAGCGGTCATCGCGAACGTCCATCGTTGAAGGTCAGGCTGCGCTTGGCTAACTGGTGATGCCGCCAAAGGCCAGCCGGGAAAGGACACCCCCATGACCAACCGCGACACCGCATCGCTCGCCTTGGCCGACCTCGCCGCCGCCTTCTCGCTGCTCACCCGCCTGCCCGTCCCGACCCACGCAGCCCCCTCTCCCCGCGCCGCCTGGGCCTGGCCCATCGCCGGTGCCGCCATCGGCGCGCTTGCCGCCACCGCCACCTCCGCCGCCCTCGCGCTCTCTCTCCCCGCCGGGGTCGCCGCCGCCCTCGCCCTGCTCACCGCCGCGCTCTTGACCGGGGGCCTGCACGAAGACGGCCTCGCCGACACGGCCGACGGCCTGATGGGCGGCCAGACCAAGGAGCGCCGGCTTGAGATCATGAAGGACAGCCGCATCGGCTCTTACGGCACGCTCGCGCTGCTGCTCATCACGCTGATCCGCTGGTCCGCCCTGACGGCGCTGATCACCGCAGGCCAGCACTGGCCCGCCCTGATCGCCGCTGGGGCCCTGTCCCGCGCGCCCATGGCCGTGCTGATCGCCACCCTTCCCAACGCCCGCGGCACGGGCCTGTCGCACCTGACCGGCCAGCCGCCCCACCGCGCCGTCGCCGCCGCCCTTGTCATCGCCGCCGCTTTCGCCTTCCTCTCTACGGGCCTGACCCTGATCCCCATGGCCCTCGCCGCCGCTGCCACCACCGCCCTCCTCGCCCGCGCGGCGCAAAGACGGATCGGCGGCCAGACCGGGGACATCCTCGGCGCATCGCAGCAACTGGCCGAAGCGGCGGCGCTGTCACTGGCGGCGGCAAGCCTTGGCTGACAATGCCCCGTGAGAGGAGCATCGAAAGGCCCCGGTGGGGCGTTTCGATGCTCCGCCGTTAGGGGCGCGCACGTCACGCCGGGGCGGGCGCCTCGGGCGCACGTCCCGGTGGGGCGGGACGTGCGCGGCCCGTGGCTTTGGGCCACGGGCGATGTCCAACCGTCGCGCCTCTGGCCTTAGGTTCGCCGGGCGGAACTTCCCTACAAGCCGAATCCTCTTGGCCCACCTTGCCTCTGCCCCACGAAGTCCCCCC
>JBDKFE010000160.1:0-50111 GCA_039798885.1 Pseudomonadota bacterium | reverse complement strand
GCGACATCTGCGAAGCCTTGGGCGTCGGCATGGGCACCAAGTTCAAGGTCGATGACCTGCGCTACGACAAGATCATCATCATGACCGACGCCGATGTGGACGGCGCGCATATCGCCTCGCTTTTGATGACCTTCTTCTTCACCCAGATGCGCCCCCTGATCGACAAGGGCCACCTCTACCTCGCCTGCCCGCCGCTCTACCGCCTGACCCAAGGCGCGCGGCGCATCTATGTGGCGTCCGATGCCGAGAAAGAGGAGTGGCTGGCCAAGGGCCTTGGCGGCAAGGGCAAGATCGACGTGCAGCGCTTCAAGGGTCTGGGCGAGATGGACGCCAAGGACCTGAAGGACACGACGATGGACCCCAAGTCGCGCAAGCTGATCCGGGTAAGCATCGACGAGGACGCCCCGGGCGAGACGGGCGATCTGGTGGAACGCCTGATGGGCAAGAAACCGGAACTGCGGTTCCAGTACATTCAGGAGAACGCGCGGTTTGTGGAGGAGTTGGATGTGTGAGGGGGTAAATGAGCTTTAGTTTGTTAAGATTTGTTCCTGAATTCCTTGGAGCGAGGCCCGGAGAAAAGTTCACAGCTCGCGAGATCGCAACGTGGATTTTGTCAAACTATCCGGAAGAGTGCGCGGAGAAGATGCGGCGCAGTAAAGCAGTGGCCATTCCGATTGACACACCCGATGCGCTTATTCAGCAAATCGTTGCTGAAATTGGGTCGCAGCGTGAGGCACTTGCCAAGCGTAGTATAAAATCGACGGAAGGCAGACCACGTCGATTTTACTTCTCCACTTTGAGCGATGAAGCTGAGGTAAACGCCTCTGACCCTCTCCCCCAATCCCAAACAGCAGGTAGCGACAAGACCGCGCCATTGGGAGAACACCACCTCTATCCCGCACTCGGTCGCTTCCTACGTGAAGAGATGGGAATCTTCTCCAAACGGATTGACGAGAAACGAGCGAGGAACTCTCGCGGTCGTGGTGGAAACATGTGGGTGTTTCCTGATTTGGTCGCCATTGAAGATTTGGGCTCTCGCTGGCATCGCGAGGTACAGGATTGCATCCGGGAGAGTTCGCAGCGACGCGCAAAGTTGTGGTCGTTTGAAGTAAAAGTACTGGTGAATTCTTCCAATGTGCGTGAAGCATACTTTCAAGCGGTGAGTAATTCTTCTTGGTCCAATTCGGGTTATTTGGTTGCTGCTGAGATATCTGGCAGTGGAACCATGCGTGAACTTCGTGTTCTATCTGGTCTACATGGGATCGGGGTAATTAAACTAGATACCGGTAATTTAGCCGAAAGCGAGATCTTGATACCGAGCCTTGAACGCGCAGACGTCGATTGGGAAACGGCTAATCGTATTGCTGAGGAGAATGAAGATTTTGTGAGCTACGTGAAGCTCGTTCGACAATTTTACCAGACGGGAGAGTTGCGACAGCACGACTGGGATTTTGCAGCAAATTGATCGAACGTGCTGCGCACGTTTCACAGAGGCCCTATCACCCCACGCAACGCTCAATCCCAGCCCGTGGCCCAAAGCACGCGATCCGCGCACCACCGCACCACACCTCCATCGCAAATCACACCCCCTCCCCCATCACCCCCCTCCCCAAACCCCAACCCGTCCCGGGCCTGACCCGGGACCTCCCCCTCCCCCCCGCCGACCAAGAGGCCCCGGGTCAAGCCCGGGGCGGGGCATCCCCCCTTAACCCCACCTTAACCCTCCCCACCCCAGACTCCCCGCCAAGGCGTCCTCTACGCCATTGACGCATGCGCCATTGGCGTATATCTTGGGAACTGTGCAGAATGCTGGTGACCGTTGTGCAGACCTCCGAATTCCTCCGTGCGGCCAAAGCGGCAATGTCGGAAGCCGAGCGTGAGGCGCTCGTCGACCTCCTCGCCGCCGATCCCGAAGCGGGCATTCCTCTCGGCGGTGGCCTCCGCAAACTGCGCATCGCACGGAAGGGCGGTGGAAAAAGCGGCGGCTACCGTTCCATCCACTTCTACGCGCCGGGGCGCGGCCTTCCGGTTTTCCTGCTGACCGTCTTCGCCAAGAACGACAAAGACAACCTGACCCCGGCGGAAGCCGCCCTTATGCAAGCCTACGCCGAACGGATCGCCAGAACCTACGAGAGACTGTCATGACCGAAGCCTTCGACCGCATAATGCAAGGCCTCAAAGAGGCCGAAGCCTATCTCAACGGCCACACCGAAGGCGCCATCACCCACCATATCGACATCCCCACCCCCGACGTCCGCGCCATCCGCGCCTCGACCGGGCTCAGCCAGACCGACTTCGCCCGCTCCATCGGGGTCGCCAAGGCGACGCTCCTGAACTGGGAACAGAACCGCCGCCGCCCGGACGGCCCCGCCCGCGTCCTCCTCGCCCTGATCGCCAAGGACCCCGGCATCGTGCAACGCCTGCTGGCCCCGTAGGGCAGGCCTCACCCCGACGCGCGGTAAACCGCCCCCTACCGCACCGCCCGCCGCGTGCTGACAGTTTGCGGTACACATTCCGGTACGCGTTTCGGCCCTACTCCTGCAGCGCCTTCACATATTCCGCCAGTTCCACCAACCGCACCGGCGTGGGCGACGCGATCCCGTCCCCGCCGTCATAGGGCACCAACTCCCCGTCCAGCAAAGCGGCGAATTTGGGCATCACCCGCCCGCCATCCTTGCCACCCGTATAGCCCCAGATTTGTGCCATCACCCGCGTGGCCGGGAACGCCCCGCCATTGCGCGCCGACAGTTGCGTCAGGTCCGCAGGCCGCTTTGCCAGTCCCTCCGCCATCTCGCCATCGCCCTTGCCGCCCGACCCGTGGCAGCCCGCGCAGAACTCGGCGAAATCGCCCGCGCCCGAGGTCTGCACCTCTCGCTGCGGCCCCGGCAGCACACAGGCCGCCAGCCCGAAAAGCGCAATCATGCCAAGCGGATATAGGAATACGCGCTGCATCGAAGCCTCCGTTCATATTGCTTTACGCGAAAGCAAAGCACGAAGCGCCCCGCCCGTCAAAGGGCCTCAGACCACGCGGCCCTGATCCAGCCGAACGATCCGGTCCATCCGCGCCGCCAAGTCCATGTTATGCGTGGCAATCAACGCCGAAAGCCCCGTCTCGCGCACCAGATCCATCAGCGCGCCAAAGACCTGATCCGACGTCGCGGGGTCAAGGTTCCCCGTCGGCTCATCCGCCAGCAGAAGCTTCGGCCCGTTCGCCAGCGCCCGGCAAAAGGCCACCCGCTGCTGCTCTCCACCCGACAACTGCGCCGGACGATGATCCGCCCGCGCCGCAACCCCGACACGCGCCAGCAAATCCCGCCCCCGCGCCTCGGCCACCTTTTGCGAAACCCCATTGGCCAGTTGCGGCAAGACGATGTTTTCCAAGGCAGAAAACTCCGGCAGCAGGTGGTGGAACTGGTAGATGAACCCCACCTCCGCCCGCCGCGCCTCGGTCCGCGCGCGGTCCGACAGGCCCCCCATCTCGCGCCCGCCATGCAGCACCCGGCCCGCATCCGCCGTGTCCAGCAGCCCCGCAATGTGCAGCAGCGTGGACTTCCCCGCCCCGCTGGGGGCCACCAGCGCCACCACCTCGCCCCGCGCCACGGTGACCGACGCCCCCCGCAGCACCAGAACCTCCGACGGCTTGCCCCGGTTGTAGCCCTTCTCGATCCCCTCCAGAACCAGCGCCGCCTCACTCATAGCGCAGCGCCTCCACTGGGTTCATCCGCGCTGCCCGCCGCGCCGGGAACAGCGTGACGACAAAGGACAGGAACAGCGACAACCCCACCGCCGACAGCACATCGCCGAACTGCAACTTGGCGGGCAGCGCATAGATCCCCCGGATTGACGGATCCCAAACCCCGCCCCCGGCCATGTAGTTCACAAAGGAAAAGATCGGGTCGATATAGATCGCGAACAGGCACCCCAGCACCACGCCCAGCGCCGTCCCCACCAGCCCGGTAGAGGCCCCGCAGATAAAGAACACCCGCAGCACCGCCCCCTCGGTCAGCCCCATCGTCCGCAGGATGCCGATGTCCCGGCCCTTGTTCTTCACCAGCATGATCAGGCCCGAGATGATGTTCATCGACGCGATCAGGACAAGGATCGACAGGATGACGAACATGATGTTGTCCTCCACATCCAGCGCCCGCAGGAAGGACCCGGCGGAGTCGCGCCACGTCCACAGCATCCCCTCCGCCCCCGCAGCCGCCAACAGCGGCCCCGCCAGATCGTCCACCTTCTCCGGCTCTGCCACCATCACCTCGATCTCGTCGGCGCGGCCCTCCTTGTTGAAATAGGCCTGCGCCTCGTCAAAGGGCATGTAGATGCGCGTGCGGTCGATGTCGTAACGCCCGGCGGTGAAGATGTAGACAACCTCATAGGCATTGACCCGTGGGCTGGTCCCAAAGGCCGTCTTGACCCCGGAGGGAGAGATGACCCTCAGCCGATCCCCCAGCCCCACGCCCAACTCCCGCGCGATGCCAGACCCGATGGCGATACCTTGCGCAAACCGCTTGATATCTCCCTCTGCCTCGGCCCCGATGCCCACGCGCGGGATCGTCTCCAGATCGGCCGCGCGGATGCCGAAGACTTCGGCCCCCGTGGCCCCCTCGCCCGCCGTGACCATCACCTGCCCCTTGACCAAAGGCGCGGCCCGCGTCACCCCCGGCACCTCGGCCACCCGCGCGGCAAGGGCGTCATACGCCTCGAACCCACGGACCAGTCGCCCGGTCTCCGTCACCCGCCCGGCGGAATAAACGGTGACATGGGCGTTTGCGCCAAGGATCGTATCGACGAATTCCGCCCGGAACCCCGCCCTGACCGACAGCGTGGCGATCAGGGCAAAGACCGCCAGCGTGATCCCCACAAGGCTGATCCACGTCATGACCGAGACCCCGCCCTCGGCCCGCTTGGCGCGCAGATAGCGCCACGCGATCATCCATTCAAAGCGCGAAAAGGGGGCCGTCGCCGCCATGTCCAACCTGTCCAGACGCCCCACGGGGCAGATGCGCGCGGACCTTGTCCGCAACGCCCCCCAAGGTCAAGCCACGCAGGCGTGAAGCCAAAGGCCCGCGCCATCCCAAACCGCACCGCCCCATCGCCAAGCCCCAAAGGGCAAGGCTCACCCCGCCCCCCCCCCGCAGGACCCGAACCCTACCCCGCCACCGCCACCGACACGGCCGCGAAATGCAACCCCGCCGCCACCGCCACGCACAGATGCCAGATCGCATTGTGGAATTTCAGCCCGTGCCAGCGATAGAACCCCACCCCCGCCACATAGGTCACACCCCCCAGCCCCAGCAGCCACAGCGACACGCCGGGCAAAGCCTCGCGCGCTGGCCCCACCGCCGCCACGCCCACCCAACCCAGCGCGATATAGGCCAGCACGGACAGCCGGTCATACCGCCCCGGCAGCGCGATCTTCACCACCGCGCCAAGGATAGCCCCGGCCCAGACCACCCCCGCCAGCACCGCCGCAAAGACCCAATCGTGGAACTGCACCACCACCGCCGTATAAGTCCCCGCGATCATCACATAGATCGCCGAATGGTCGAACCGCCGCAGCACCCATTTCAATCCCGACGGCGGCACCATGTTATAGGCCAGCGAAAAGCCGAACATCGCGAAATACCCCGCCGCATAGACGGCAAGCGCCGCAAAGGTCCCGATCTCCCCCCGCCCCAGAACATGGCCCAGCAGCACGGCAAAGGCGATCACCCCCGCCAACAGCGCCACCGCATGCACGATCCCATCCGCCAGCAACTCGCCCGTGGAAAAGGGTCGCTTCTTCAATCGCGGGTGATCGGCAGGCAGGGTCATCGTCAAACTCCATCGAAACAGGGCCAGAGGATACGTCACCCCGCCCCGCATTCAACGCGACACCCCATCCCCTGACGCCACGTCATGGACCGCAGGCCCAGACGCACGGAAACCGTGGCCTACTCCGCCCGCATCGCCCAGAAAAGCCCGCGCCGCATCATCTCCGCCGCCACACCCGTCCCGATGACCGCCGCCTTGTGACCCAGCGCGTTGTAATAGACCCGCCCCTTGCCCCAGCCCTTGGTGAACACAACCGGCATGGCCACGGGGCCATTCACCGAATGCGGCCCCGCCGCCACCGGAAAATCGCAGACCGCATGGACCTTCACCGCCGGGTCCACATGCAGGTAATACTGCTCCGTCTCCACCTCGAAATCCGGGCATCCCGCCACCAAGGCATGGTCGGAAACAACCCGCACCCCGTAGCGCACCCCGTCATTGCCCGGATGCGCCACCCATTGCGCCCCCGTCAGGAACTGCCAGTCCACATTGGCCCGAAAGGCATCGCACATCCCCCCGTGACAGCCCGCGATCCCCGCGCCCCCCTCAACGGCTGCGGCCACGGCCAAGGCCTGCTCCTTGCCGATCTCGCTCATCGTCCAGACCGGCACGATCAGGTCATAGCCCGCCACCCGCCCCGGATCGTCGAAACAGGCCAGCGTATCGAAGACATCCACCTCCACGCCCCCCTCCCGCAACCACCCCGCGAACAGCGCCGCCACAAGGTCCGGCTCATGCCCGTCCCACCCGCCCCACGTCACCAAAGCCCGTGCCATGACCATCCCTCCCATGCCCCCGCCCCACAAAACCCCAGCCCGCATTTTCCGTCCACAAATATCCTCAGGGGGTGAATTGGCCGCCCTCGCGGCCAAGAGGGGGCAGAATGCCCCCGAACGCAGAGCCGCAGCGAAGGCGAAGGCGACTGGAAAGACCTGCGGCGGCACGCCGCTCCACAAAGAAAAAGGGGGAGGCAACCGCCTCCCCCCGAATTTTCGCAAGAAAATTCGTCCCCCTCCAGCCGCTCAGCGACCGGCGTAAAGCCCGGCGATCCGGTCCACCGCCGCCTCGGGCGACATCTCCTCGCTCTCGCCCGTCCGGCGCGAGGTGACTTCCACCACCCCATTCGCCAGCCCGCGCGGGCCGACCGTGATCCGCCACGGCAGCCCGATCAGGTCCATCGTGGCGAACTTCGCCCCCGCCCGCTCGTCCCGGTCGTCATAGAGAGGCTCCAGCCCCTTTGCGACCAGCGCCTTGTAAAGCCCCTCGCAGGCCGCATCCGCCGCGCCGTCGCCCTGCTTCAGGTTCACGATTCCCACCGGGAAGGGCGTCACCCCCTCCGGCCAGATGATCCCCTTGTCATCATGGCTCGCCTCGATGATCGCGCCCAAAAGACGCGACACCCCGATCCCATGCGACCCCATCTCCACCGGCACGCGCGACCCGTCGGCGGTCACGACCGTGGCCCCCATCGCCTCGGAATACTTGGTGCCGAAATAGAAGATCTGCCCGACCTCGATCCCGCGCCCGACCTTGCGATGCGCCTCTGGCACGCCCGCAAAGACCGCCTCGTCATGCGTCTCATCCGTGCGGGCATACAGGGTGGTGAACTCTTCGCAGACCTTGGCCACCTGCGCGCGGTCATCATAATCGATATCCCGCTGACCCAGCTTCAGCCCCGTCACGCGGTCGTCATAGAACACCTCAGACTCCCCGGTCTGGGCGAGCACAAGGAACTCATGCGTATTGTCCCCCCCGATGGGGCCAGACGCCGCGCGCATCGGAATGGCGGTCAGACCCATCCGCTCATAGGTCCGCAGATAGGAAACCATGTGGCGGTTATAGGCATGCAGCGCGGCGTCCCGGTCCACGTCGAAATTGTAGCCATCCTTCATCAGGAACTCGCGCCCGCGCATCACGCCGAAACGCGGCCGCATCTCGTCGCGGAACTTCCACTGGATGTGATAGAGCGTCAGCGGCAGGTCCTTATAGCTGTTCACATGCGCCCGGAAGATGTCGGTGATCATCTCCTCATTCGTCGGGCCATACAGCATCTCGCGCTTTTGCCGGTCGGTGATGCGCAGCATCTCCTGCCCGTAATCGTCATAGCGCCCCGACTCGCGCCACAGGTCCGCCGGTTGCAGCGTCGGCATCAAAAGCGGGATATGCCCCGCCCGCACCTGCTCCTGATGCACGATCTCTTCGATCCGCTTCAGCACCCGATATCCCAGCGGCAACCAAGAATAGATTCCCGCCGCCTGCTGCTTGATCATCCCCGCCCGCAGCATGTAGCGATGCGACACGATCTGCGCCTCGGCAGGGTTTTCCTTCAGGACGGGCAGGAAGTAGCGGGTCAGACGCATGGACGGGCCTCGTGTGAAACGTTCGGCCCCGTTCCTAGCCGTATCGACGGCACAGGGCAATCACCCCCGCAGTCCGCCACGGACAGACCCGCCTCCCCATCCGACGCAGGACCGGCCCGAACAGCCCGAACCGCCCGTCATCTCGGCCCCAGATAGCCCGGGGTGCCGACAGGTGCGCCACCGGTTCAAGAACCGGTCGCCATGGGCAGCGCCGTGGCGGCCTGCCGCCCCGTGCAGCGCCCACCCCCTTGCGCCGCAACGCGGCAATGGTGATATGCTCCCCCAGAAGAACGAAGGATGCGCCAATGGCCCTGCCCGTGCGGCAACAGCTCGTCTCCTGGGGGATCGCCGCAGCGGTCTTCCTCGTCCTGCTCTGGGCGCTTGGGAATGTCATGCTGCCCTTCCTCGTGGGCGGGGCCATCGCCTATTTCCTCGATCCCGTCGCCGACCGCCTGCAACGCGCGGGCCTGTCGCGCGTGGGTGCCACGGTCACCATCTCGCTTATCGCGCTGCTGATCGCGGTCCTCTTGATCCTCGCCATCATCCCCACCCTGATCCAGCAGCTGACCGGCCTCATCAACGCCGCGCCGGAAATCGCCCAGCGCCTGCAGACCTTCCTCGTCGAACGCTTCCCCGAACTGTCCGACAGCACCTCCACCGTCCGTCAGACGCTGGCCCAGATCGCGGCCGCCATTCAGGCCAAGGGCGGCCAACTGGCCGAAACGGTCCTCACCTCGGCCATGTCGCTCGTCTCGGCGGTGATCTTCATCGTCGTCGTCCCGGTCGTGGCCTTCTACATGCTGCTCGACTGGGACCACATGGTCGCCAAGATCGACAGCCTGCTGCCCCGTGACCACGCCCCGACGATCCGCAGGCTGGGGACGGAAATCAACGCCGTCCTCGCAGGCTTCGTGCGCGGCCAGCTTTCGGTCTGCCTGCTGCTCGGCACCTTCTATTCGATCGCGCTGATGGCAGCGGGGCTGCAATTCGGCCTGATCGTGGGGGCCATCGCGGGGGCCATCACCTTTATCCCCTACGTGGGCTCTCTGGTCGGCGGCGCGCTTGCCATCGGGCTTGCGCTCTTTCAGTTCTGGGGCGACTGGGTCTCTATCGCCATCATCGCGGGCATCTTCGCCGCAGGCCAATTCATCGAAGGCAACATCCTGACGCCGAAACTGGTGGGCAATTCCGTGGGCCTGCACCCCGTCTGGCTGCTCTTCGCGCTTTCGGCCTTCGGGTCGCTCTTCGGCTTCGTGGGCATGCTGGTCGCCGTCCCGGTTGCCGCCGCCATCGGCGTCTTTGCCCGCGCGGGCATCCAGCAATACCAGTCGAGCCTGCTCTACAAGGGCTATGCCGGCCGCGTCTCCGCCCCGCCCGACCAGAAGGACGAGGCCGCCGAGTGATCCGCCAACTCGCCTTTGACCTGCCCGCCCGCGAGGCGTGGCGGCGCGCGGATTTCTTTCTGTCCCCCGCCAATGCCCCAGCGCTCGCCGCCGTGGACGACTGGCGCAACTGGCCGTCTGGCAAACTCATGCTGATCGGCCCGCCCGGCAGCGGCAAGACCCACCTTGCCCGCCTCTGGGCCGCCGAATGCGGCGCGGCTGTCCTGCCCGCCCGCGACCTTGCCTCCGCCGACCTGCCCGCCCTGTCCTCCCACGGCGCTGTGGCGGTCGAAGATGCCGAAACCGCCGCAGGCGACCCGCAGACCGAAGCCGCCTTCTTCCACCTGCACAACCTCGTCACGCAAGCGGGCCACCTCCTCGTCACAGCGGCACGTCCGCCCCGCGACTGGGGCCTCACCCTGCCCGACCTCGCCTCGCGCCTTCAGGCGGCCGCCGTGGCGCGGATCGACGCCCCCGACGACGCGCTCCTCTCCGCCGTCCTCATCAAGCTTTTCGCGGATCGACAGATCACCGTGCCGCCCGCCCTGATCCCCTACCTCGTCACCCGGATGGAACGCTCCATCGCCGCCGCCCGCGACCTCGTGGCACGCCTTGACGCCCATGCTCTTGCTGCGGGACGACCGATCACCCGCCAACTCGCGGCCGAGGTGATGGGCGAGGCGGGCTAAGCAAACAGCCCGTCCGCCCAAAGCGACGCATCCCAAGGTGGGACCCGACCACCGCACCCGCGACCGGCATCCATCATCCTCCGCGCCCCGGGCCTGACCCGGGGCCTCCCCCCCCCGCTGCGCGTGGCCCGAAAGCCAGAGGTCCCGGGTCAAGCCCGGGACGGGGTTCCTGCCAAACCCTCACCTCACCGCCCGCTGCGTGCTGACAGTTTGCGGTACAGTTTCCGGCACGGAATACGGCACAACCGCCACGGCCCTCTGCCAGCGCTGGACAGTCCCGCCTCGCAATGCTCACATGGCAGCCGGACCGTCACGAAACCTTCGCATTTCCCCGGTAGCCCACTGCCATGACCCTTGCAGATTTCCTCAAGTCGCCCTTCCCCGCGCCCGCCCCTCTGGCAGAGGCGGAACGCCTTGGTCCGCAACGCTTTTTCAACCGCGAACTGTCGTGGCTCGCCTTCAACTGGCGCGTTCTGGACGAAGCGTCGAACCCCGCTGTCCCCCTGCTGGAACGGCTGCGCTTCCTGTCGATCTCGGCCACCAACCTCGACGAATTCTACACCGTCCGCGTCGCGGGCCTGCGCGCCCTCGTCCGCGCGGGCAACGCCACCCCATCCGAAGATGGCCGCTCCCCCGGCGAACAACTCGCCCTCATCCACGCCGATGCCCGCAAGCTGATGCTGACCCAGCAATCCGTCTTCAACCGCTTGAAAAAAGAGATGGAATCCCAAGGGATCAGCATCCTCACGCGATCCAAACTGACCGCCCGCGACCACAAGCATCTGGAAACCCATTTCCTTCACAAGGTGTTTCCGATCCTCTCTCCGCTTGCCATCGACCCGGCCCACCCCTTCCCCTTCATCCCCAACACGGGCTTTTCCCTCGCCCTCGAACTTGAACGCGAAAGCGACCACCGCACGTTGCAGGCCCTGCTGCCCATCCCGCAACAGATCGCCCGTTTCGTGCCCCTTCCCGGCAAGCCCGGCGAACACCGCTATCTCCCGCTAGAGGAACTGCTGCTCCTCCATCTTGACATGCTCTTCCCCGGCTACACCGACCGGGGCCACTGCATCTTCCGCGTCCTGCGCGACAGCGACCTCGAAGTCGAAGACGAAGCCGAAGACCTTGTCCGCGAATTCGAAACCGCGCTGAAACGGCGGCGGCGGGGCGAGGTGATCCGCCTGAAACTCTCTGCCGGTGCCCCGCAGGACCTGCGCGCGCTCATCATGGACGAACTCGGCGTGACCGAGGATATGGTGGTCGAAATCCGCGGCCTTCTCGGCATCGCGGACCTCAAGGAACTGGTCCTCTCCTCGCGCCCCGATCTGTTGTGGCCCGCCTTCACGCCGCGCGTGCCGGAACGGGTGCAGGACCATGACGGCGACCTCTTCGCCGCGATCAAGCAGAAGGACATCCTTCTGCACCATCCCTACGAAACCTTTGATCTTGTTATAAGATTCCTAGAACAGGCCGCCCGCGACCCCAACGTTCTGGCGATCAAACAGACGCTCTACCGCACCTCATGGGACAGCCCCATCGTCTCGGCCCTGTGCGAAGCGGCCGAGGCGGGCAAGTCCGTCACCGCGCTGGTGGAACTGAAAGCCCGGTTTGACGAGGCGGCCAACATCCGCCAATCCCGCCGTCTGGAACGGGCAGGCGCGCATGTCGTCTACGGCTTCATCCAGTACAAGACCCACGCCAAGATCAGCACCGTCGTCCGCCGCGAAGGCGACACCCTTGTCACCTATACCCATTACGGCACGGGCAACTACCACCCGATCACGGCGCGCATCTATACCGACCTTTCCTTCTTCACCTGCGACCCGGCCTTGGGCCGCGACGCCACCAAGGTCTTCAACTACCTCTCGGGCTATGTGCAACCCGAAGGCCTTGAAAACCTTGCCATTTCCCCCATCACCCTGAAACCCCGCCTGCTCGGCCTGATCGCGGAAGAGGCCGAACATGCCCGCAAGGGACGCCCCGCCGAAATCTGGGCCAAGATGAATTCCCTCATCGACCCCGAGGTGATCGACGCCCTCTACGCCGCCTCTCAGGCGGGGGTGAAGATCAGCCTTGTCATCCGCGGCATCTGCGGCCTGCGCCCCGGCGTGAAGGGCATGTCGGAAAACATCCGCGTCAAATCCATCGTCGGCCGCTTCCTCGAACACAGCCGCATCGTCTGCTTCGGCTCCGGCCACGGCCTGCCGTCGCAAAAGGCCCGCGTATTCATGTCCTCTGCCGACTGGATGGGCCGCAACCTCACCCGCCGCGTGGAAACGCTGGTCGAGGTGAAGAACCCCACCGTAAAGGCCCAGATCGTCAGCCAGATCATGGCGGCCAACCTCGCGGACGAGGCGCAGAGCTGGGTTTTGCACCCCGACGGGCGCTATAGTCGTGACCTGAAGCCCGGCGATGGAATTCTTTTCAACTGCCATCGCTTCTTTATGGAGAACCCCTCGCTTTCAGGCCGCGGCACCGCAGGCGCAAAGGATGTGCCCCGCCTTGCCCAACTCCGTGACGAAGGCCCCGCGCCCTGACGCGACGTCCTTGACCCATGCCGGTCCCGCGCCCACCGCGCGGCCTGACCCGAATCCTTGACCGCGCCACCGTCCCGCGCCACTTTCCGCCCGCATGAACAAGGACATCGCCATGTCTGCAGACAGTCCCCCCACCGCCGCCGACCCCAGCGACGAAGACTGGGGACCCTTCGGACGCCCACTTTTTGACGACCCTTCGGCCCGCGCCCTGTCGCGCGTGGGCGTGGTGGATGTGGGATCGAACTCCGTCCGCATGGTCGTCTTTGACGGCGCGGCCCGTTCGCCTGCCTATTTCTTCAACGAAAAGATCATGTGCGGTCTGGGCAAGGGCCTTCATGAAACAGGCCGCCTGAACCCCAAGGGCCGCGAACGCGCGCTGGCCGCGCTGAAACGCTTTGCGCTTCTGGCCGAAGGCATGGGCATCAACTCCCTCACCGTCGTCGCCACCGCCGCCACGCGCGAGGCCGATGATGGCCCCGACTTTCAGGCCGAAGTCCTGCGCGAAACGGGGCTGAAGCTCTGGGTGATCGACGGCGACGAAGAGGCGCGGCTGTCCGCCCAAGGCGTTCTGCTGGGCTGGCCCGAGGCCAAGGGGATCGTCTGCGACATCGGCGGCAACTCGATGGAACTCGCCCGGATCGGGGATGGCGCGGTGGGCAAGCGCGTGTCCACCCCGCTCGGCCCCTTCCGGCTGCAGCAGGTGGTGGGCGGCATCGACAAGCGGAAAAAGCTGATCGACCGCGTCATCACCACCGCTCAGGCGCAGATCAAATCGGCGGGTGAACGCATCTACCTCGTCGGCGGGTCATGGCGCGTCATTGCGCGGCTTGACATGGAACGCCGCAACTACCCGCTGACGGTTCTGCACGAATACCGCATGACGCCCGAAGGTCTGCTTGACACGCTGGACTGGATCGCAGGCTCTGACCTCGCGCTTTTGCGTGCCAGAACAGGGACGTCTTCCGAACGCATGGAACTCGTGCCACTGGCCTGCGAAGTGCTGCGCGAACTCATCCGCATCCTGAAACCGTCCGAAATCGACGTCTCGGCCTATGGCATCCGCGAAGGGCTGCTTTACGAACAGATGCCGCCCCGCCTGCGCCAGCGCGACCCGCTGATCGAAGCCGCGCGCATGGCCGAACTCACCTCGGCCCGCATCCCGGGCTTTGGGAAAAAGCTTTACGACTTCCTCCTGCCGCTCTTCAAGGATGCCGACAAGGAACGCCTGCGCCTGATCAAGGCCGCTTGCCTGCTGCACGACACGACATGGCGCGCCCACCCCGACTACCGCGCCGAAGTCTGTTTCGACAACGCCACCCGCGCCAATCTCGGCGGTCTGGACCATCCGGGTCGCGTGTTCCTTGGCCTGTCGCTGCTGCACCGCTACAAGAATTCCCGCTCCGGCTCGCGGCTGGAACCGCTGTTCCGTCTGCTGACCGAACCGCAGATTCAAGAGGCCGAGGTGCTGGGAAAGGCCCTGCGCTTTGGTGCCATGTTCTCGATCGCCGACCCGGCAGAGGCAGGGTCGCTGCGCTGGCAGCCGAAGAAGCGCCTGCTGGAACTGGCGCTGACCGAACGCGGCAAATCCCTGTTCGGAGAGGTGGCGCAGGCCCGCTTTTCGTCCTTGGCGCTGTCGATGAAGGCCACGACAAAGGTGGTGGACGCCTGATGCTGGCGCTCGACCACCTTGCCATCTCTTGCACCACGTTGCAGGACGGCGTCGCCGCGACCGAGGCCGCGCTCGGCCTGCCGATGGCCCCCGGTGGGCAGCATCCGCATATGGCGACGCACAACCGCCTGCTGTCGCTCGGCCCCGATCTTTATCTGGAAGTCATCGCCGCCGACCCCGCGCAACCCCGCCCCGCATGGCCGCGCTGGTTCGACCTTGACCGTTTTTCCGGCCCGCCGCGCCTGACCAACTGGATTTGCCGCACCGACGATCTGGACGCAGAACTCAGCCATGCGCCCATCGGCACCGGCACCCCCGTCGCCCTGCAACGCGGCGACTACCGTTGGCGCATGGCGGTTCCCGCCAATGGCATCCTGCCCTTTGACAACCGCTTTCCCGCGCTGATCCAATGGGACGGCACCGCCCACCCCGCCCCGCGCCTGCCCGACCACGGCGCGCGCCTCACCGCGTTGCACATCACCCATCCCGACGCCGACGCCCTGCGCGCCGCCCTGTCGCGACTGACCGACCCCCGCGTGACCGTGGCGCAAGGCGCGCCCGCCCTGCGCGCCACCATCGCCACCCCGCAAGGCGACCGCGTGCTGTCATGATCCGCGACGCCACCGCCGCCGATGCCCCCGGCATTGCCGCCATCTGGAACCCGGTGATCCGCGACACCACCATCACCTTCAACTCGGCCGAAAAATCCTGTGACGAAATCGCCGCGATGATCCGTGACCGCCAACAGGCAGGCCACGCCTTCCTCGTCTCCGATGCTGACGGCGCAGTCGCGGGTTTCGCCACCTATGCCCAGTTCCGCGGCGGCATCGGCTATGCCCGCACGATGGAACACACCATCCTCCTGTCCCCCACGGCCAAGGGCGCAGGCCTTGGACGCGCCCTCATGTCCGCCATCGAAACCCATGCCCGCGATGCCGGTGCCATCTCTCTTTTTGCTGGCGTCTCTGCCGAAAACCCGGCCGGACGCGCCTTTCACGCCCGCATCGGGTTCACCGAGGTGGCGATCCTGCAACGCGTGGGCTTCAAATTTGGGCGCGCGATGGATTTGGTGCTGATGCAGAAGTTCCTGACCTGACTTCTGTGCAGGTCCGCACTATCATCCCCCTATGTCGATCTGGTCCCGCATCGCCGAAGCGCTGTCAGCCCTCGCGCAAGGCGAGCCGCTTTCGACTGTCTTCGACAGACTCAAGGGCAATGTCGACCACCAGCCCGAATTGTCCGTGGGCTTCACCATCGCCGTCATCGCCCTTGGCGCCAAACTCGCCAAGGCCGACGGGCAGGTGACCAAGGACGAAGTCACCGCCTTCCGCCGCGTCTTCACCATCGACGAAGCCGAAACCGCCAACGCCGCCCGCGTCTACAACCTCGCCCGTCAGGACGTGGCGGGCTTCGACGCCTATGCCCGCAAGATCGCCGCCATGTTCGGCCCCGGCCATCAAGACGTGCTGGAAGACCTGATGGAAGGCCTCTTCCTCATCGCCGTGGCCGACGGCAACTACCACCCGCGCGAGAACGAGGTTCTGCACGAAGTGGCACGCATCTTCGGCCTGCCGGAAAGCTGCTTCAAGGCCCTCCGCGCCAGCTTTGTCGAAGGCGCGCCGCGCGATCCCTATGACATTCTGGGCATCCCCCCCGGCACGCCGATTGCCGAAGTCCGTGCCGCATGGAAACGCGCGGTGAAGGAAAGCCATCCGGACCGAATGCTCGCCCGTGGCGTCCCCGAAGAGGCGATCAAGCTCGCCGAACGCCGCCTCATCGCGCTGAACGCGGCATGGGAAGAGATTTCGGCGAAAGAGGCGGCCTAGGCCATGGCCGGAAACGGCCCCCGCCCGCTGCGCCTTGCGACCTACAATGTCGAATGGTTCAACGCCCTCTTTGACGACGCAGGCCACCTTCTGAACGACAGCCAGCCTTCCGCCCGCTATGGCATCACCCGCGACCGCCAGATTGCCGCACTGCGCACTGTGTTCACCGCGCTGGATGCCGACGGGATCATGGTGATCGAAGCGCCCGATACCGGCACGAAACGGTCCACCACCCGCGCGCTGGAACGCTTCGCGGCCTTCGCGGGCCTCCGGGCGCGCAAGGCGGTGATCGGCTATCCGTCCGAAACCGAACAGGAAATCGCCTTCCTCTACGATCCTGACCGCCTGACCGTCCACCACGATCCCAAAGGCAGCCCCGCCCCCCGTCAAGGCAACCATGACGCGCCCCGTTTCGACACCGCCTTCCGCTACGACCTCGACGCCGATGGGATCAGCGAGGTGATCCGCTTCTCCAAACCGCCGCTTGAACTCTCTGTCACCTGCGACGGCCAACCCCTGCGCCTGATCGGTGTCCACGCAAAATCCAAGGCCCCCCGCGGCGCGCGGGATGGGGCGGAACTCACCCGCCTCGCCATCGACAACCGCCGCAAGCAGCTTGCCCAATGCCTTTGGCTGCGCCAGCGCGTGATCGGCCACCTGACGGCAGGCGACAGCCTGATCGTGCTGGGGGATCTGAACGATGGCCCCGGACTGGACGAATACGAGAAACTCTTCGGCCGCTCCGGTGTCGAAGTCATCCTCGGCCCCGACGGCCCGCCCGACCAGCGCCTCTACGACCCCCATGCCGCCATGGCGATCACCCGGCACCTTGGCCTAACGCCCTCGACAGCCCGCTTCTACATCGCCCCGCAGGACCGCTGGTTCGATGCGCTGCTGGATTTCATCATGGTCTCGCCCGACCTTTGCCCCCGCGCGGCATGGCGCATCTGGCACCCGCATGACGACCCCGCCATCGCCCGCACCCCCGCGCTCTGGGCGGCCCTCCTTGACGCATCGGACCATTTCCCCGTCACGGTCGACCTAGCTCCGGTTGACTCCGCCCCCGGACTCCCCATCTAGCAGGCATGAAACACGCAGTCCTCATCCTCGCCCTCGCGCTCTCCCCCGTCCCCGCCCTTTCGCAAGAGGCCGCGCCCGCCGAACCCGACGCGGCCGAGGACGGCCCCAGCCTGATGGAACGCGGCCTCGCCCTCTTTTTCGAAGGCTTCACGCAGGAGATGGAGCCCGCGCTGAACGAAATGTCCAAGGCGCTGGAACAGCTCGGTCCCGCCGTCGCGCCCGCTCTGGAAAAGCTGATGTCCCTCGTCGATGACATGACGCATTACGAAATGCCCGAGATGCTGGAAAACGGCGACATCCTCATCCGCCGCAAACCCGACGCCCCCCCGGTCGAACCGCCCGCCGACGCCGCACCCGGCGTGGACCTCTGATCCGCACCCGTCCCGGGCCTGACCCGGGACCACCTCCCCCGCAACCCGCTCCACCGTCGGGACCAAAGGCCCCGGGTCAAGCCCGGGGCGCGCGGGGTCCGGCCCGTCAGCCCCGCGCCTGACGGATCAGGTCAAGGATTTCGCGCGCCGCCTCGGGGATGTTCGTCCCCGGTCCGAAGATCGCCTTCACCCCGTGGTCATAGAGGAACTGGTAATCCTGCTGCGGAATGACCCCGCCGCAGATGACCAGCACGTCATCCGCCCCGGCATCCTTCAGCGCCTGCACCAGCTTGGGCGCCAGCGTCTTGTGCCCCGCCGCTTGGGACGAAATGCCCACCACATGCACGTCATTGTCGATGGCATCCTGCGCGGCTTCCTCGGGCGTCTGGAACAGCGGCCCCACATCCACGTCGAACCCGATATCGGCAAAGGCCGTGGCGATCACCTTCGCGCCCCGGTCATGCCCGTCCTGCCCCATCTTGACGACCAGCATCCGCGGCCGCCGCCCTTCGGCTTCGGCAAAGGCTTCCACGTCCTTCTGGATCTGGGCAAAGCCCTGATCCCCCTCATAGGCCGCGCCATAGACGCCGGCGAGCGTCTTCACCTCGGCCCGATGCCGCCCGAACACCTTTTCCATCGCGTCCGAAATCTCCCCGACAGATGCCCTTGCCCGCGCGGCCTCGACCGCCGCCTCCAGCAGATTGCCGCCCTCGGCCGCCCGCCGCGTCAACTCCGCCAGCGCCGCCTGACAGCGCCCCTCGTCCCGCGCCGCGCGCGTGGCGCGCAGCCGCGCCACCTGCGCCTCGCGCACCGCGACATTGTCGATATCCAGAATGTCGATCGGTTCTTCCTTGTCCTTGCGGTACTTGTTGACGCCGACGATCACCTCTTCGCCCCGGTCGATCATCGCCTGCCGCCGCGCCGCCGACTCCTCGATCCTCAGCTTCGGCATGCCCGAGGCGACGGCTTTGGTCATGCCCCCCATCGCCTCCACCTCTTCCATCAACGCCCAAGCCTCTTCGGCCAACTTGGCCGTCAGGCTTTCGACGTAATAGGACCCCGCCAGCGGATCGACGACCTTCGTCACCCCGGTTTCTTCCTGCAAAATCAACTGCGTGTTCCGCGCGATCCGGGCGCTGAATTCAGTGGGCAGCGCAATCGCCTCGTCCAGCGCGTTGGTGTGCAGCGACTGCGTGCCCCCCAGCACCGCCGCCATCGCCTCATAGGCCGTGCGGATGACGTTGTTATACGGGTCCTGCTCCTGCAAGCTGACGCCGGACGTCTGGCAATGCGTCCGCAGCATCAGGCTCGACGCCTTCTTCGCCCCGAACCCTTCCATGATCCGGTGCCACAGCATCCGCGCCGCGCGCAGCTTTGCCGCCTCCATGAAGAAATTCATCCCGATGGCAAAGAAAAAGGACAGACGCCCCGCGAAATCGTCCACATCCATCCCCCGCGCCAGCGCCGCGCGGACATATTCCCGCCCATCGGCCAGCGTGAAGGCCAATTCCTGCACGAGGTTCGCCCCCGCCTCTTGCATGTGATAGCCAGAGATGGAGATGGAGTTGAACTTCGGCATCTCGCGGCTGGTGAATTCGATGATATCCGCGATGATCCGCATGCTGGGTTCGGGCGGATAGATATAGGTGTTCCGCACCATGAACTCTTTCAGGATGTCGTTCTGGATCGTCCCCGAAAGGTCCGCCCGCGCGACGCCCTGCTCCTCGCCCGTGACGATGAAATTGGCAAGGATCGGGATCACCGCGCCGTTCATCGTCATGGACACGCTGATCTTTTCCAGCGGGATGCCGTCGAATAGCACCTTCATATCCTCGACGCTGTCGATGGCCACGCCCGCCTTGCCCACATCCCCCACCACGCGCGGATGGTCGCTGTCATAGCCGCGATGGGTGGCAAGGTCGAAGGCCACCGAAACCCCCTGCTGCCCCGCCGCCAGTGCCTTGCGGAAAAAGGCGTTGCTCTCCTCTGCCGTGGAAAACCCCGCATATTGCCGGATCGTCCACGGACGGCCCGCATACATCGTGGCCCGCACCCCCCGCGTAAAGGGCGCAACCCCCGGCAATTCGCCCATCTGCGGCAGGCCGTCGGTATCGGCGGCGGTGTAAAGCGGCTTGACCGCGATCCCCTCCAGCGTGTTCCACGTCAGGCTCTCCGGGTCCGCCCCCTTCAACTCCTTCGCCGCCAGCGCGCGCCACTTCGTCAGATCGTCCGACATCGCTCTTCCTTCCTTCACACCGACGCGAGAGGTTGGCCCCGCCCGCCCGGCATATCCCTTGGGTTTTCAATCCCCTGCCCTATATCAAGGGGCAAAGGGGACCCGAATGAACCTTCTCCGAACCGCGCTTGCCGCAGCCCTGTTTCCGCTTGCCGCCTTGGCGCAGGATGCCCCCGCGCCGACCGCCGCCTTCACGCCCGTTCCGGCGGCTGATGTCGTCTGGGCGGACCTTTTGTATGTGAAGCGTCCGATCGTGGTCTTTGCCGACAGCCCCAACGACCCGAACTTCATCCGGCAAATGGAACTCATCGCCCGCGACCCCGGCGAATTGGCCGACCGCGACGTGATCGTCATCACCGACACCGACCCCGACGCCCGGACCGACGTTCGCAAGAAGCTCCGCCCGCGCGGCTTCTCGCTCGTGCTTTTGGACAAGGACCTCAAGCCCGTGATCCGCAAACCCCTGCCGTGGGAGGTGCGCGAGATCACGCATGCCATCGACAAGTTCCCCCTGCGTCGGCAGGAAATCCAGCAAGGCGCAGGCTCCGGCGCGGGGGGCTGACCCCCTCACCCCGCCCGTCTCCCCCAAGGGGAGAGGGAGTGTCGCCCCCCTGCCAAACCCCGGACGCCGCGCGCGCGTCCCTCTCCCCTTGGGAAAGAGGGGCAGGGTAAGGGGGCGATCAGCCGGACGCCCGGTCATGGCCTCACTCGAACTCCATGATCACGTCGTCCACCTTCAGGCTCGCCCCCGCCGCCGCGTTGATCTTGCGGACCACGCCGCGCCGTTCGGCCTTCAGGATGTTTTCCATCTTCATGGCCTCCACCGTCGCCAGTGCCTGCCCTTCCTGCACCTCGTCCCCTTCGGCCACATTGATCTTCACGACCAACCCCGGCATCGGGCAAAGCAGGAATTTCGACGTATCCGGCGGCAGCTTTTCCGGCATCAGCAGCGACAGCTCATGCTGGCGCGGGGTGCGGACGAAACACTTCACCTCTGCCCCCCGCACCCGGATGCGGAACCCCATGGGCACCTTGCCGACCTTCAGGACCAGCGGCTCGCCATCCACCGACAGCCGCGCCAAGGGCTGCCCCGGCGTCCAGTTGCTTTCCACGCGATGCGACGTGCCTTCCGCGAAGGTCACCGTCGAACCGCCCTTGTCGGCGGCGATCGTCACCGGGAAAGCCTCGCCCTGCAGCGACACGACCCAGTCATCCCCCACCCGGCGCTGATGGTTGTCCATCGTCCCGGTGATCTTTGTCCGCCGGATCTCTGCCACCCGGTTCATCGCCGCCGCCGCCGCCGCAACCCGGCGCAGCATGGCCCCGTCCAGCGTCGCGCCTTGGAAACCTTCGGGATATTCCTCGGCGATGAAGGCCGTGGTGATGTTGCCGGACACAAAGCGCGGATGGTCCATCACGGCGGAACAGAAGGGCAGGTTGTGCCCGATCCCCTCTACCTCGAACGTGTCCAGCGCCAGCCGCATCTCTTCGATGGCCGCTTCCCGCGTCTCGCCCCAAGTACACAGCTTGGCGATCATCGGGTCGTAATACATGGAAATCTCGCCGCCCTCATAGACGCCGGTATCGTTGCGCACGATGCCCCCGCCCGCCGTCTTGCCCTCGACCGGGGGCCGATAGCGGGTCAGCCGCCCGATGGAGGGCAGGAAGTTCCGATACGGATCCTCGGCATAAAGGCGGCTTTCCATCGCCCAGCCGTTGATCTTTAGATCGTCCTGCTTAAAGGGCAGCGGCTCGCCATGGGCCACGCGGATCATCTGTTCGACAAGATCGACGCCGGTGATCAGTTCCGTCACCGGATGTTCCACCTGCAAGCGCGTGTTCATTTCAAGGAAGTAGAAATTCCGGTTCCCGTCCACGATGAATTCCACCGTCCCGGCGCTTGTGTACCCCACCGCCTTGGCCAAAGCGCAGGCCTGTTCGCCCATCGCCTTGCGCGTCGCCGCATCAAGGAAGGGCGACGGTGCCTCTTCGATCACCTTCTGGTTCCGGCGCTGGATCGAACATTCCCGTTCATGCAGATAGACGCAGTTGCCATGCTTGTCGGCCAGCACCTGAATCTCGATGTGCCGGGGCTGGGTCACGAACTTCTCGATGAAGATGCGGTCATCGCCAAAGGACGCTGCCGCCTCGTTCTTGGACGACTGAAAGCCCTCTGCCGCCTCTTGATCGTTCCACGCGATCCGCATCCCCTTGCCGCCACCGCCCGCGGACGCCTTGATCATCACCGGATAGCCGATCTCGCGGGAAATCTTCACCGCTTCCTCGCTGTCGGCGATCAGGCCCATATAGCCCGGAACGGTGGACACCCCGGCCTGCTGCGCCAGCTTTTTCGAGGTGATCTTATCCCCCATCGCCTCGATCGCCGGGGACGGCGGGCCGATGAAGACGACGCCCTCCTTCTCCAAGGCGGCGGCGAAATCCATCCGCTCTGACAGGAAGCCGTAGCCCGGATGCACCGCTTCCGCGCCCGTCTTGCGGATCGCCTCCATGATCTTGTCGATCACGATATAGGACTGGTTCGCGGGGGCCGCGCCGATATGCACCGCCTCATCCGCCATCTTGACATGCAGCGCGTTGCGGTCGGCATCGGAATAGACGGCCACCGTCTGGATGCCCATCTTCCGCGCGGTCTTGATGACGCGGCAGGCAATCTCGCCCCGGTTGGCGATCAGGATCTTCTTGAACATCTCTCTCCCCTTCCACCGCGCCCGGGCCGGGGCGCGGAAATGACAAAGGCCACCGGGGCAGCATGCCCCGATGGCCTTGCAATGCTATCGGTCCGCCCCGGAAGGGCGGCGTTCAGATCAGTAGCGACGGCAACGCGGCAGCCCCGGCAGGCCGCAGGATGCGGCGCCAGCCAGCGCACCCAGAGCGGCGCCTGCCACCATGTTCTCGTCCAACGCGTCGGCAATGGCTGCACCCGCAACCGCGCCGCCAAGGCCGCGCTCCGTCGGGGTCTGCATGCAGCCGGCAAGTGTGGTGGTCGCAAGTGCGAGGATGACAAAATACTTACGCATGGCTCGTTGCCTCTTTGGGTTGTGATTGTGCGGGATGATACCGCAGCAGAGGCATCAATAAAGCAGAAACCTTGCGCCCGCAGCCGCACCTGCGCGGCATCGGCAATTCCGTGCCCATCGCCTCGGCCCGCTTTGCACCCTGTGCGGCAAGAAAGACCCGGCCGTTCCACAAGGGGAACGGACCGGGAAAAAGGAGAAGGGGCAAGATCACGGCAGATACACCGGTCACCGGACAGGCGCCCCGCAGCAGGGGAAATCTGGCCAGCCATATCCGCCGTGGCAACATCCTTCGCAGATGACTGTGACAGCCACGCGAAAGCTTGCCGGAATTCGGCACGGATCGGCGACGCCCCGCTCATTCCCGGTCGTCCTCGTCCCAGTCGTCATCCCCGTCAAAGCCGAAATCCGGCGCATCGGGGGCGAAAATCTCGGGGAAGGACATCTCGGCCCGCTTGCGGTCGATCCGAAGCAGGGCGTCATAGGAACAGGGATCGAACGGGTCCTCTGCCGGCACCACCTCGCGCCCGAACAGCCATGACAACCGCCCCGCATCCAGATTGCCCCGCTCGAACGGTTCTTCGCCGAACTGCGCCCAAAGCGCTGCCATAAAGCCCTGATCGGCCATGCGGTCGGCATGCTTGCGGTCCTTGAACCGCTCGCGCCGGGTGATCTTGGTGGGGCCGTCCTTCTTGTTGGCGCGGCGGATGGTGAACTGGAAATCCGTTCCGGGAAGGCGGCCCGGAAAGCCGCGATGCTTCAACATGGTCTGCCCCTTTCGATGCCAAGGGGCGCGTCATGGCGCATCAGGCGCGCGGCGTCAAACCGCAGCCCGGACAGAATAAGGGCGGGCCGGGGCGCATCCGCCCCGATGGCCCGCCCAGATCCGTTATTTGTATTTGCCGGTATAGGCCGGCTCGGTCGAAACCGGCTCGTCCACATAGACGACTTCTTCTTCCTTCGCGGCGCAGGCAGCCACAAAGGCGACCATGCACAGGGCGAGAAGGGTTTTCGTGCTCTTTGACATCCTCTACTCCTATTTTCTTGGGGGGTCGGTGCGCGCGAACGACCGCACGCCCGCCCCCGATGCGAGGCATAGGCCGCTTGGGTTCGGCCTGCGGGCACCATAGCGGAAAATCCGCCAAAAACACACGCAGACGTTGTTAAGTTGTCGGCCTGTGGCCCTGCTACATCAGCAAGTGCCGATGCGGCAAGCAATTTTCTGGCGATCGGCGGCATCAGAACATCTCCCACTGACAGCCGCCATCCACGATGGAATAGCTCTCGAAAAACTGCGCCACATCGGGCGCGGTCACCCCGAACGCCACCGGTTCCGCCGAAAGCGAAATGACGACCTGCGCGGGGGCCGCACCGAAGTCCGACAGGCGCGGCAGGGCATACCCCTCGCACAGCGCCAGCATGTCCGCCGCCGCCGTCTCGAAATCCACCCCGCCGCCCTCGGCGATGCCGGGCGCGACAAAGCGGAAGCGCAGCGTCGTCCCCTCGGGCCCCGGCGCGTTGAGGATCACGTCCTGCACCGTGACCTCTTGCCCCGACGGCACCTCGACCCGCGCCCCGTCGCCCGGGACGACCTGCGCGCCCTCCTGCCCATGCGCCAGCCCCGCCACAAGGGCGGTTCCGGCCAGCATAAGGGGCAGTGCGCGCAGGGTCATGGCGTCAGATCACAGCGGGATGTTGTCGTGCTTCTTCCACGGGTTCGCCTGCTTCTTGCCGCGCAGGCTCGCAAAGGCCCGGGCGACGCGGCGGCGCGTGGAATGGGGCATGATCACCTCGTCGATGAAGCCCTTTTCTGCGGCCACAAAGGGATTGGCGAAGCGGTCCTCGTAATCCTTCACCCGCCCCGCGATCTTGTCCTTATCGGCCAGCTCGCTGCGATAAAGGATTTCCACCGCGCCCTTCGCCCCCATCACGGCCACTTCCGCCGTGGGCCACGCATAGTTGAAATCGCCCCGCAAATGCTTGGACGACATCACGACATAGGCCCCGCCATAGGTCTTGCGCGTCAGCACCGTCACCTTTGGCACCGTCGCCTCGCCATAGGCGAACAGCAGCTTCGCCCCGTGCTTGATGACACCCGCATATTCCTGCCCCGTCCCCGGCAGGAAGCCCGGCACGTCCACCAGCGTCAGGATCGGCACCTCGAACGCATCGCAGAACCGCACGAAACGCGCGGCCTTGCGGGACGCGTCGATGTCCAGACAGCCCGCCAGCACCATCGGCTGGTTGGCCACCACACCGACCGTCTGCCCCTCCAGCCGGATGAAGCCCGTGATGATGTTGGCCGCGAAATCCTTTTGGATTTCAAAGAAATCGCCCTCATCGGCGATCTTCAGGATCAGTTCCTTCATGTCATATGGCTGGTTCGGATTGTCCGGCACCAGCGTATCCAGCGACATCTCCACCCGCGCGGGGTCGTCAAAGAAGGGCCGCACCGGCGCCTTCTCGCGATTGTTCAGCGGCAGGAAGTCGAACAGCCGCCGCGTCTCGGCAATCAGCTCGACGTCATTTTCATAGGCCCCGTCGGCCACCGACGACTTCTTCGTATGCGTGGACGCCCCGCCCAACTCCTCCGCCGTCACCACCTCATTGGTGACCGTCTTCACCACATCCGGCCCGGTAACGAACATATAGGACGAATCCTTCACCATGAAGATGAAGTCCGTCATCGCGGGGCTATAGACCGCCCCGCCCGCGCAGGGCCCCATGATCAGCGAAATCTGCGGCACCACGCCCGAGGCCATGATGTTGCGCTGGAACACCTCGCCATAGGCGGCCAGCGAACTCACCCCTTCCTGAATCCGCGCCCCGCCCGAGTCGTTCATCCCGATGACAGGCGCGCCGTTCTGGATCGCCATATCCATGATCTTGCAGATCTTGGCGGCATGCGTCTCGGACACCGATCCGCCCAGCACCGTGAAGTCTTGGCTGAACACATAGACCATCCGCCCGTTGATCGTGCCCCATCCGGTCACGACGCCATCGCCGGGATGTTTGGTCTGCTCCATCCCGAAATCCGTGCAGCGATGCTGCACGAACATGTCAAACTCCTCAAAGCTGCCCTCGTCCAGCAGCAGGTCGATCCGCTCCCGCGCGGTCAGCTTGCCCTTGGCGTGCTGCGCCTCCACCCGGCGCGCACCGCCCCCGGCGCGGGCCACGGCACGGCGGTCTTCCAGTTCCTGCAGGATATCCTTCATCGGCGCTCTCCCCCCGAATTTTGCAGATACATAGCGGGGGGAAGGGGGCTGACCAAAAAGAGTCTGGCATATTTGCAAAGTCTTGGCAGACAGATTAACGCAAATCGCAAATCCGCAAAACCCTCGCCTTTCCCGCCACCCCGCCGTAGAACGACCCAATACGGAACGTGACCGGACCCAACCCCTTCATTTTCCGTCCACAAATATCCCCGGGTGGGTCCGGGAGGGCAGGCAGCCCTCCCGGGGCGTCACCCTGCGCCACGCCCGAACAGTCTTACCAACCGCCCCGAAAGCCACCATGTCGCAGCTTCCCATCCCCGTCACGACCATCGGCCTTCTCCTTGCGTCCAACGTCTTCATGACCTTCGCTTGGTATGGACATCTAAAGTTCAAGACCGCGCCGCTTCTGCTTGTGATCCTCGTCTCGTGGCTGATCGCCCTGCCGGAATACCTGCTGCAAGTTCCCGCCAACCGCATTGGCCACGGCTATTTCTCCGCCGCCGAACTGAAAACGATCCAAGAGGTGCTGACCCTCTCGGTCTTCGCGGTCTTCTCGGTCTTCTACCTCAAGGAACCTTTGGGCTGGAACCATGCCCTGGGCTTCGGCTTCATCGCGCTCGGGGCGTTTTTCATCTTCCACAAATGGGGCTAGGGCGCACAAGGCCCCCTGCATTGCGGCCCATGGACAAGCCCGCGCCACAGGCGTAGCCCTGTCGAAATGACATCGCCACGCTTCCTCGACCGCCGCACACCGCCCCATATCGCCACCCTCATCCTGATGGCGGGGCTGTCGGCGCTGACCATGAACATCTTCCTGCCCTCGCTTCCCGGCATGGCGGCATGGTTTGACGCGCCCTATTCCCTCATGCAGCTTTCCGTCGCGCTCTACCTCGCGCTCTCGGCGGTGCTGCAGATCGTCATCGGCCCCGTCTCCGACCGCTTCGGACGGCGCAAGGTGCTGCTTGCCGCGCTCTCGCTCTTCCTCATTGCCACCGTCGGCACGCTGCTCGCCCCCGATGCCACGACCTTCCTGATCTTCCGCATGGCGCAGGCGGTGATCGCGGCGGGCATGGTCCTGTCGCGCGCCGTGGTGCGCGACATGGTGCCCGACGCGCAGGCGGCCTCTATGATCGGCTATGTGACCATGGGCATGTCCATCGTCCCGATGATCGGCCCCGTCATCGGCGGCGTGCTGGACGAAACCTTTGGCTGGCAGGCCAATTTCGCGCTTCTGCTGATCCTCGGCGTGCTGACGCTCGCCCTCATCTGGGCAGATTTGGGAGAGACGGCCACGATCCGCCGCATCTCCTTTCTAGACCAAGTCCGCACCTATCCCGCGCTGCTGAAATCCCGCCGCTTCTGGGGCTATGTGGGCTGCGCCTCCTTCGCCTCTGGGTCCTTCTTCGCCTATCTCGGCGGTGCGCCCTATGTCGGCAATGTGGTCTTCGGCCTGTCCTCGTCGGAAATCGGCATCCTGTTCGCCATCACCGCCGTGGGCTATGCGGCGGGCAACTTCATCGCCGGGCGCTATTCCGTGCGGCTGGGCATGAACCGCATGGTGCTTTTGGGATCGCTCGTCACCGTCGCGGGGCTGGGGCTGCTGCTTCTGCTCACGCTGGCGGGGTTCCACTCGGCCTATATCTTCTTCGGCTCCACCGTCGCGGTGGGACTTGGCAACGGCATGACGCTGCCCAATGCCAATGCCGGGATGCTGTCGATCAAGCCGGAACTTGCTGGCACCGCCTCGGGCCTTGGCGGCGCGATCCAGATCGGCGGCGGGGCGGCGCTGGCCGCGCTGGCAGGCGCACTCCTGACCGAAGGCGCGACCGAAATGCCGCTGGTCCTGCTGATGCTCGCCTCGTCGGTGCTGTCGGTGCTGTCGATCCTCGCCGTGATCCGCAGGGCGCGGGCGCTGGGGCTGTCCACCTAGCGACCGGCACACGAAGGGAGGGCTGCGCGGTCCGTCCGTGCTTTCGGGCAAGGATCGACGCTGACCGTTGCACCCCGGCGCACAATTTGCAAATGTCGCCCGACCCTTTGCAAAGGCCCCGCCCCATGCCCACCCAGAAACTCTATGCCGGCGCCAAGCTGCGCGAAATCCGCGCCCGCCTCGCCCTTACGCAAAAGATCTTTGCCGACAAGCTGGGCGTCTCTCTCCCCTATCTGAACCAGATGGAGAACAACCACCGCCCCGTCTCTGCCGCCGTGGTGCTGGCCTTGGCACAGGAATTCGGCCTCGACGTCACCGAACTGACCGTGGGCGAATCCGAACGCCTCGTCTCGGACATGCGCGAGGCCTTGGCCGACCCCGTCTTCGCCCAATCCTCGCCGCCCTTGGCCGACCTGCGCCTCGCCGCCTCCAACGCCCCCGCGCTGGCCCGCGCCTTCCTCGACCTGCACCGCGCCTACAGGCAAAGCCACGAACGCCTCGCCTCGCTGGACGAAGCCTTGGGCCGCGAAGACGCCTCCCTCCGCCCCTCACCGTGGGAAGAAGTGCGCGACTTCTTCCACTATTGCGACAACTACATCGACGCCGTGGACCGCGCCGCCGAACATTTCGCCAGCCAAGGCGCCCCCGCGCAAGACATCACCCGTACCGCCATCGCGGCGCTGGAAAAGCGCGGCATCACCACCGCCTTCACCGACCAGCCCGAAACCCGCCGCTACGACCCCACGACCAAGCGCCTGACGCTGTCCAACCGCACCGCAGGCCCGACCCAGCGCTTCCAGCTTTTGCTGCAAGTGGCCCTGCTGACCCAGAACGAGTTGATCGAAGCCACGCTCGACCTTGCCCGCTTTGCCACGCCCGAAGCGCGCGACATCGCCAAGATCGGACTGGCCAACTACTTCGCCGGGGCGGCCCTGCTGCCCTATCGCGCCTTTCAGGCCGCAGCCCTGCAAACCCGCCACGACCTTGAACGCCTTGCCGATCTCTTCGGGGCCTCCATAGAACAGGTCGCGCACCGCCTCTCCACCCTGCAACGCCCCGGCGCGAAGGGCATCCCCTTCTTCTTCGTCCGCGTGGATCAGGCAGGCACCATCACCAAGCGCCACTCCGCCACCCGCCTGCAATTCGCCCGCTTTGGCGGGGCCTGCCCGCTTTGGAACGTGCACCGCGCCTTTGAAACACCGGGCCAGTTCCTGCGCCAGCTTGCCGAAACCCCCGATGGCGTGCGCTACCTCTGCCTTGCGCGCGATGTCTCCAAACCCGGCGGGGCCTTCCTCGCCCCGGTAAAGCGCTACGCCATCGGCCTTGGCTGCGAAGTCCAGCACGCGGCCCAACTCGTCTATGCCGACGGGCTGGACCTGAAGGGCCATTTTGAACCCATCGGCATCTCCTGCCGCATCTGCGAACGGCCCGCCTGCCACCAGCGTTCCGTCCCGCCGCTGGAACGCCGCCTGAAGGTCGACCCCGACCGTCGCGGCCTTCTCCCCTACGAAATCGCGGAATGACAAAGGCCCCATCAGCGTGACCGGGGCCTTCCTGAAACCGCGTCCCGGTCTTGCCCCGGGACCTCCCCTTCAACCCGCGCCCCGGTCCGCAACCCGATCCGCGCCCCGATCCGCAGCCCGAGGCCCCGGATCACCTCCGGGGCGCGGGGTCGTGGGGCGTCACGCCGCGATCTGCTTCCATATCTGATCCTTCAGCCGCATCCGCTTCTGGCGCAACTCCGTCTCATGCTCGGACGACAGAACCTCTACCCGCGTCTCGGCCCGATGCACGGCGCGGTTCACATCGTGATACTCCTCCACCAGCCGCGCAAAATGGGCATCCTTCGCCTTCAGCGCGTGGATGGCTGCGGCCTTCTCCGGGAAATCCTCGTACAGGTCATGGGGTGTGTTCGACATGGGGCCTTCTCCTTCGCGTCGTTTCGACCCGACCTTAGGCGAAGCGCCCCATCCCCACCTTGACCTCGGTCAAACCTCAGCGATCCGCCCGCCGGAACCCCGCCGCCCGCGCCTCGGCCTCAGAGCAGAACCAGCGTTCGCCCTTCTTTTCGTTGATCCGCGTCGCCTCGTAATCCGCCTGCCCCGGCAGGTGATAGATGCGCCCGCCCGTGCCGCCGATATTGCCCTTGATCACGCAGCCCGGATCGGGCGCGGCCTGCCCGCCGACCGCCGCCCGCTCTGCCTGCCGATAGGCCTCGGGCTGCACATAGGCCGACGTCCAGATACCCACCCCCTCTGCCTGCGCCGCCGCCTCGGCATTCACATAGCGCCCCGAATAGCGCCGATAGGCCAGTGCCATGCCCCGCCGCACCATCAGCGCGCCGACATCCTCGCCCCCCGCCTCGCAGACGGCCACGCTGCGCCCGTAACGGTCGATATCCTGCACCACGCAGACCAGCCGCTTGCGCCCGATGATCGCCGCCAGTTCCTCGCGCGCGGCCTGCCCGCAGGCCCAGCGCCGCCCGCCCCGCTCGCACCCTTGATCCAACTCTGGCGCATCCACCCCGAACAGACGGACCTTCTGCCCCGCCACCTCTAGCGTGTCCCCATCCACAGCCCGCGCGCGCCCCTCCACCGTCGCGGCAAGAGCGGGGAGGCACAGCGCAAAGGCCGCCAGAACGATCAGAGAACGAAGTGTTAACGACATACCCCGATTTCCGCGCGGACCGCGGGGAAATCAAGGTTAATCTTAAGAATTCGTTAACGACCGCCCGCAACGCCCCGGACAAAGCCGGAACGTCACCGCTGCGCGCTGCGCCAGTTCGGGTTGATCCACGGCTCGGCATTGGACCGCGGCAGGGGGGCGCGCCCCAGCAGATGGTCCGCCGCCTTCTCGCCCACCATGATCGACGGCGCGTTCAGATTGCCATTCGTGACCTGCGGAAAGATGGAACTGTCGGCCACCCGCAGCCCCTCCACCCCGATCACGCGGCATTCGGGATCGACCACCGCCATCGGATCATCCCGCCGCCCCATCCGCGCCGTGCCGCAGGGGTGATAGGCGCTTTCCACATGGTCGCGGATGAAATCGTCCAACTGCGCGTCCGTCTGCACCCCCGCCCCCGGCTGGATCTCGTGCTTGACGTAACCCGCCATTGCCTCTTGCCCAAAGATCTCGCGCGTCAGACGGATGCAGGTGCGGAAATCCTCCCAGTCGCTGGGATGGGACATGTAGTTGAACTGGATCTTCGGCGCATCCTTCGGATCGCCCGACCGCAGCGTGACCGCCCCCCGCGACTTTGATCGCATGGGGCCGACATGGGCCTGAAACCCATGCCCCTCGGCCGCAGCCTTGCCGTCATAGCGCACGGCGATGGGCAGGAAATGATACTGGATATCCGGATATTCCACCCCCGGCTTCGACCGGATGAAGGCGCAGGCTTCGAACTGGTTGGATGCGCCCAGCCCCTTCTTGGTGAACAGCCACTGCGCCCCGATCACCGCCTTGCCCCAAAGGTTCCAGTATTTGTACAGCGTCACAGGCTTCTTCGCGGCGAATTGCAGGTAAAGCTCCAGATGGTCCTGCAGGTTCGCCCCGACACCGGGCCGATCCGCCACCACCGCCACCCCATGCGCCCGCAGATGCGCGGCGTCCCCGATCCCCGACAGCATCAACAGCTTTGGCGTGTTGATAGAGGACGCCGCCACCACCACCTCGCGCGCGGCGCGGATCACCTCGACCGTGCCGCCCCGCTCCACCTCCACGCCCACGGCGCGGCCCTGCTCGATCACCACGCGCCGGGCAAAGGCGCGCACGACCTGCACCTTCCCGGTCTTTATCGCAGGCTTCAGATAGGCATTCGCCGCCGACCAGCGCACGCCATTGTGGATCGTGGCCTCCATCGGCCCGAACCCTTCTTGCTGCTGCCCGTTATAGTCGCGCGTCACGGGATAGCCCGCCTGCTCCCCCGCCCGAATAAAGGCGTCAAACAGCGGGTTCTCCCTTGGCCCCCGCGTCACATGCAGCGGCCCGTTCGCCCCGCGCCACGCCGGATCGCCCCCGTCGCGCTGCCCGTGCCAGCTTTCCATGCGCTGGAAATAGGGCAGCACATCCGCATAGGCCCAGCCCTGCGCCCCCATCTCGGCCCAAGTGTCGAAGTCGCGCGCATGGCCGCGCACATAGACCATCCCGTTGATACTGGACGACCCGCCGATCACCTTGCCGCGCGGGGTCGCCAGCACGCGCCCCCCAAGATGCGGCTCGGGCTCCGTATGGAACCCCCAGTCATACATCGCCATGTTCATCGGATAGGACAGCGCGGCGGGCATCTGGATCAACGGCCCCGCATCCGACCCGCCATGTTCGATGACCGTGACCGTGGCACCGCCCTCGGCCAACCGCCACGCCATCGCCGACCCGGCAGAGCCTGCCCCGATGATCACGAAATCCGCCATAATCCCCGCGCCTTCCCAGTCATTCCCGCCCGCGACACAGCCCTCAATAGGGCGCGTCCACCGGCCCCATCCCCACATAGACGGACTTCACCTGCGTGTAGTGCGCCACCGCCGCATGCCCGTTCTCGCGCCCCACACCCGACATCTTGGACCCGCCGAAGGGGCCCTCGACCGGGGTCAGGTTGTAGGCGTTGATCCAGCAGGTCCCCGCCTCCAGCCGTGCAATCACCCGATGCGCCCGCGTCAGGTCCGCCGTAAAGACACCCGCTGCCAGCCCGAATTCCGTGTCATTCGCCCGCGCGACCACCTCGTCCTCGGTGTCGAAATCCAGCACCGCCATGACGGGGCCGAACACCTCTTCCCGGGCAATCGTCATGGCATCCGTCACATCGGCAAACACCGTGGGCTGCACATAGAACCCCGTGTTCAGCGCCGCCCGCCCGCCACCGCAGACCAGCCGCGCGCCTTCGGCCTTGGCCGTGGCGATATAGCCCAGCACCTTGTCCATCTGCGCGGCAGACACCAAAGGCCCCATCTGCGTCGCCCCGTCCAAGGGATCACCCAGCACGATCCCCGCCGTCCGCTCGGCCAGCCGCGCAAGGAAACGGTCCTTGATCCCCTTCTGCACAAAGACCCGCGTCCCGTTGGAACAGACCTGCCCGGCGGAATAGAAATTCCCCAGCATCGCCGCGCCCACCGCATCCTCGACCGAGGCGTCGTCAAACACGACCAAGGGCGACTTGCCGCCCAACTCCATCGTCACATGGCGCACGCCCTCGGCCGCCGCCGCATAGACCCGCCGCCCCGTCGGCACCGACCCCGTCAGCGACACCTTCGCCACCCGCGCATCGGTCACAAGCGCGGCACCCACCGCCCCGCGCCCCTGCACCACGTTGAACAGCCCCGCAGGCAGCCCCGCCTCGACGAAAATCTCCGCCAGTTTCAGCGCGCCCAGCGGCGTCACCTCCGACGGCTTGAACACCATCGCATTGCCCAAGGACAGCGCAGGCGCCGCCTTCCAGCAGGCGATCTGGCTGGGATAGTTCCACGCCCCGATCCCGACACAGACGCCCAAGGGTTCGCGGATCGTGTAGACGAAATCCCGCCCCAGCGGGATCGTCTCGCCCGTCACGGTGGGCGCAAGCCCCGCGAACCATTCCAGCGAATCCGCCCCGCTCGGCCAATCCGCGACGATCGTCTCTTGAATGGGCTTGCCGGTATCCAAGGTTTCCAGCCGCGCTAGGTCCTCGCCCCGCGCGCGGATGATGTCGGCCGCACGCCGCAGGATGCGCGCCCGCTCCACGGGCTTTATCGCCGCCCAATCCGCCTGCGCCCGCTTGGCCGATGCCAAGGCCCGCTCCACCACCGCAGCCGTCGCCTCATGCACGACCGCGATCACCTCACCCGTCGCGGGATAGATCACCTCGATTGGCGCGCCCGCCTTGTCCTCGACATATGCGCCATCCACGAAATGGCTGGCCTGCGGTTGCGCCTTCATGCACCCCGTCCCTTCAGTTGAACATCCAGATAATCCAGCGCTGTCCGTACGGCGGCCCCCGCATCCGGCGGCCCGCTTTTCAGAACCTCGCGGATGTAAAGCCCGTCGATCAGCGCCCCCAACCCCTCGGCCACCTCAGCCGCCCGCGCCCCGGCCAGCGGCTTCAGACAGACCAGCAGATTCGACCGCAGCCGCCGCTGATAGACCGCCAGCAGCCGCTTCGCCTCGGGCACGGTCTGGGCGAGGACGTAGAAATTCAGCCACGCCCCCACCACCTCGCGCCGGAAGTTCCCCGCGCTAAAACTTGCCGCCAGAATCGCGCGCAGCCGCTCTTCCGGTCCCTGCGCCACAGCCAGAGCGCCCCGCACCTCGGCCCCGTAAATCGTCAGGACATGGCGCATCGCGGCCAAGAACATCTCGTCCTTCGACCCGAAATAATGATGCGCCAGCGCACTGGACATGCCGGCACGCTTGGCGATCTGGCTGACCGTGACATCAAGGGATCCCACGCGCCCGATCTCGCTGATCGTCGCTTTAACCAATGCAGCTTTGCGGATAGGCTCCATACCAAGCTTCGGCATATCGGTCGGGTCCCAAGAAAAAACTTGCCAAACCGAGTAAGCGTGAAGTCTATTGACTCGTCAATCAACAAAAACCGACAGGGAGACTGCCATGTTGAAATCCACCCTCCTCGCCGGCGTCGCCACGCTCGCGCTGGCTGGTGCCGTCGCGGCCGAAGGCTGCGACAAGGTCGTGTTCTCGGATGTGGGCTGGACGGACATCACCGCCACCACCGCCGCAACGACCCTCGTCCTTGAAGCCTTGGGCTATGAAACCGAAACCAAGGTCCTCTCGGTCCCGGTCACCTATACCGGCCTTGCCGAAGGCGACATCGACGTCTTCCTCGGCAACTGGATGCCCTCGATGGAAGCAGACATCGCCCCCTACCGCGATGCAGGCACCGTCGAAACCGTCCGCGCCAACCTCGAAGGCGCGAAATACACGCTGGCCACCAACGAACACGGCGCGGCGCTGGGCATTTCCGACTTTGCCAACATCAAGGATCAAAAGGACGCGCTCGGGGCCCAAATCTACGGGATCGAGCCGGGCAATGACGGCAACCGTCTGGTGCTAGAGGCCATCAACTCCCCCGATTTCGGGATGGACGGCTTTGAACTGGTCGAATCGTCGGAACAGGGCATGCTCGCCGAAGTGGCCAGCAAGACCGAGGCGGGCGAACCCATCGTCTTCCTCGCGTGGGAACCCCACCCGATGAACGCCAACTTCAAGCTGACCTACCTGACCGGGGGTGACGCGCTCTTCGGGCCGGACTTCGGCGGTGCGACCATCTACACCAACACCCGCAAGGGTTATGTCGCGGAATGCCCGAACACCGGCGCGCTGCTGAACAACCTCGTCTTCTCGCTCGCGATGGAGAATGAGATCATGGGCGCCATCCTGAATGACGGCGCCGATCCCCGCGACGCCGCCAAGGCCTGGCTCGCCGCCAACCCGGCGACCTGGGAGCCGTGGCTGGACGGCGTGACGACCAAGGACGGCGGCGACGCCAAGGCCGCCGTCACGGCCGCCCTGCAATAAGCAGGCCCGCCCCGCAGAGACCCCCGGGGGCTTCGCGCCCCCGGACCCCCGCGGGGTATTTCTTTCCGAGATGAAGGGGGAAAGCTGCGGATGGAGTGGCTGACCGATCACAAGATACCGGTGGGCAAGGCCGCCAAGGCCCTGTTCGACTGGATGAACACCCATCTTGGGCCCCTTTTCGACGCGATCTCGGCCGTGATGGAAGCGATGATCGCAGGCATCCTGTGGGTGCTGCAAACCCCCGATCCGCTGATCGTGATTGCGGTTTTCCTTGGCCTGACATGGTATCTGCAGCGGTCATGGAAGACCTGCCTCGGTGCGCTGCTCGGCTTTCTGTTCATCTTGAACCAAGGCTATTGGGAGGAAACGACCGAAAGCCTGACCCTGATCCTTGCCGCCTGCGTGGTCTGCATGGGCGTGGGCGTGCCCATCGGCATCGCCGCCGCGCATCGCCCGCGCCTCTATCGCGCGCTGGTGCCGATCCTCGACCTGATGCAGACGCTGCCCACCTTCGTCTATCTGATCCCGGCCATCGTCTTTTTCGGCCTTGGCATGGTGCCGGGCCTGATTGCCACCGTGATCTTCGTCCTGCCCGCGCCGATCCGACTGACGCATCTGGGCATCTCTACCACGCCGCAGGCTTTGCTCGAGGCTGCGACCGCCTTTGGGGCCACCCCGCGCCAAAGGCTGTGGAAGGTGGAACTGCCCTACGCCCTGCCGCAGATCATGGCGGGCCTGAACCAGACCATCATGCTGTCGCTCTCCATGGTCGTGATCGCGGCTCTTGTGGGGGCCAACGGCCTTGGCGTCCCGGTGATCCGGGCGCTGAACTCGGTCAACACGGCGCTCGGCTTCGAATCCGGCTTCATCATCGTCGTCGTCGCCATCCTCCTTGACCGCATGCTTCGGATCGGAGGCCAGAAATGACCGCCCCCCGCCCCAGCGCCCCGAAAGACACCGCAGGCCTTGCCGTCCGCTTCGACAATGTCTCCATCGTCTTTGGCGACGCCCCTGAACGCGCCCTGCCCCTGATGGATGACGGCAAATCGCGGGCCGAGGTGCAGACCGCCACCGGTCAGGTCCTTGGCGTCCATGATTGCAACCTCGACGTGGCCGAAGGCGAGATTCTCGTCCTCATGGGCCTGTCCGGGTCCGGCAAATCCACCCTCTTGCGCGCGGTCAACGGGTTGAACCCCGTCTGCCGCGGCGCGGCCTGGGTCAGCGACGGCAACGGGCTGGTCGATGTCACCCATGCCGACCCCGACACGCTGCGCCGCATCCGCCTGACCCGCGTCGCCATGGTGTTTCAACAATTCGGCCTGCTGCCCTGGCGCACAGTGCGCGAGAATGTGGGGCTCGGACTCGAACTCGGCGGCATGCCGGAAAAGGAACGCCGCGCCCGGATCGACGCGCAGCTTGACCTCGTCAACCTGACCCAATGGGCCGACCGCAAGGTGGGCGAACTCTCTGGCGGCATGCAACAGCGCGTGGGCCTTGCCCGCGCCTTCGCCACCGAGGCGCCAATCCTTCTGATGGACGAACCCTTCTCGGCGCTCGACCCGCTCATCCGCGCGCGGCTTCAGGACGAACTCCTCGACCTGCAATCGACGCTGAAACGCACCATCATCTTCGTCTCGCACGACCTTGACGAAGCCTTCAAGATCGGCAACCGCATCGCCCTGATGGAAGGCGGCCGCATCGTCCAATGCGGCACCGCGCGCGAAATCATTGCCAACCCCGTCTCGGATTACGTCGCCGATTTCGTGGCCCACATGAACCCGCTGGGCGTGCTGACGGCGCGCGATGTCATGGCAAAGGGGGCCACCGCCACGGGCCGCAGCATCGACGCGGACACCCCGGTCAAAGCGGTGATGGAACTGCTGCGCGACGGCGCGACGGACCTTTCCGTCACCGAAGCGGGACAGCCCATAGGCGCCATCCGCGCCACCGACGTGATGTCGCGCCTGCTTGATCCGCGCGGGGCCTGACCGGGATACCGCCGGTCAACCCCGCGCCCCGCAGGCCTTACGGGCGGACATAGTCCAGCAGGTTCCCGCGCGGCAGGTACATCAGCACCATCCGGTCCGGCGTCAGGCTTTCCACGGCATAGCACAGAACCATCGGATCGGCGCTTTGCAACAGCCGCTTGGTCAGAAAGGTGCCGGGTGCGGCGCTGTCGTCGCAGGTTTCGGCAAAGGTCACGATGAACTGCTCGCCGACCTCTCCGTCATAAACCCACGTCTCCTCGGACCCCCGGACCTGCAGGGTCGACAGCGGGTCCTCTGCGGACACCCAATCCCCCTGCATCGCCGCGCGCAGACGGGCATGGGGGTCGCCCCCCTCCACCGCCGCGATGCGCGATATCACGACCTCTGCCGTGACATCGCCATAAAAGACCAGATCGCCCTCCATATGGACGGGCGTGTTCACGGGCAGCCCCGCCAGCACCTGCATCGCGGCTTGATTGCTTCCCGCCCCGTCAGCCGCCACCCAGCGCCATCCCTCGGCATAAAGGATACAGCCGGAAAACCCGTCCTGCTCTCCACAGCCCTGCAGGATGGCCTCCACGGAAAAGGGTTCCCCCTGCGCGCCCCGGACGAAACTCTCGACCGTCGCGGGGCCGGCAATCTCGGGGCTTTGCGCCATCGCCTGACCTGATCCGACAAGGCACAGCGCCACGGCAGAGGCGGCGCAAATTCTGGGGAACATCATCATCTCACTCGCAAGCTAGACCAACTGCGCCCAGCCTAAGCGGAAAGACGGCGACTGTCGCGCCCTGTTTTGCACCGCGATCCGACGGTCGGCGAACCTCAGGTCCCTGCCGCCGCCCCCTTCTTGGCGGCGGGCTTGGCCGCCTTGGCCTTCGCCGGTTTCGCCGCCGCCTTGCGCGCCGGGGCCTTCTTGCCCGCCGACTTGCCCCCCGATTTGCCCGCCTTCTCGGCGATCAGCGCCAGCGCCTCGTCCAGCGTCACCGCCTCTGGCTCTACCCCCTTGGGCAGGGTCGCATTCACCTTGGCCCATTTCACATAAGGCCCGTACTTGCCGGGCATCACCTGAACCTCGCCGCCATCGGGATGCGCACCCAGCACCCGCAGCGGCCCGGCAGGCGCAGCCGTCCCCCGCCCGCGCGTGGCCTTCTGCGCCAGAACCTCGACCGCGCGGTTCATCCCGATCGTGAACACCTCTTCCACATCGGGAATGTTGGCATAGACCGAACCATGCTTCACATAGGGCCCGAACCGCCCGATCCCCGCCTCGACCAGCACGCCATCCGCCGGATGCGGCCCGATGGGACGCGGCAGGTTCAGCAGTTGCAGCGCCCGCTCCAGCGTCATGCCGTCCGGGGCCCACCCCTTCGGCAGGCTTGCCCGTGGTGGTTTCGGATTGGCCTCGCTCGCCTCGCCCTTCTGCACATAAGGCCCGAACCGCCCCGCGCGCAGCGTCACGGGCTGGCCATCCGCATCATGCCCCAGCACCGTCCCGTCGGCCGAGATCGCGCCGCCCTCCTCGCCGCCGCCGATGGGGCGCGTATAGCGGCAGTCCGGGTAATTCCCGCAGCCGATGAACGCCCCGCCCGACCGCGCCGTCTTCAGATGCAGCCGTCCGTTGCCGCAGACCGGGCAGGACCGGGGGTCCGACCCATCCGCCCGCGCCGGATAAAGGTGGGGCGCAAGAAACTCGTCGATCTTCTCCAGCACCTCGCCGATGCGTAGGTCCGCCGTTTCGGCCACCGCCGCGCTGAAATCCCGCCAAAAGCGCGACAGCACCTCCTTGTAATCCCGTTCACCGGCCGACACGTCGTCCAGCTGCGTCTCAAGGTCTGCGGTGAAGTCGAAATCGACATAGCGGCGGAAGTAGTTGGTCAAAAAGGCCGTCACCAGCCGCCCCTTATCCTCGGGGATCAGGCGGTTCTTGTCTTTGCGGACATATTCGCGGTCCTGAATCGTGCCGATGATGCTGGCATAGGTCGACGGCCGCCCAATCCCCAGCTCTTCCATCCGCTTGACCAGCGTCGCCTCGGTATAGCGGGGCGGGGGCTGGGTGAAATGCTGCTCCGGCGTGACGCCGCGCTTGTCCACGCCCTCGCCCTGCATCACCTGCGGCAGGCGGCCCTCATCCTCGTCCTCGTCGTCGCGCCCCTCGTCATAGACGGCCAGAAAGCCGTCAAACAGCACCACCTGCCCCGTGGCGCGCAGCAACACCTCGCCATCCGCGCTGCCGACATCGACCGCCGTCCGCTCCAGCCGCGCCGCCGCCATCTGCGACGCGATGGTGCGCTTCCAGATCAGCTCGTAAAGCTTCTTCTGATCCGCCTCTACCAGCCGCAGCTTCTCGGGCCCCGCCGACATGTCGGTCGGGCGGATGCATTCATGCGCCTCCTGCGCGTTTTTGGCCTTGTTCTTGTACATGCGGGGACTGTCGGGCACGTAATTCGCCCCGAAGCGGCGCTTGATCTCGTCCCGCGCGGCCATCACCGCCTCGGGCGCCATGTCGATCCCGTCGGTCCGCATATAGGTGATGTGCCCGGCCTCATACAGGCGCTGCGCCGCGCTCATCGTGGCCTTGGCCCCCATGCCGTACTTGCGGCTCGCCTCTTGCTGCAAGGTCGATGTCATAAAGGGCGGGAACGGGTTGCGCGTGGCAGGCTTCGCCTCCACCGACTTGACCGCCAATGTTCGAGAAGTGACAGCCCTTACCGCCAATTCTGCCGCTTCCGCCGTCGGAATGTCGAATTTTGACAGTTTCTTCCCGCCCAGAACCGTCAGCACCGCCTCGAATTCCTGCCCGCGCGGCGTCACCAGCACGGCCTTCACCGTCCAGTATTCCTGCGCGCGGAAGGCCTCGATCTCCATCTCGCGCTCGACGATCAGGCGCAGGCAGACCGACTGCACGCGCCCCGCCGACTTCGCCCCCGGCAGCTTGCGCCACAGCACCGGCGACAGGGTAAAGCCCACCAGATAATCCAGCGCGCGGCGGGCCAGATAGGCATCCACCAGCGCCTCGTCGACCTCGCGCGGTTCCTTCATCGCCTTGGTGACGGCATCCTTGGTGATCGCGTTGAAGGTGACGCGCGCCACCTTCTTGCCCTTCTTGATCGACGAGGCCAGCGCCTCTTTCAGATGCCAGCTGATCGCCTCGCCTTCCCGGTCAGGGTCGGTCGCTAGGATCAGCGTGTCATCGGATTTCAACGCCTCGGCAATCGCGCGGACATGCTTCTTCGACTCCGGCGCGACCTCCCACTCCATGCGGAAATCCTGCTCGGGATCGACCGACCCGTCCTTGGGCGGCAGGTCGCGGACATGCCCGTAAGAGGCCAGAACCGTGAAGTCAGAGCCGAGATACTTGTTGATGGTCTTCGCCTTGGCGGGGCTTTCCACTACGACGACAGCCATCAAAAATCCTTCCAATCCGCCCGTGCAACAGCGCGGCAACATGTGGGCGAACCTACACCCTTGTCAATGCAGCCGGATGTCCGGGGGCGGCGCGGGTCAGGGCGGGCTGCGTCCTTGCCCTGCGGGCGGCCCCTCCTGCCCCCCTTGCGCGCAAGCCGTCAGATCGGACCAAGGAACGCCAATCCCGCCAATCCGCCCCGCCAATCCGCCCCGCCCGGCCAACCCGTCCGGCATCCTTGTGGCCGACCTTATCCGATGCGCCCCGATGCCCGCCCAAAGGGCCAATCCGCCGCACCACATCCCCCCGCAGCCGCGGAAGGCCCAACCGAATGGCAGCCTGGCCGATGGGCCGGAAAGCCAGATCACGCCTCTGCGACACGGCGCGATGATCAGCCCCAGCCGTCACGCCCGCGACAGCATCCCGCCAGCCTGCCGCATCACCTGCCCCTCCACCTCCAGCGCCACCAACTCCCGCGCCACCGCCTCGGCCGGAAGGGCAAGGTCGCGAATCAACTGATCCTCCGCCACCGGACTTGGCCCCAGCCGGGCAAGGATCATCCCGTGCAAGGCAGCCGTTTCCGCCAAAGGCCGCCGCGCGGGCACCTGCCCCGGCACTGTCGTCACCGCCCGCCCGGCACCGACGGCCACTTGCGGGCCGACCTGCCCATCCTGCACCGCCTCTTGGCCGGCATCCGAAGGCGCATCTGCGCCCTCTGCGCCAACAGGCCGCAGTCCACCCGCCGCGCCAATCCCGTCCAGCACGTCCTCTGCCCCGCGCACCAGCAGGGCACCGTCCCGGATCAGCAGGTTGCACCCCGCCGCCCGCGCGTCGAAGGGATGCCCCGGCACCGCCATCACCTCGCGCCCCATGTCCAGCGCGTCCCGCGCCGTGATCAGGCTGCCCGACCGCGCCGCCGCCTCCACCACCACGACCGCGCGCGACAGCCCCGCGATGATCCGGTTGCGCAGCGGGAAATGTCGCGCCTGCGGGATCAACCCCATCGGCTGTTCCGACAGCAGGCACCCCCGCTCGGCCATCCGCGCGGCCAGCGCCGCATTCTCTTCGGGGTAGACGACATCCACGCCGCCCGCCATCACAGCCACCGTCCCCGTCTCCAGCGCCGCCTGATGCGCCTCGGCGTCAACTCCGCGCGCCAGACCCGACACGACCACCCGCCCCGCCGCGCCCAGCCCCAAAGCCAGCCGCCGCGCCATCCGCAGCCCCAGCGAAGACGCATTCCGCGCCCCGACCAGCGCCACCGCCTCGCGCGCCAGCAGCCCAAGCTCACCCCGCGCCCAAAGGACCGGCGGCGCATCCGGCAACCCCGCCAGCAGCGCCGGATAGACCCCATCCCCCGGCACCAGCATGCGCGCCCCGGCAATCCGCGCCTGCGCCATCTCGTGCCGCGCCACCTCCACCGGGCAGGGCGCGTACTCTGCCACGCCCGCCGCCCGCGCCACATCGGGCAAAGCTGCCAGCGCCGCCGCGACAGACCCATGCTCTGCCACCAGCCGATGGAACGTCACCGCCCCCACCCGCCGCGACCGGATCAGCCGCAACCGATCCACCGGATCATCCGCCCCAAAATCCCGCATCCCGCGCGCCCCGCCTTCTGACCAAGCCTCCCGCCACTCTCGCCCCGAATCCCTAATCGCGGGTTAATCGGATGCGACGATTTCCGCCCGCGCCCGGTCGCCTTCCGCATTGAAGCCGGAGGCAAAGTTTGATCAAATACGGACCAAACAGCGTCCGCCCCGGACCCCTCTTGGAGCCTTGCCATGCAGAATGCCGAAGTCGCCCGCCGCCGGGATGAAGCCATCTCCCGCGGCGTGGGCATGATGACCCAGATCTACGCCGACCGTGCCAAGAACGCGGAAATCTGGGATATCGAAGGCAACCGCTACATCGACTTCGCCGCCGGCATCGCCGTGGTGAACACCGGCCATTGCCACCCCAAGGTCATGGCCGCCGTGACCGAACAGATGTCGCGCTTCACCCATACCTGCCATCAGGTCCTGCCGTACGAGAATTACATCCGCCTCGCCGAACGCCTGAACGCCGCCGTTCCGGGCGACTTCCAAAAGAAGACGATCTTCGTCACCACCGGGGCCGAAGCCTGCGAGAACGCGGTCAAGATCGCCCGCATCGCCACCGGCCGCAACGCCGTCATCGCCTTCGGCGGCGGCTTCCACGGCCGGACCTTTATGGGCATGTCCCTGACCGGCAAGGTCGAACCCTACAAAAAGGGCTTCGGCGCCATGATGCCCGACGTCTTCCACGTGCCCTTCCCGATGGGTCCGCACGGCATCTCGACCGAAGATTCGCTCAAGGGCATCGAAAAGCTTTTCAAGGCCGACCTCGACCCCGCCCGCGTCGCCGCCATCATCTTTGAACCCGTGCAGGGCGAGGGCGGCTTCTACGAAGCGCCCACCGACCTTGTCCGCGCCATCCGCGCGCTGTGCGACAAGCACGGCATCGTCATGATCGCGGACGAGGTGCAGACCGGCTTTGCCCGCACCGGCAACCTCTTTGCCATGCAGATGCACGGCGTGGCTGCCGACCTCACCACCATGGCCAAGGGCCTTGCAGGGGGCCTCCCGCTCGCCGCCGTCACCGGCAAGGCCGAACTGATGGACGCGGCCAACCCCGGCGGCCTTGGCGGCACCTATGCGGGCAACCCGCTGGGCATCGCGGCCTCTCACGCCGTTCTCGACGTGATCGAAGAAGAACAGCTTTGCGCCCGCGCCAACGAACTCGGCTCGCGGCTCAAGCAGCGGCTGGAGCAGATCCGCTCCACCACCCCGGAAATCACCGACATCCGCGGCCCCGGCTTCATGGTCGCCGTCGAATTCGCCAACCCGGGCAACAAGGAACCCGACGCAGGCTTCACCGGCCGCGTCAGGATGGAGGCGCTCAAGCGCGGCCTGATCCTGCTGACCTGCGGCGTCTACGGCAACGTGATCCGCTTCCTCGCCCCGATCACCATCCCCGACGCGCATTTTGCCGAGGCGATGGACATCCTCGAAGAATCCGTGGCCGCCGCGCGTCAGGGCTAAGGGCGCAGGGGGGCCGTCTGCCCCCCTCGGCGCGTGCCGCGCCTCACCCCCCGAGGATATTTGAAGACGGAAAATGCACAGGGCCGTTTCTTCTGGAACGGCCCTTTCGCTTGCGCTAATCGCGGGGCATGACACGGGCCGCCACAGACGTCGATCAGGGCATCGTCCTTTCGGGCGCGGGTTTCGCCATCCGTGGCAAGACGATCCTATCTGACCTGACCCTGACCCTGACCGAAGCCCGCATCGGCATCATCGGACAGAACGGATCGGGCAAGACCACGCTCCTGCGCCTGATCGCAGGGCTGATCGCCCCCACCTCTGGCAGCGTCAGGCTGGAGGGCATCGACCCCGCCCGCGACCGCAAGGCGATGCTCTCGCGCCTTGGGATCTTGTTCCAGAACCCCGACCAGCAGATCCTGTTCCCGACCGTGGCCGAAGAACTGGCCTTCGGCCTTGCCCAACAGGGCCACAGGGACGCCGAAACGCAGGCCCGTGCCGCACTGGCCACCGAAGGCCGCGCCGACTGGGCCGACCTGCCCGTCTCGACCCTGTCGCAAGGCCAGCGCCAATGGCTCTGCCTTCTGTCGGTCCTTCTGATGCGCCCCGGCACCATCCTTCTCGACGAACCCTTCGCCGCGCTGGACCTGCCCACCGCCGCCCGCCTGACCCGCCGCCTTGCCACCCTGCCCCAGCGGCTGATCACCATCAGCCACACCCCCGCCGCCGTCGCCACCTGCGACCGCCTGCTCTGGCTGGAGGCAGGCCGCATCCGCGCCGACGGCCCCCCCGCCGCCATCCTGCCCGCCTTCACCGCCGAAATGACCCGACTCGGAGAGGCCGATGCTGACCCTCACCTTTCCCGTTGAAACCCCCCTCCACCGCCTGCCCGCAGGGCTCAAACTCGCCCTGCTCTGCGCCGCCACCGTCGCCCTCTTCCGCATCGACACCCCCGCGACCCTCGCCGCCATCGCCGCCGCGCTGGCCGCCCTCCACCTCGCCCTCGGCCGCGCCATCGCCGTGCAGGCCCTGCGCCAACTCCGCCCGCTTTGGCCCTTCCTCGCCCTTCTCGCCCTCTGGCACGGCTGGACGGGCGACCTGACCCAAGGCACCGCCATCGCCCTGCGCCTGATCACCGCCGTCGCCTGCGCCAACCTCGTCACCATGACAACGCGGCTGACCGATATGCTGGCCACCCTCGACCGTCTTGCCACCCCCCTCGCCCGCGCGGGTCTGCCCACCCGCCGCCTCACCCTCGCCCTCGCGCTGACGATCCGCTTCATCCCGGTCCTTGCCGACCGCATCGACGCCATCCGCACCGCGTGGTCCGCCCGCTCCGCCCGCCGCCCCGGCTGGCGCATCCTCGTCCCCGCCACCCTCGCCGCCTTGGACGAAGCCGACCACGTCGCCGAGGCCTTGCGCGCCCGCGGCGGCACAGGCTAAACGGGCCACCGCAAAACAGGAGAGACCCATGGAACGCAGCCTCGCCCATATCGCCCTCTTCGCCGCCCTCATCGCGGTGCTGGGCTTCGTTCCCCAGATCATGCTGCCCTTCGGCGTGCCGATCACCGCGCAATCCTTGGGCATCATGCTCTGCGGCACCGTCCTCGGCGCAAAGCGTGGCGCGCTGGCGGTCCTGCTCTTCCTCGCCCTCGTGGCGCTGGGCCTTCCGCTCCTCTCCGGCGGGCGCGGCGGGCTTGGAGTCTTCGCCTCTCCCACCGTGGGCTTCCTGATCGGCTTCCCCGTCGCCGCCTTCGTCGCGGGCCTCGTGACCGAGAAACTGCGCAGCGCCATCCTCCCCGCCGCCGCCCTCGGCGCCTTCCTCGGTGGCGTGATCGCGCTCTACGCCTTTGGCATCCCCGGCCTCGCCCTGATGCTCGACAAATCCCTGACCGAAGCCGCCCTCATGGTCACGGCCTTCCTCCCCGGCGACCTCATCAAGGTCGCCCTCGCCGCCCTCATCACCCAAGGCATCGCCCGCATGCGCCCCGACGCGCTCCTCTCGCGCGGCTGACGCGACAGACCCCGTCCCCCTCCTTCATCTCGGGGACAAATACCCACAGGGGGTGAATTGGCCGGAACGGCCAAGAGGGGGCGCGTGCGCCCCCTTATCCTTCCAGCACCACCGCCGTCCCGATCCCCCCGGCCGAGGCAATCGCCGCCACCCCCGCCCCGGGTCCCAAATCCGCAAACAGCCGCACCGCCAGCACCGCGCCCGAGGCCCCGATGGGATGCCCCCGCGCCAAGGCCCCGCCCTTCAGGTTCACCCGCGCCGGGTCCAGCCCCGCCCCCTCGACACAGGCGATGGCCTGCACCGCATAGGCCTCCATCACCTCCGCCCGCTCCACCGCATTCGCGCGCAGCCCGCAGGCCCCCAGCGCCTCGCCCATCGCCGCCACCGGGGCCAGCCCCGGCTCCCACGGCACGCCGCCGCGCGTCACGCCCCCCGCAATCCGCAGCGCCCGCGCCGCCTCCGCCGCCACCCGCTCCGACACGACCAGCACAAAGGCCGCCCCATCCGCCGCCACCGCCGCATTGGCCGCCGTCACATCCCCCGCCACCACCGCCGCCCGCGCCGCGACCGCAGGCGTCAGCGCCCGCGCAAAGACATCCCGCGCCACCCCCGCAACGGGCACGATCTCGCCCGCCATATCCGCCCGCAGAGCTTTCGCATGGCTCTCCACCGCCCAGCCATCCGCCCGCGCCCGCGCAATCCCGAGCCGCCGCCCCAGCGCATCCGCCGCCTCCGCCATCCCCGGATCGCGCGCGGGCCATGGGGTAAAGGGTGCCTGCACATAAGGCCCCGCCGCCCCCGGCATCCACCGCTCCGGCGCCTGCGAATAGCTCTCCGCGCCCCCCGCCACGACCACCTCTGCCAGCCCCGCCAGCACCATCCCCCGCGCCAACAGCAGGGCATCCAAGCCCCCCGCGCATTGCCGATCCACCGTCAGCCCCGCCACCCGCTCGGGCAGCCCGGCCGCCAGTGCCACCCGCCGCGCCACGTTCCCGCCCGGACCGATGGCGTTCGCGACGATCACCTCATCCACCCGCTCCGCCGCAATCCCCGCCGCCTCCAGCAGCGCCCGCAGGACCGGGGCCGCCAAATCCTCCACCCGCAAAGCCGAAAACGCCCCACCCCGAGGCACCACCGCCGTCCGCTTCCCCGCGATCACGAAAGCGCCCAAAGCCCCGCCCCTTCCTCTCGGCCCAAATACCCATGCGACGCCACGACCCGCGCCACGCAGCCGGACCCGCCCCTCACAGCCCTGCCTCAGCCGCAATCCGCGTCAGATCCGCCTTGCCCGAGGGCAATTCCGGCCAATCCGCCCGCCAAATCACCGCCTTGGGGGCCTTCAACGCCCCAAGCCGTGCCCGCGCCGCGCGCAGGATGTCCGCCTCCCGCGCCGCATCCCCCATGATCACCGCCACCAGCACATGCCCCCGCATCAGGTCCGCCTTGGGCAGCACGGCCACCCGCCGCACCCCCGGCAGACCCGCCAGAAACCCCTCGATCTCTTCGGGAAAGACGTTCTGATCCGCCACCGTCACCATCCGCCCCGCCCGCCCCGCCAGATGCAGCTCCCCCCGCTCCATCCAGCCCATCTCTCCCACCGACAGCCACCCCGCCTTGCGCAGCGCGGGCATCCCTCGCCCGCCATAGCGATCACAAAGATAGGGCGACCGCACCCAGACCTCTCCGACCGCAGGGTCACCCAGCACCGCCCCCCCGGCCGACCGGATCTCCACCTGCACCCCCGGATAGGGCCGCCCCACGCTCCCCTCCGGCGACCGCGCATCGGTCAGCGTCACGAAACTCGCCTCCGCCGCACCATAGAACTCGCGCACCTCCGCCCCCGGCGCAATCGCCGCCAAGGCAGCCCGCAACACCGCATCCAGCTTCGACCCACCCACCAGCACCAACCGCAAGCCGGGCCAAGCCACGCCGCCCCCCGCCTCCACCATCAGCCGCAACTGCGCGGGCGTTGCATAGAGCACCTCCACCCCGCGCGCCGCGATCTCCCGCGCCTGCGCGTCCGGGCGCAGCCCCGCCAGCAGATGCACCGCCGCGCCCAGACAGGCCCCCTCCAGCGCACCGTAAAGCGACAGCGAATGCTCCATCCGCCCCGGCACGGCAATCCGCACCCCCGGCCCGATCCCGAACAGTCCCGCATTCACGGCGAATGACGCGCACCACGACCGCTGCGACCGCCTGATCCGGCGCGGCACCCCGGTCGACCCCGAGGTCAGCGTTTCGAAGACCGGCCGCGCCCCCGGCTCGGGCGCAGGCAAAGCCACGGCCCCCACCCGGAACGGCAACCCCGCCGCCCCCCGCGCCAAAGCCCCTGCCACCGCCGCCCCGCAGTCGGTCGAACCGATCACCGCCCCGACCCCGTCCAAGGGCAAAGACGCAGGCAAAGGCAAAGGCGCAGGCACCACGGCATGCCCATCCGGCCCGAAGACCCGCGCCGCCGGATGCCAGACGAACCGATCCGGCACCCGCGCCAAGTCCCTCCGCGCCACCTCACGCCTCCCGGAAGGCCGCCGCCAGACCCCGCGCACCATTGGCCAGCAGCGCGATATCCATCCCGACCGCCGTGAAGGTCGTCCCCCACGCGATGCACTGCCGCGCAAAGCCCGGGTCCAGCGTCAGGATACCCGCCGGCTTGCCCGCCGCCACGATGGCCTTGATGCCCCGCTCGATGGCGGCGACGACGTCGGGATGCCCGGCATTCCCCACATGCCCCATACTGGCCGCAAGGTCCGCAGGCCCGATGAACAACCCGTCCACCCCGTCCAGCGCCGCGATCTCCGGGATGCGCCCCAAGGCCTCGATCGTTTCCACCTGCAGGATCAGGCAGATTTCCTCCTCTGCCCGCTGGTGATAGCCCGCCACCTGCCCAAAGACGCTCGCCCGCGTCATGCCCGCAACGCCCCGCATCCCGCGCGGCGCATAGCGCACCGCCGCGACGGCGGCCCGCGCCTCCTCCACGGTCTGGACGTAAGGCAGGATGATCGTCTGCGCGCCAAGATCCAGCACGCGCTTGATCAGCACCGCATCATTCGCCGCAGGCCGCACCACCGCCTGCGTCCGGTAAGGCGCCATCGCCTGCATCATCGCCAGCGTGTCGGGAATATCCGTCACCGAATGCTCGCAATCGATCACCACCCAGTCAAAGCCGCAGGTCGCCAGCAACTCCGCCACCACCGTCCCCGGCAGCGAATTCCACAACCCGATCTGCTGCCGCCCCTCGCGCAATCCCCGCTTGAACCGGTTCTGCGGCAGCATCATTTCGCCACCAGCGTCTTCATCCGCCGCAGCGCCAGCCTGTATCCTTCCGTCCCGAACCCCGCGATCACCCCCTCCGCCCGCATCGAGACATAGGAATGATGCCGGAACGCCTCGCGCTTGTGGACGTTGGAGATATGCACCTCCAGCACCGGCCCCTCAAAGGCGTTCAGCGCGTCAAGGATCGCAACCGAGGTATGCGTATAGGCGGCCGGGTTGATGATGATCCCCGCCCCGTCACCGCGGGCCTCGTGGATCCAATCCACCAACTGCCCCTCGTGGTTCGATTGCAGGAAGCGGATCGTCAGACCCAACTCCTCGGCCAGTGCGCCGCAATCCTCCGCCACATCCTCCAGCGTCTCACGCCCATAGATCTCGGGCTGGCGCAGACCCAGCAGGTTCAGGTTCGGTCCGTTCAGGATATAGATGGGCTTTGGCACGGGCAGCCTCCTCGATCACGTCCTGCGACGTTAATCCCGCCCCCGCCCGCGCCACAAGCCCGCCCCCCCGCGCCCAGCACGGAAACGTTGCCCAAATGCCCGCCCGGGCGAGAGGGTCAGCGACCCTCCCGCACCCGCCCCATCACAAGACCTTTCCCGCCCCGCCCCGCCGCACCCCCGGGAGGCGCTTCGCCCTCCCGGACCCACCCGAGGATATTTGAAGAACGGAAAATGACAGGGGCAGGTCCCCCTCATTTTCCGTCCCCAAATATCCGCAA